>DATGYO010000081.1:0-14837 GCA_035297905.1 Nocardioidaceae bacterium
AGCAGAGCAGCGAGAGGCACCCGCCGTGGCAGCACCGCAGAACTACCTGGCCGTCATCAAGGTCGTGGGTATCGGTGGAGGTGGCGTCAACGCCGTCAACCGGATGATCGAGGTCGGCCTCAAGGGCGTCGAGTTCATCGCAGTCAACACCGATGCACAGGCACTCCTCATGAGCGACGCCGACGTCAAGCTCGACATCGGTCGCGAGCTCACCCGGGGCCTCGGCGCCGGCGCCAACCCCGAGGTGGGCGCCAAGGCAGCCGAGGACCACGCCGAGGAGATCGAGGAGGTGATGAAGGGTGCCGACATGGTCTTCGTCACCGCCGGTGAGGGCGGTGGCACCGGCACCGGCGGCGCTCCCGTGGTCGCCCGGATCGCCCGTTCGCTCGGCGCGCTGACGATCGGTGTGGTGACCCGCCCGTTCGCCTTCGAGGGCCGGCGGCGTGCGAACTCCGCCGAGGAGGGCATCTCACAGCTCCGCGAGGAGGTCGACACCCTCATCGTCATCCCCAACGACCGGCTGCTCTCGATCAGCGACCGCAACGTGAGCGTCCTCGACGCGTTCAAGCAGGCGGACCAGGTGCTGCTGCAGGGCGTCTCGGGTATCACGGACCTGATCACCACCCCGGGTCTGATCAACCTCGACTTCGCGGACGTCAAGTCCGTGATGGCCAACGCCGGCTCTGCCCTCATGGGCATCGGCTCGGCCCGCGGTGAGGACCGCTCGGTGGCGGCTGCGGAGATGGCGGTCTCGAGCCCCCTGCTCGAGGCCTCGATCGACGGCGCGCACGGCGTGCTCCTCTCGATCGCCGGCGGTTCCGACCTCGGACTGTTCGAGATCAACGAGGCCGCCGCGCTCGTCGCGCAGTCCGCGCACGCGGAGGCCAACATCATCTTCGGCGCCACGATCGACGACGCCCTCGGCGACGAGGTGCGGGTGACCGTCATCGCGGCCGGCTTCGACGGTGGGATGCCGAAGCGCCGCGACAGCGGCACGGTGCTTCGCCGCGAGCCGCACCCGCCACAGCAGACGCAGGCCGAGACCCGGGCTGCGGCCCAGGCGGTGGCCTCCCAGCGCCCCGCCCCGAGCCAGACGCAGGGCCAGCCCCAGCGTCAGGCGGCACCTGTGAGCCAGCAGCAGTACGGCCAGCCGGCCGGGCAGCAGGAGCAGTACGGCCAGCCGGCCGGGCATCAGGGCGGCCAGCCGCAGCAGCAGTACGGCCAGCCGGCCGGGCAGGGCGGTCAGCCGCAGTACGGCCAGCAGGGCGGGCAGTCGCAGCCGCAGTACGGGCGACAGGGTGGTCAGCAGGGTGGTCAGCCGCAGCGTCCGGCCCCGACCGGGCAGCAGAACCAGCAGCGCCCGCAGCCGGCCCAGCCGCCTCGTCAGCCGCGCCAGGTCCAGTTCGACGAGGACGACCTCGACATCCCCGACTTCCTGAAGTAGCTCGTCGGAGCCGCTGGGCAGTGTTCTCGTTCCAGGAGACCCGCGGGGTCGTCGAGGTCGCGTTCACGGACCGCCACGGAGGTGTCAGTGGCGGTCCGTACGCGTCGCTGAACCTGGCCGAGCCGAAGGCGGACGGCTCGGTGGCCGGTCGCGCCGAGGTGGAGCAGAACCTCCAGCTCCTGGTGCGCGCCTTCACTGCAGCGCCGGACGACGCCGGCGGATCGCCCGAGCGGGCCCAGTCACCGCTCCTGGTCCGCATGCACCAGGTCCATGGGGCCGACGTGCAGGTGGTCGACCGCGCCTGGCTCGACGCGATGCCGGCGCAGCCGCCGGTGGCCGACGGGCTGGTGACCGACCTGCCCGGTGTCGTGCTCCTGGTCCGGGTGGCCGACTGCGTCCCGTTGCTGCTGGCCGACCTGGACCAGCAGGTCGTCGGTGTGGCCCACGCGGGCCGGCCCGGTCTCGTCGAGGGGATCGTCCCCAACACCGTTGCCGGCATGCGGGATCTCGGCGCGCGACACATCGTCGCCTGGCTCGGGCCGCACGTGTGTGGTCGCTGCTACGAGGTCCCCGCCGCGATGCGTGAGGAGGTGGCGGCGGTCGTGCCCGAGTCGTTCGCCCAGACCTCGTGGGGGACGCCCGCGGTCGACGTGGGTGCCGGAGTCGTCGCGCAGCTGAACGGGGAAGGCGTCGAGGTCGTGGACGCCTCACGGTGCACGCTCGAGGACCCCGACCTGTACTCCTACCGCCGGCAGGGTGCCGCCTCGGGTCGCCTCGGTGGGCTCGTCTGGATCCGCCCGTGAACGCGCGGCGCGAGGAGATCGCCCACCACCTCGAGGTGGTGCACGAGCGGATCGCCGCAGCCTGCCGCGCCTCGGGCCGCTCTCCGGCCGAGATCACGCTCACGGTGGTCACGAAGTTCTTCCCGGCGTCCGACGTACGCCTGCTCGCCGCCCTCGGCGTGACCGACGTCGGGGAGAACCGTCACCAGGAGGCGCAGGCGAAGGCCGCCGAGACCGCCGACCTCGGGCTCCGCTGGCACTTCATCGGCGGGTTGCAGAGCAACAAGGCCGCCGCGGTCGCCGCCTACGCCGACGTCGTCGAGTCGGTCGACCGGGTGAAGCTGCTGAGCGGTCTCGCCCGGGGAGCCGAGGCGCGCGGCGTCGTCCTCGACTGCCTGGTGCAGGTGAGCCTCGACCCACCTGAGAAGGGGGAGGGCAGAGCCGGCGCACCACCTGCCGAGGTGCCCGCGCTCGCGGAGCAGATCATGAAGACGGAGGGCCTGCGCCTGCGCGGTGTGATGGCCGTGGCGCCGCTCGGCGAGGACCCCGGTGCAGCCTTCGCGAGACTCGCCGAGACCGCGCGGGAGGTGCAGCGTGTGGAACCCACCGCGACGTGGGTCTCGGCCGGCATGAGCGGTGACCTGGAAGAGGCGATTGAGGCCGGTGCGACACACGTTCGTATTGGCAGCGCGGTACTCGGTAGCCGACCCGCGATCAAGTAGTGTCGAACAAGCAGCAGCGTCCTACCCGAGGGCGCGGATGTATCGGAGGACAGAGTTCATGAGCGGCGCAATGCGCAAGATGGGGGTGTACCTAGGCCTGCTCGAGGACACCGACCGCTTCGAGGACGAGTACGCCCACAGCGAGTACGACGAGCGTCCGCAGGCTCGCGCCTCCGACCTCGACCGTGCCGAGGCCGCCCGTCCGACGCCGGTCGCGAACCTCGCCGAGCGACGCCGACCCTCGGCAGTGGTGGCCGAGCTGTCCAGGATCACCACGCTCCACCCCCGCACCTACAACGAGGCCCGCACCATCGGGGAGAACTTCCGCGAGGGTGTCCCGGTCATCATGAACCTCTCGGAGATGGACGACGCCGACGCCAAGCGCCTGGTCGACTTCGCCGCCGGACTGGTCTTCGCCGTCCGCGGGACGATCGAGCGGGTCACCGCGAAGGTCTTCCTGCTCTCCCCGCCGAACGTCTCGGTCGCCGCTGAGGACAAGCAGCGCATCGCCGAGGGCGGCTTCTTCAACCAGAGTTGATGCTGCGCTCGTGGTCAGTGCTGTCGCCTCGATCATCTACCTGATCCTGTGGCTGTTCCTCGCGTTGATGTTCGTCCGGTTCATCGTGGACTGGGTGCAGGTCTTCGCGCGATCGTGGACGCCCACAGGACCGATCCTGGTGGTGCTGGAGATCATCTACACGATCACCGACCCGCCGATCCTGTTCTTCCGGAAGTTCATTCCGCCGCTTCGGCTCGGCAGCGTCGCCCTCGACCTGAGTTTCATGATCGTGCTGATCATCTGCTACCTGCTGCTGATTCTGGTCAGGGGGTTCATGTAGGACTGCTGGGTGAGAGGGGGCGATCCGCCACCGCACACGCAATGAGGTGCCGAAACGCTCGGCATCCCCGTTACGCCCCGCCGCTGCTTTCGGAGTACGGTGGGCAGGACACGCGGCCCAAAAGGTCGCACGTTAACTGACGACTAGGAATTAAGGGTGAGGTCATGCCGCTGACGCCTGAGGACGTGAGCAACAAGCGCTTTACTCCGGTCCGGCTCCGCGAGGGGTACGACATGGGGGAGGTCGACCAGTTCCTCGACGAGGTCGAGGCCGAGCTTGCTCGACTCACGCGTGAGAACGACGACCTGCGTTCCAAGCTGGCGGCCGCCCAGGCCGGCGGTGGTGCCGCAGCGGCCCCGGAGCGAGCTCCTGAGCCTGTGAAGGTGCCCGAGCGTCCCGCTCCTGCGCCGGTGCCGGTGGCCGCGGCCGCCCCGGTCGAGGAGATCAAGGTCACCACGGTCGCCGACGCCTCGAGCGCTGCCGCCCGACTCCTGGAGATCGCCACCCGCAACGCGGACGAGCTCGTGGCCGAGGCGAAGGACCAGGCCGACAAGATCGTCGGCGAGGCCCGCACGAAGGCCGAGCGCCTCGAGTCCGAGTCGAAGGCCAAGGCCGACCGGCTCGAGTCCGACGCCCGCACCCGCTCGCAGATGCTCGACTCCGAGACCCAGGAGCGCCGCCGCCAGCTGTTCGGCGACCTGGAGAAGGAGAAGGACAAGCTCAACGCCGAGGTCGAGAACCTCCGCTCCTTCGAGCGCGAGTACCGCAGCCGCCTCCGCAGCTACTTCGAGCAGCAGCTCTCCGCTCTCGACGGCAACGGCGAGGCCGGCACCCTGAGCTCCAGCGACCACGCCCCGAAGCGCCTCAAGTCGCTTCTCGGCGAGGAGGAGTCGAAGACCCAGCACGGCTGAGGTCGACCCACCCGTAGCAGCACGAGGCCGGTCTCCCACTCGGGGGACCGGCCTCGTGGTGTTTCCTGGGAACCCTGAGGCTCAGACGCGGGCGACGGACACGGTCAGGCCGAGGTCGGCATCGTGTACGACGGTCGCGGCCGGTGTGCCGTCGGGGCCCACGGTCTCCACCTGCGTCGTCTGGGCAGCCGTCCCGTCCGGGCGGGCCACCTCGCCCTCGTACATCTCGACTGCGAGCACCTCGTCCGCGACGAGCGGACCGTTCTCTCGCAGCGCCTCGGCGGTCTCGCCGTCCGCCTGCCAGACCAGGACGATCCGGTCGCTCACGTCGAAGCCACTGCTCTTGCGCGCCTCCTGCACGAGGCGCACCACCTCTCGGGCGAGCCCGGCGCGGACCAGCTCGGGGGTGAGCTCGAGGTCGAGCGCGACGGTCTCGCCCTGCTCGTTCACCACGGACCAGCCCTCGCGCGGCCTTTCCGACACGATCACCTCGTCGGGCAGGACCTCGACGTCCTCGCCGTCCACCGTCACAGTGGCCTTGCCGTCGTCAGCGAGCGCCGTGGCCAGAGCGGCTGCGTCCGCCTCGGCGATGGCCTCGGCCACCCGGGGGGTCTGCTTCGCGAACCGCTTGCCGAGCGCTCGGAAGTTGCCCTTGGCCGAGTGGTCGACCAGGTCCGCGCCGGCCGACGACAGCGGCTCCAGCGCGCCGATGTTGAGCTCGTCGGCGACCTCCTTGCGAAGCTCCTCGGACAGGGCCGACCAGGCCGCGCTGCCGACGAGTGCCCGCCTCAGGGGCTGGCGGGTCCTGACCTTCGCGTCCGCCCGTGCCGCGCGGCCCAGCTCGACGAGGCGACGCGCCAGCGAGACCGCCGCCGAGAGCTCCTCGTCGATGTCGCCCTCGGCCAACGTGGGCCAGGACGCCAGGTGCACCGACTCGGGGGCGTCGGGCCCGGTCGGGCGCACGACGTCCTGCCAGACACGCTCGGTGATGAACGGCGTGAGCGGTGCCATCAGCCTGGTCAGCGTCTCGAGCGTGCTGTGCAACGTGAGGAGGGCCGACGGGTCGCCGTCCCAGAACCGGCGCCGGGAACGCCGGACGTACCAGTTCGACAGGTCGTCGACGAACTGGGCGATCAGGTTGCCCGCTCGCTGGGTGTCGAAGTTCTCCAGGGCCTCCGTGACTCCGCGCACGAGCCGGGCCGTCTCGGCGTGCAGCCAGCGGTCGAGCACCGGCCGGTCAGCCACTGCGGGAGCGTCCGCGGTGCCGGGAGACCAGTTCGACGTGCGGGCGTACAGCACGTGGAAGGCCACGGTGTTCCAGTAGGTGAGCAGCACCTTCCGGACCGTCTCCTGGATCGCCGCGTGGCCGACCCGGCGCGCCGCCCAGGGGGAGCCGGAGGCGGCCATGAACCAGCGCACCGCGTCTGCACCGTGCTGCTCCATGAGCGGCATCGGCTCCAGGATGTTCCCCAGATGCTTGGACATCTTCCGGCCGTCCTCGGCCAGGATGAGGCCCAGGCACAGGACGTTGCGGTACGACGACTCGTCGAAGACGACGGTGCCGATCGCCATCAGGGTGTAGAACCACCCGCGCGTCTGGTCGATGGCCTCGCAGATGAAGTCCGCGGGGTAGGCCTCCTCGAACCTCTTCGCCGACCCCGGGAGGTGCGGGTAGCCCCACTGCGCGAAGGGCATCGAGCCGCTGTCGAACCAGGCGTCGATCACCTCCGGGACGCGTGTCGCCTCGCCACCGCAGTCGGGGCAGGCGAAGGTCACCTCGTCGACGTACGGCCGGTGGGGGTCCAGCTCGGACTGGTCGGTGCCGGTGAGCTCGGAGAGCTCTGCCAGGGACCCGACACAGGTCTGATGGCCGTCGGCGCAGCGCCAGATCGGCAGCGGCGTCCCCCAGTACCGGCTGCGGGAGAGCGCCCAGTCGATGTTGTTGTTCAGCCAGTCGCCGTAGCGGCCCCACTTGATCGTCTCGGGGTACCAGTTGGTGCGCTCGTTCTCACGCAGCAACGCGTCCTTGACGGCCGTGGTGCGGACGTACCACGAGGGCTGTGCGTAGTAGAGCAACGCGGTGTGGCAGCGCCAGCAGTGCGGGTAGGAGTGCTCGTAGGCCACGTGCCGGAACAGCAGCCCGTGCTCCTGGAGGTCGCGGACCAGGTCCGCGTCGGCGTGCTTGAAGAACTGGCCGCCGACCAGAGGCACGGAGTCCTCGAAATGGCCGTCGGCGCGCACAGGGTTCACCACCGGCAGCCCGTAGGCCTTGCACACCAGCATGTCGTCCTCGCCGAAGGCGGGGGACTGGTGCACCAGGCCGGTACCGTCCTCGGTCGTGACGTACTCCCCGAGGACCACGTAGTGGGCGGGCGCGGGGAAGTCAACGAGCTCGAAGGGGCGCCGGTAGCCCCACCGCTCCATGTCCGAGCCGCTGAAGGTCGCCTCGACGGTCCAGCCTTCGCCCAGCACCTGCTCGAAGAGCGGCTCCGCGACGACGAGCCGCTCCGTGCCATCCGTGGCGAGGACGTAGGCCACGTCGGGGTGAACGGCGACGGCGGTGTTCGAGACGAGGGTCCACGGTGTGGTCGTCCACACGAGCAGGCTTGCTCCGGCAGACTCGCCTGACCCGGCGTACGGGCCCGAGGTGAGTGGGAACCGGACGTACACCGAGGGGTCGGTGACGGTCTCGTAACCCTGGGCGAGCTCGTGGTCGGACAGTCCGGTCCCGCAGCGGGGGCAGTACGGCGCCACGCGGTAGTCCTCGACGAGCAGGCCCTTGTCGTGGATCTGCTTGAGCGCCCACCACACGGACTCCACATAGGGGCGGTCCATGGTCCGGTAGGGGTCCTCGGTGTCTACCCAGTACCCCATCCGCTCTGTCATCTGCTCGAACGCGTCGACGTGCCTCAGCACGGACTCGCGGCACCTGGCGTTGAACTCTGCGACCCCGTAGGCCTCGATGTCTCCCTTGCCGGAGAACCCGAGCTCCTTCTCGACCGCGAGCTCGACGGGCAGGCCGTGGCAGTCCCAGCCGGCCTTCCGCTCGACGTGGAAGCCCTGCATGGTCTTGAACCGCGGGAAGACGTCCTTGAAGACGCGCGCCTCGACGTGATGCGTCCCGGGAAGGCCGTTCGCGGTCGGGGGTCCCTCGTAGAAGGTCCACCTGGGCCGGGTGTCGGCGCCTTCGAGCGATTTGTCGAAGATCTTGTTGTCGTCCCAGAACGCGAGCACCTCGTGCTCGAGCGCGGGCAGGTCCACCTGAGGGGGAACCGGGCGGTACTCACTCATCGCATGCGTCCTTCTCACCACTATCACTGGCGAAGGGACGACTCCGGCCGCTCCGACCGGATCCGCGGTACCACCCTCCTTGGCCGTCCCCGGGGTCTGGCGCCCAGGTGCGGCCCTCTCGTTGGCCACCGCTGCCGGTTCTACCTGCTTCTCCCGAAGTACGGGGCGAGCGCTCTTCCGGCGGCTCCGGGGTGATCTTCGCCGCCTGCCGACACCCCCGGGCTCACACCATCCCCGGGTCGCTCGTGGTCGTACAGGGGCTACTCGTCCCTTCAACGCCTTGCGGTGCCGTCAAGTCTGCCAGACGCTCCCAGGGGAGACACACTGGCTTTCCTGTCACATTTGATTGAAGCGGCAGGTGCGAAGGCATATCCTCGCGGCACGCGTGTGGCGATCGCCACACCACCATGCTGATAGGGGGCCCTGCGGCCATGGCACGATCTACGGCAAAGAAGCTCGCAGGAAAGACAGCAGCAGCTGCCAAGCGTGTGACCTCGGGCGTCACGAGGAGGTCTACCACGAAGACCGGTGGCGGCGTCAAGGCTGCAGCATCGACGAGGTCCGCCGCGAAGACAGCGACGACGAAGGCCACCTCCTCGACGAGCAAGAAGGCGGCAGCGAAGAAGCCGGCTGTGAAGAAGTCGACGGCGAAGACCTCGCCGGCCACGAAGACCAGCGCCAAGAGGTCGCCGGCCACGAAGCCTGCTACCAAGCCGGCCACGAAGAAGAGCGCGGCCAAGACGACCACGAAGGCCGCCGCCAAGAAGGCGACGACGAAGGCAGCCGCGAAAGCCCCCGCGAAGAAGGTGGCGGTCACGAAGACGGCCGCGAAGAAGGCCCCGGCGAAGGCGCCCGTGCGCAAGACATCGGGAGCCTCGAGGTCGACCGCGACGGACACGCCGGTGCCACGACAGGCAGCCGTCAAGAAGACTTCAGTGAAAAAGGCCACGAGCGCAACGGAGGAGAGCAAGACTGCCTCGAGGGCCGCAACCCGGAAGAGCTCGACCACGAAGGCTGCCGCGAAGGCTCCTTCGTCACCACAGAAGGCCACGGTGAGGAAGATGACGACCACGAAGAAGCCCGCTGACAAGCTCGCGGTGAAGTCAGACGAGAAGCCGTGGACCGACAAGGAGCTCGACGAGGTTCGGGCAGAGCTCAACACGGAGCGAGACCGGCTCCGTTCGGAGCTCAACATGGCCGAGGTCGAGCTGGCGGACCTGATGCGCGATGCCGGCGACGGCGCGGGCAACGACCAGGCCGACGTGGGGTCGACCACGTTCGAGCGGGACCACGAGATGAGCCTCGCCAACAACGCCCGTGCTCTCCTCGCGCAGACCGAGCACGCGCTCGAACGGATCGACGACGGTACCTACGGCGCCTGCGAGAGCTGCGGTCAGCCGATCGGCAAGATGCGGTTGATGGCGTTCCCGCGTGCGACACTGTGCCTGTCATGCAAGCAGCGCGAGGAGCGTCGCTGAACTCCAGCGACAGCACGAACACCGAACCCACACCACGGCTCAGTCGTCGACACGTCTGGCTGTTCGCTGCGATCGCGGCGACCGCCTACGCGGTCGACACGGTCGCCAAGGTTCTCGCCGTCGAGCACCTGCGCGGGCAGCCGCGCGTCCCGCTCGTCGGTGACTTCCTCTCGCTGTACCTGACCTACAACTCGGGTGCAGCCTTCAGCTTTCTCACCGGCCACACGCAGGTGCTGGCGGTCATCGCGATCCTGGCCGCCGGGACCGTCATATGGGTGGCCCGTCGGCTGGGCAGCACGGGATGGGCCATCGCCCTGGGGTTCCTCTTCGGCGGAGTGCTCGGCAACCTGACCGACCGCCTCGTCCGCGCCCCTGGGTTCATGCGCGGGCACGTCGTCGACTTCTTCATGCTCCCGAACTTCCCGGTGTTCAACGTCGCCGACATCTGCATCAACATCGCGGCGGCCACGATCATCATCCAGGCGCTGCGCGGGATCAGCGTCGACGGCACCCGTCAGCACGACTCGGCCGACGACCGGCCCGACGCGGCCGGAGAGAGCGCGGCCTCGTGAGCTCCTCCCTCGAGCACGGCGCCGCGGAGTTCCGCAGCCTCACCGTCCCCGACAGCCTCGCCGGCGAGCGCCTCGACGCGGCGATGGCCCGGCTGTTCGGGTTCTCCCGCAGTCGTGCCGCCGAGCTGATCGCCTCGGGGAACGTCGTCCTCGACGGCCAGCCGGCCGCGAAGTCCGACAGGGTGCACCCGGGGGCCCAGCTCGACGTGGAGATTCCGGCCCTGGTCGACCCCGTGGCCGTCGTACCCGAGACCGTCGAGGGGATCTCGATCATCCACGACGACGAGGACATCGTGGTGATCGACAAGCCCGTGGGCGTCGCGGTCCATCCCAGTCCCGGCTGGACCGGCCCGACGGTGGTCGGCCACCTCGCGGGGGCGGGGTTCCGGATCGCCACCAGCGGCGCGGCGGAGCGGCAGGGGATCGTGCAACGGCTCGACGTCGGTACGTCGGGCGTGATGGTGATCGCCAAGAGCGAGCACAGCTACTCCATGCTCAAGAACGCCTTCCGGCACCGCACCGTCGAGAAGACCTACCACGCGCTCGTCCAGGGACACCCCGACCCGCTGCGCGGAACCGTCGACGCGCCGATCGGGCGACACCCCAGGTACGACTACAAGTTCGCGGTCATGGCGGGTGGCCGCGACAGCGTCACCCACTACGAGACCCTCGAGGCGCACCGCTTCGCCAGCCTCCTCGAGATCCACCTCGAGACCGGCCGCACCCACCAGATCCGCGTGCACATGGCGGCGCTCAAGCACCCCTGCGTCGGCGACCTCACCTATGGCGCCGACCCGGTGCTCGCCAAGCGGGTCGGGCTGGAACGGCAGTGGCTCCACGCCGTACGTCTCGGCTTCGAGCACCCGGACACGGGGGAGTACGTCGAGTACGAGTCGCCCTACCCAGCGGACCTCGAAAGGGCCCTGGAGATCATCCGGGACGAGACCTGACCATGGCGGACTCCTCAGTGGAGGAGACCGACCTCGTCCTGCGCCCTGCCGACCCCCAGGACGCGGCGGCTCTCGCCGACCTCTTCATCGCCGCCAGGCGGGCCGCCCATCCGGCGATGCCGCACCCCGTGCACTCACCCGAGGAGATCCACGCGTGGTTCGGGAGGCTTCTCGGCGGTGAGCGGGAGATCTGGCTCGCGGAACGAGGGGAAGAGGTCGTCGGACACCTGGTGCTCGACGAGACCTGGCTCGACTCGATCTACGTCAGGCCCGGCCTGACCGGCGGTGGCATCGGCACCGTGCTGCTCGACCTCGCCAAGAGCCTGCGTCCCGACGGCTTCGGGTTGTGGGTGTTCGAGACCAACGATGGTGCGCGGCGGTTCTACCTCCGTCAGGGGCTCGTCGAGCTCAGGCGCACCGACGGGTCCGGCAACGAGGAGCGCGAACCGGACATCGAGATGGCCTGGCTCGGCGCCGATCCGGTCGCCGCGCTGCGCAGATGGGTCGACGCCGTCGACGACCAGGTGGCTGAGCTTCTCGAACGTCGAGACGTGCTCAGCGGGCACCTGCACGCGCTGACCTCGGAGGGACCCGACGTGGCAGCCGACGCCTAGACCGGACTCCGGAGGCGGAGGGCCAGCAGCGTGGTCCAGGCGAAGGTCACGAGGATCGCGACGGCCAGCCGGATGCTCGCGCCCTCCTGGGTCGGCCAGGCGCTGAGCGTGAGCGTCGCGACCGCGGTGGCCCCGGAGTACGCCGCCCAGCCCCGTCGCCGGTCGACCAGGAAGCGGCGCGCGAACACCAGGCAGCAGGCAACGAGCGCGGCGAAGGCGAGAGGTGGAGCGGCTGCGTGGAGGCTGCCGTGCCAGCTGAAGTCCGACGGGATCGCGTCCGGCGTGCCAGGTGGATACCCAAGGGCGGGGTCGGGGAGGAAGAGGCCGCCTGCCACGAGCCCGGCTCCCGAGATCGCCATGAGCAGCGGCGCCCAGGTGCGGCCCGTTCCCCCTGTGAGGACCTGCCGCATCCCGACGGCGAAGGCCAGGATGAGGATGCCAGTGGTGACGAAGCTGGCGACCTGGACCCAGCCCAGCGGTCCCAGGCTCAACAGGCTCAAGGGCTGGTGAGCGAGGTCGAAGCCGTCGCGGGTCAGCGCCTGGGCTGCCGCCAACGTCGCGAAGAGCGGGCCACCGACGGCGCCGCAGGCGATCAGCAGGTCGGTATGACTGGTTCCCTCGCTACTCGGGCTGCGTCCGGCCTGCGCGTCCCGCAGGGCGTTCGTGTCCATGGTTCCTCCTCTGGTCGAGCGGCGTGAGGCGGCCGCCTCGGGAGTACGTCGGACGGACGGGTGTCGTTTCGACACCACGAGCCTGTTGGGCACGGGCAGCCTGGTCCGGAATGCCCGGGTAGCCTCGGGTGACAGCGCAGTCGTCCCGAGGAGACCCGATGCCCAACCCGCCCCTTCCGGAGCACGTCCGAGAGCTCCTCGCCAAGCCGAACCCCGCCGTGATCACCACGGTCGGCGCCCAGGGACAGCCGGTCTCCGTGGCGACCTGGTACCTCCTCGACGGCGACCGGATCCTGGTCAACATGGACGAGGGCCGCCGTCGCCTCGCCCACCTGCGCCGGGACCCGCGGGTCTCGCTCACCGCGCTCGACGAGGCCGGGTGGTACACCCACGTGAGCCTCCAGGGCAGGGTCGCCGAGATGCGTGACGACGAGGGCCTGGTCGACATCGACCGGCTTGCGACCCACTACACCGGCAAGCCCTACGCCAACCGCGAGCGCGGCCGGGTGAGCGCCTGGATCGAGCTGGAGCGGTGGCACGGTTGGGGCTCCGCGCGCACCGACTGAGCGGCGGTGGAGGCCGCCTCTGAAACTGTCGGTGGCCCCTGGCAGCATGCTCCGCATCGACCGGGGTGTTTGCGAACAACTCCCGATCCGGTGACGTAGGCTGGCACCTCTTCCCCAGAGTGCTCGGCCGAGTCACCCTCGGTCAGCCGCTGCGTGTCTTTGTTTCGGGTTGGAAGGGGCGAGTAGCCACCAATGTCAGTCGGGTCCGGGATGAAAGACTCGTTCGCCCACCTCCACGTGCACACCGAGTACTCCATGCTCGACGGTGCGGCCCGGCTCGGTGCTCTGACCGAGCGTGCTGCGGAGCTCGGAATGCCTGCGGTGGCGATGACCGACCACGGCAACGTCTTCGGCGCCTACGAGTTCTACAAGAAGGCCAAGGCGGCGGGGGTGAAGCCGATCATCGGGATCGAGGCGTACTTCACGCCCAACATCTCGCGCTTCGACAAGCGTGGCGTGAATTTCTACGACGGTGGACCCGACGACGTCTCCGCGCGCGGTGCCTACACCCACATGACGCTGCTCTCGGAGAGCACGGAGGGCATGCACAACCTGTTCCGGCTCTCCACCGGCGCTTGGCGCGACGGTTTCTTCAAGCACCCGCGCATGGACCGTGAGCTGCTCGCGCAGCACAGCAAGGGCATCATCGGCACCACCGGCTGTCCCTCGGGAGAGGTGCAGGTCCATCTGCGTTACGGCAACTACGACGCGGCGCGGCAGGCCGCGGGCGACTTCCAGGACATCCTCGGCAAGGAGAACTACTTCCTCGAGCTGATGGACCACGGCCTCGACATCGAGAACCGCGTGCGCGACGGGTTGCTCCGGCTGGCGAAGGACCTGCAGATCCCGCTGCTCGCCACGAACGACTCCCACTACGTCAACCGGGAGGACGCGAAGGCCCAGGAACACCTCCTGTGCATCAACTCCGGCAGCACGATGGACGTCCCGGCTGGCGACGGCCCTGGGCAGCGGTTCGCCTTCAGCGGCGACGGCTACTACCTCAAGTCCGCCCAGGAGATGAGGGCGCTGTGGGTGGACAAGTACAACCTGCGTGAGGCCTGCGACAACACCCTGCTCATCGCAGAGCGGTGCGACGTCTCGTTCACCGAGAGCACGGGCGCCTACATGCCGCGCTTCCCCTGCCCGCCCGGCGAGAACGAGGACAGCTGGCTGGTCAAGGAGGTCGAGAAGGGCCTCGAGTTCCGCTACCCCGGCGGTGTCCCCGACGAGGTCCGCAAGCAGGCGGAGTTCGAGCTCGGTGTGATCACCCAGATGGGCTTCCCCGGCTACTTCCTCGTCGTCGCCGACTTCATCAACTGGGCCAAGGACAACGGGATCCGGGTCGGCCCCGGCCGCGGCTCCGGCGCCGGCTCGATGGTCGCCTACGCGATGCGGATCACCGACCTCGACCCGCTGCAGCACGGCCTGATCTTCGAGCGGTTCCTGAACCCCGACCGGGTGTCGATGCCCGACTTCGACATCGACTTCGACGAGCGCCGGCGCGGCGAGGTCATCAAGTACGTCACGGAGAAGTACGGCGACGACCGGGTCTCCTACATCGTCACCTACGGCACCATCAAGGCCAAGCAGGCGGTCAAGGACTCCTCCCGGATCCTGGCCTACCCGTTCGCGATGGGCGACCGCATCACCAAGGCGATGCCGGCCGCGGTGATGGGCAAGGACATCCCGCTCAAGGACATCTTCGACCCGGAGCACAAGCGCTACAGCGAAGGTGGCGAGTTCCGCAGCCTCTACGAGGCCGATGCCGACGTGAGGCGGGTCGTCGACACCGCCATGGGCATCGAGGGGCTCAAGCGGCAGTGGGGTGTCCACGCGGCTGGGGTCATCATGTCGAGCGAGCCGCTCATCGACGTGATCCCGCTGCTCAAGCGGCCCTCCGACGGGGCGATGATCACGCAGTTCGACTATCCGACCTGCGAGACGCTCGGCCTGATCAAGATGGACTTCCTGGGGTTGCGCAACCTCACGGTCCTCGA
>DATGYO010000082.1:0-15525 GCA_035297905.1 Nocardioidaceae bacterium
GCGATTGTGTACCCCGAGGCCGACTACTTCGCCCTCACTCAGTACTCCGAGGACTACGACTTCGGCGAAGGGACCGTGTGGATGACCTACTGGCACCGCCCCCTGCAGGACGTCATCAACACGTTCATCGACGCGGGGTTCGGCATCAAGGCGGTCACTGAGCCGCCGCCCGCGGCAAACACTCCAGCGGAACTCCTGCCCAACACGGACGGTCGCTCATTCATCTGCTTCCTGTTCTTCGAGCTCGAAGCGCACTGAACGGGGTGGCGCTACCCGCGACATAGGCAGGACTTCCCGGTGGTGAATGACGCGCTCCAGCATCCGTACATAGGCAGGACGCGCTTCACCACCAGGCGGCATTTCCCTGCGTTCTGTGACCCGGGCTCCACGTTTTGAGCCTTGGTGGGTTCGTCCGGGTGCCCGACCCTGCTGCACGCGATCAGGGATTACGTCCTTCGCCGCAGAGGCACACTCGCCCGTTGACGCGGCCCTGACTGCGGCCCGCCAGGGCCCCGAGCATGCGCCCGAGTATTTGATCAGACCTCGGCCTGGTCCCAGCAGCACCCTGCTACGCGATGGGTTCGATATCGGGCAGTCTCCATGTCTTGTCGAACCACGGCTCGAGGGGACCGTAGAGCCGGAAAATCACGAACCAGCTCTTGCCGGGCAGCGTCTGAATCCAGTTACCGCTGTCGTTGGGGCGTTCGGGACCGAAGTGGACCTCGATGGAGCCGTCGTCGTTCGGGGCGAGGTCCTTGTCTTGGCTCGAAACCGACGGCCAGTCCTGTCCGGTCTGCAGCATAGAGCGGGTCTGGGTGTCGTAGGCGATGACCGACCAGAAGTCGACGGCCGGGACATTCGCCGGCACGTGCAGTCGGTAGGCCCTGCCGCCGTCGAAGGGCGCGCCGGAGGCGTCGACGAAGGCAATGGCGTACTGGGATCCGGCGCCGACCATCTTGACCTCAAGGGCCGGACTGATGGGTGCCCCCGTGAAGTAGTACTGGGCGGCGGAGTCCAGCCAGGCGACGCCGTCCTGCTGGAACCGGTGGCCGCCAAAGAACATGGTGCGCCAGGTGCTGTCCGGGTAGTAGTAGGCCTCTGACTGGCGGAACCGGTAAGCGAGGGCCCTGGCGGTGGCGTCGCCCACGGCGGCGGCCTCGGTGAGGATGGCCCGCATCCGGTCGTCGGGGTTGAACGGCTTGCCGTGCTGGATGCCGACCGAGGCGAACATCCCCAGGGTGAGGGGATCGGACGACTCGGGAGGCTCGGACTGCACGGTCTCGTCGAGCAGCTCCCACGCGCGGTAGTCGGCGGGTGGGACAAAGACCATCGGCTCCGGCGAGCCGTTGACGAAGCGCATCGGCGGCGGGCGGTCGGCCCGATCGAGGGGGTAGGCCCGGGTCTTGGCCTTGATGGCCTCGACGCCGGGGTGAGGATCGCCGTGCTCGTCAACGAAGCCTCGCCACATCAGCCACTGGACGTAGGTGCGAGGGCGCACCACGAAGTAGCCGTCGGGGACTTCTCGGTCATAACCGGGAGGTAGAAACAGGTACTTGCCGCCCTGGCCCTTGTCCGGTCCGGTGAGGCCGACGTCGACGACCCACCGCTGCCAGGAATCCACGATCATGCCCAGCACGCCCGGTGGGCTCTCGAGAACAAGAGGGCCGTCGTGGAGGTCTAGCAGCATGTTGCTGTAGGAGGTGTTGTTGTTGCCCGTGAGGACGACGGCGCGCGGGTAGACCAGGTCTTCCCAAATCTCGATCGTCGAGTTGGCCGGACCCCACGCCAGCATGGCCTGACGCACCGCCGCCACGCTCAACGCCGGCAGGGCCAGCAGGTACGCCTGCACCGCCCGCTGGAAGTCCAGGTTGTCGAACAGCGTCTCGACCGTCGCGGCGTCGGGGAACCCGTCGAAGAACCGCAACGTGCCCAACCGGGTCTGCACCTCGTCTGGACTCTCGATCCCAGGCGGAATCGGGGTACCTGGCGCATGAGTCGTCATCGCTTCCTCCTCAGGTCACTCGCCTCGCCTAACGAGCATCAACCCCCGACGAGTGTGCTCGCTTCACCTGCTGAGGACGAGGTCCTAGGCCGGGTCCTCGAATCCAGCCGGGCGCAGCCACCGCAGGGTCGTCCTGACATCGGCAGACCCGGTAAGCAACACACCCAAGGGCCATTGGTGAGCGTCGGTAGCGAGGTGGTCGGCGTTCGAATCGGATTCGGGGTGCCACGGCCGGGGGTGCCACGGCTGGGGTGCCACCGAGAAGGCCAGCGGCTCCTCCGAGCGGCCATGTCCGATTTCCGCTAGCGCGGTGCGTCCTGCCCAGCGAGGATGGACGCGTGCTGATCAACGACCCGGACTCCTGCTACCGCGTGGTGAAGAGCCGCGACCGACGGTTCGACGGCGTCTTCTACGTCGCAGTGAGCACCACGGGGATCTACTGCCGGCCCTCGTGCCCGGCCATCACGCCGAAACGCCACAACGTGTCCTTCTTCCGTACGGCCGCCGGCGCGCAGCAGGCCGGCTTCCGCGCCTGCAAGCGCTGCCGCCCCGACGCGACTCCGGGTTCGCCGGAGTGGGACGTCGCTGCCGACACCGCGGGCCGCACGATGCGTCTCATCGCCGACGGCCTCGTCGAGCGGGAGGGGGTCGAAGGCCTTGCCTCGAAAGTCGGCTACAGCCAGCGTCACCTCACCCGCCTGCTCACCAAGGAGCTGGGGGCCGGTCCTCTCGCGCTCGCACGGGCCCGCCGTGCCCAGACCGCGCGGATCCTCATCGAGACCACCGCGATGCCGTTCGCCGAGGTCGCCTTCGCCGCCGGCTTCGCGAGCATCCGGCAGTTCAACGACACCGTCCGTGAGGTCTACGCCAGCACGCCCTCGCATCTCAGGTCGCAGGCTGCTCCCGAAACCGGTCACTCCGGGACGCTCGAGCTGCGCCTGGCCGTCCGCAGGCCGTTCGCCGCCGCGGAGCTGCTCGCCTTCCTCGCCGTCCGCGCGGTGCCCGGGCTGGAGGAGGCCGGCCCGGGCTGGTACTCCCGCACCCTCCGGCTGCCGCATGGCAGCGGCACTGCGCGGCTCACGCTCGATGCGTCAGAGGGCGACGGCACCGTGAGCTGTGCCCTGCGCCTGAGCGACCTGCGCGACCTCAGCGCCGCGGTCGAACGCTGCCGTCGGCTGCTCGACGCCGACTGCGACCCGGAGGCGGTCGACGAGCAGCTCGGTTCCATCCCCTCGCTCGCCCCGCTCGTGCTGCAGCGGCCCGGACTGCGGGTGCCCGGGCACGTCGACGGAGACGAGCTCGCGGTCCGCGCCGTGCTCGGCCAGCAGGTGTCGGTCTCGGGTGCGCGAGCACTCGCGGCGCAGATCGTGGAGCGCTACGGCGACCCGATCGCCGGGGAGCGGGGGCGGTTGTTCCCCTCGACCGCGACGCTTGCAGCGGTGCCGGCTGAGGAGCTGCCGATGCCTCGCGCGAGGGCGCGGGCGATCGCGTCGCTGTGCACGGCGCTGGCCGCGGGCGACATCGCGCTGGACCGCAGCGCTGACCGGGCCGACGTACGACGGGCATTGCTGGAGATCCCCGGCATCGGGCCGTGGACGGCTGACTACATCGCGATGCGAGCCCTCGGCGACCCTGACGTCTTCCTGCCGAGTGACATCGGGGTGCGGAACGGGCTGCGTGCCCTGGGGCTCGACCCGGCACAGGCGGACCAGACCAGCCAGGCCTGGCGGCCCTGGCGCAGCTACGCCCAGATGCACGTGTGGAGTCTTGCGGCAGGGGCCGCGCGCCCCGTGGCGGCCGGGAGCCCGGCCGGCGGGAACGAGAGGATGTGACGATGATGTGGACGACCATGGAGTCCCCGGTGGGGGAGCTGCGGATCATTGCCGGACGGACCGCGATCACCGCGATCGAGTTCTCCGGCGGTCCCCCGGCCGGTGCCTCGAAGTACTCGTCGGCGAGCAAGGCCGCGGCCCTGTCCGCGGGGCGACCCGTGGGCGAGCGGGCTGATGCCCATCCGTTGCTGCGCGAGGCGGTCCGGCAGCTCCGGGCGTACTTCGCCGGAGAGCTCAAGGACTTCGACCTGCCCCTGGACCCGCAGGGCACGGTCTTCCAGCGCTCGGTGTGGGACCAGCTCCGGCGCGTCGGCTACGGGGAGACGGCGTCGTACGGCGAGATCGCCCGCCGGCTCGGCATGACCGCCGCGGCATCGCGAGCGGTCGGGCTGGCCAACGGCCGCAACCCGATCCCGATCGTGATCCCCTGCCACCGGGTGGTGGGCGCGAAGGGCACGCTCACCGGCTATGCCGGCGGCCTGGAACGCAAACAGGTCCTTCTCGACCTGGAGCAGGGCGCGCTCTTCTGACCCGAGACACCCATCCTGTCGAGGGATGCGGTGCTAGGAGGTCACTCCGACGCGCGGCGCAGGGACTCGGAAAGCCGCTCGGCTGCGGCGAGTACGGCGGGCGCGTGCATCCGGCCGGGCTGGCGCGACAGGCGCTCCAACGGGCCGGAGACGGAGACAGCCGCGATGACCTTGCCGGAGGGGGAGCGCACGGGAGCGGACACCGATGCCACGCCCTGCTCCCGCTCGCCCACCGACTGCGCCCAGCCGCGGCGCCGGATGCCCGAAAGCGCGGTGGCGCTGAACGCGGCGTTCTGCAGCCCGCGGTGCATGCGCTCCGGGTCCTCCCACGCGAGCAGCACCTGGGCGGCCGAGCCGGCCCTCATGGTGAGCTGGGAACCGACGGGGATCGTGTCGCGCAGGCCCGACGGTCGCTCGGCGGCTGCCACGCACACGCGGTACTCACCCTGGCGCCGCCACAGCTGGGCGGACTCTCCTGTGATGTCGCGCAGGCGGGCGAGCACAGGCCCGGCGGCCGCGAGCAGGCGGTCCTCGCCGGCCGCAGCGGAGAGCTCCGCCAGCCGGGGGCCGAGGACGAACCGTCCCTGCATGTCACGGGCCACCAGGCGGTGGTGTTCGAGGGCCACGGCGAGCCGGTGCGCGGTGGGACGCGCCAGACCGGTGCCCGCCACCAGACCGGCCAGTGTCGCCGGCCCCGACTCGAGGGCGGCGAGGACCAGCGCGGCTTTGTCGAGAACGCCGACTCCGCTAGAGTTGTCCATATCTTGATAATGCCGTCTCGCATCCTGGGATGCAAGTCAGACTAGAGCAGTCAGAAGTCAGACGGTGGGGCAGACGAACCGGTGAGAGGAGAAGGCAATGGGCAAGACCCTTGCTGAGAAGGTATGGGACGAGCATGTCGTCCGTAGTGCGGAGGGGGAGCCGGACCTCCTCTACATCGACCTTCACCTCATCCACGAGGTCACCTCGCCGCAGGCGTTCGAGGGGCTTCGCCTGGCAGGCCGCCCGGTGCGCCGGCCGGACCTGACCCTGGCCACGGAGGACCACAACGTCCCGACCCTGAACGTAGACAAGCCCATCGCGGACCCGGTCTCCCGGACCCAGGTCGAGACGCTGCGCAAGAACGCCGAGGAGTTCGGTGTCCGGCTGCATCCGCTCGGTGACGTCGAGCAGGGCATCGTGCACGTCGTCGGCCCGCAGCTCGGCCTGACCCAGCCGGGGATGACCATCGTGTGCGGCGACTCGCACACCTCCACCCACGGTGCCTTCGGCGCGATCGCCTTCGGTATCGGGACCAGCGAGGTGGAGCACGTGCTCGCCACGCAGACCCTGATGCAGGCCAAGCCGAAGACCATGGCCGTGACCGTCAACGGGTCGCTGCCCGAGGGTGTCACCGCGAAGGACCTCGTGCTGACGCTGATCGCCCACACCGGCACCGGTGGCGGTCAGGGGTACATCGTGGAGTACCGCGGACAGGCCATCGAGGAGCTCTCGATGGAGGCCCGGATGACGATCTGCAACATGTCGATCGAGTGGGGCGCGAAGGCGGGCATGATCGCCCCCGACCAGACCACGTTCGACTACATCGAAGGACGTCCGGAGGCACCGAAGGGCGCCGACTGGGACGCAGCGGTCGACCACTGGAAGACCCTGGTGACGGACGACGACGCGACCTTCGACAAGGAGATCGTCCTCGACGCCTCCGAGATGACGCCTTTCGTGACCTGGGGCACCAACCCTGGGCAGGGCGTGCCGCTGGGAGCAGCGGTGCCGGCACCGGCAGACTTCGAGAACGAGGGTGACCGGATCGCCGCCGAGAAGGCCCTGCAGTACATGGGCCTGGAGGCCGGTACTGCGATGCGCGACATCAAGGTCGACACCGTGTTCGTCGGCTCCTGCACCAACGGCCGCATCGAGGACCTCCGGGCGGCCGCCGAGGTCATCAAGGGACGAAAGGTCGCCGACGACACGCGCTTCCTCGTCGTACCCGGATCGGTGCGGGTGCGCCTCCAGGCCGAGGACGAAGGCCTCGACGTGGTCTTCAAGGAGGCCGGGGCCGAGTGGCGCGGCGCCGGATGCTCCATGTGTCTCGGCATGAACCCCGACCAGCTGCAGCCGGGGGAGCGGAGCGCGTCCACGTCGAACCGCAACTTCGAGGGCAGGCAGGGCAAGGGCGGCCGCACGCATCTGGTCTCGCCCCTCGTGGCGGCTGCCACGGCCGTGACGGGTCACCTCGCCTCACCCGCAGACCTGCCCCCCGTCGCACAGGCCGTGCAGGCCTGAGGCCGGAAGGAAGAAGACGATGGAGAAGATCACCACCCACACCGGCACCGCCCTGCCGCTGCGCCGCAGCAACGTCGACACCGACCAGATCATCCCGGCGGTGTACCTGAAGCGGGTCACCCGGACCGGCTTCGAGGACGGACTCTTCGGAGCCTGGCGCAACGACCCCGAGTTCATCCTCAACAAGCCGGAGTACGACGGTGTCTCGGTCCTCGTGGCCGGACCGGACTTCGGCACCGGCTCGTCGAGGGAGCACGCGGTCTGGGCGCTGATGGACTACGGCTTCAAGGTCGTGCTGTCCTCCCGCTTCGCTGACATCTTCCGGGGCAACTCCGGGAAGGCCGGCCTGCTCGCCGCCCAGATGGACCACGACGTCATCGAGAAGATCTGGGCGATCGTGGAGGCCGACCCGACCACGCCGGTGACGGTCGACCTCGAGGCCCGAGAGGTGCGCGCGGGTGACCTGGTTACCGGTTTCGACATCGACGACTACACACGCTGGCGCCTGCTCGAAGGTCTCGACGACATCGGCATCACCCTCTCGCATGAGGACGACATCGCTGCCTACGAAGCGTCACGTCCGTCGTGGAAGCCCGCGACTCTCTGACACACGACCTAGGGAGTTCCTCTTCTGAGGTTGATGGGAGCTTTCCCGGCAGCACGTGCCTGGGAGGCTCCCATCGTGCGTTTCGCGAGGGCGATTCCCCTTTGAAACAAGGGGAATCGATGATGACCTGCTCTTCCACGTCGGTGAATCGAGGGTCCGTCCAGCCCGAGATCGTCCTGCGTCGCGCAAAAAAGAACGCGGAATTTATAGTCGATGTGATTGTGACAAGGCTTACTTTTCCCTAGCGTGCAAAGGGAAAAGTCGAGCACGGGCTCGGCCTCCAAGGTTCACGAAAGGGAAGACAGTGAACAAGAGTCAGCTGATTGACGCTCTCGCGGCCCGCTACGAGGGCAACCGCAAAGCCGCGCAGCAGGCGCTGGAGTCGGTGCTGGACACCATCATGCGCGAGGTCGCGAAGGGCGAGAAAGTCGCCATCACGGGGTTCGGTTCCTTCGAGAAGCGCGTCCGTCCCGCACGGATGGTCCGCAACCCTCGCACTGGCGAGAGCATCAAGGCCAAGAAGACCGCGGTCCCGAAGTTCAACGCTGGTGCTGAGCTGAAGGCCGTCGTCTCCGGCGCGAAGAAGCTTCCGAAGCTCACCCTCAACACCGCCACAGGCACGGCGAAGAAGGCTGCGGGTGCCGTGCCCACGAAGAAGACGGCCAGCAAGGCGGCCCCGGCCAAGACCACGGCCGCGAAGTCCACCGCTGCGAAGAAGTCCGCGCCGGCCAAGAAGACGGCCACCAAGTCCGCGGCTGCGAAGTCGACGCCGGCGAAGAAGACCGCCACCAAGTCGACGGCTGCGAAGAAGGCGACGCCGGCCAAGAAGGCGCCTGCGAAGAAGACCAGCACCGCGAAGAAGACCAGCACCGCGAAGAAGAGCACCGCCAAGAAGTCCTGACCTGCTTCGGGGCCGCGGATTTCTCAGGCAATCTGATAAGGCGTCACTTCCCTCGACGAACATGACGAGGGAAGTGACGCTTTGTCATGGGAAGTCCTTTAAGCACGTGGCGTTTCCACCGAATGCGCAGTGCTCAAGGCGCAGTCTCAAGGCAGCGTGACGATCTGCAGCCGGAGCACCCGGAGGTCCGCGCCTTCACCAGCGGTCTCGAGCCGGACTCGCTGGCCGGCGCGCAACAGTCGTAGGCCGCTGCCGGCGATGGCCTCGGGACCGAAAGGCACTTCGACGCCGTCGTCGAGCAACAGGGCACCGGAGTACGTATCTGAGTCATAGGACGAGACAGTGGCCTGCATGCTCAGAGCCTAAGCCCCGCCGCCACTCTCGCGGTGCGACTCCCGACCCCGAGATCGAGGGCCTCTCGCAGGTCAGCGGGGGTGTCCACGTCACGACGGAGAGTCGGTACGTCGACCTCCAAGATCTCGTGGGCGCCCTCGGCCGCATGCGCCGCCCGAGAACCCGGGCCGAACCGGGGCGTGAAGTGCTCGACCGAGTCAGCCGCCACCATCGTCGTACCGCTCCCGTCCGCGTCGGCCACGAACGCCGCAGGATGTGACGAGGCCGCTCGGAGTGCCATGGTGAGCTCCTCGACATCGAGGGCCGGGAGGTCGGCGCAGAGGGCCGCCAGCCCGAGGTCGGGCCGCCTGCGACGCATCTCCGCTGCCGCGAGCACCAGCGACTCGTTGAGGTCGTCCGAGGCTCCGTCCGGGACGACGTGGGCCCCGAGGTGAGCGAGGGTCGAAGCGAGGACATGGTCGTCGGTGACCACCATCACGGCCGCCACGAGAGGTGAGTCGAGCGCAGCAGTGACCGTGTCGGCGGCGAACGCCTCGACGAGCTCCCGCCGTGCCCGGTCGCCCAGCGGAGAGAGTCGGGACTTCGCCCTGCAGGCCGGCTTGACCGGCACGAGCACGCCGAATCGGGGCGGGGGAACGTTCGACATCGGCTCGATCTTGCCAGGGCAGCGCGCGGAGTCGCGCATGCACCTGACCCCCGCGGGCAGTACGCTCTGTCGAGCATCTGAGCCAGAGCGAGGGAAGAGGTGGCCGTGGCGAAGCCGCGTCAGCTGAGACAGAAGCGCGGATGGGCGTGGGCCGTCGCAGTGGCCATCGTCAAGCCACTCCTGCTGCTCTTCACCAAGCGTCGGTGGATCGACGGCGAGAAGCTGCCGGTGGAGGGTGGTTGCGTCCTCGTGGCCAACCACATCTCACACCTCGACCCGTTGACGTTCGCGCACTTCGCCTACGACTACGGCCGCCTCCCACGCTACCTCGCGAAGGCGGGACTCTTCGACGTCCCTGTGGTCGGCGCGATCGTGCGGGGGGCCGGGCAGATCCCGGTCTACCGGATGACGACAGACGCCTCGCTGGCCTTCCGGGCAGCGGTCGCAGCGGTGAACGACGGGGAGTGCGTCGTGGTGTACCCGGAGGGGACGATCTCGCGTGACCCTGAGCTGTGGCCGATGACAGGCAAGACCGGGGCCGCACGGATCGCGCTGAGCACGGGCGCCCCGGTCATTCCGGTGGCGCAGTGGGGCGTGCACCGCATCCTGGCGCCATACAGCAAAAACCCGAGGCTCCTGCCGCGCAAGACGGTCTCGGCCAAGGCCGGCGATCCTGTCGTGCTCGACGACCTGCGCGAGCTCCCGCTCTCGCCCGATGTGCTTCGCCAGGCGACCGACCGGATCATGGACGCGCTGACGGAGCTGCTCGCCGAGCTCCGTGGGGAGGAACCCCCGGCGACGAGGTTCGACCCCCGCGCCGCCGGCGTACGCGAGATCGGCAACCCGAACACGGACCCGAACAGGCGGAGTGGGCGACGCAACGGGAGGAAGCGCGCATGAGCAAGGTTGCGGTGATGGGCGCCGGCTCCTGGGGCACTGCGTTCTCCATCGTCCTCGCCGACGCGGGCAACGACGTGACGATCTGGGCACGTCGGGAGGACGTGTGCGACGTGATCAACGAGCGCCGCGAGAACACCGACTACCTTCCCGGCATCGAGCTGCCGCCCGCGATCACGGCGACCCACGATCCGGCGAAGGCGCTCGCGGGTGCGGAGTTCGTCGTGCTCGCCGTGCCGTCGCAGAAGCTGCGGGAGAACCTCACCGAGTGGGTCCCCTACATCCCCGACGACGCGATCCTGGTCTCGCTGATGAAGGGCGTCGAGCTCGGCACCTTGAAGCGCATGAGCGAGGTGATCCACGAGATCACCGGTGCCGGCCCCGAGCGGATCGGGGTCGTCAGCGGCCCGAACCTTGCCAAGGAGATCGCGCGCAGGGAGCCGGCGGCGGCGGTCGTCGCGTGCGGGGACGAGGAGGTTGCGAAGCGGCTGCGCGACCTCTGCCACTCCCCGGCGTTCCGCCCCTACTCGAGCGTCGACGTGATCGGGTGCGAGCTCGGCGGCGCCTACAAGAACGTGATCGCGCTGAGCGTCGGCATGGCCGTCGGGCTGGGCTTCGGGGACAACACCACCGCCTCGGTGATCACCCGGGGCCTCGCAGAGACCGCGCGGCTCGCGATGGCGCTCGGTGCCGACCCGATGACCCTGATGGGCCTCGCCGGTCTCGGTGACCTGGTGGCCACATGCTCCTCGCCGCTGTCACGCAACCGGACCTTCGGCGAGAAGCTCGGTCAGGGGATGACGACGGAGGAGATCCTCGCGTCGACCCGGCAGGTCGCAGAGGGCGTGAAGTCCGCCTCGTCGCTGCTCGACCTGGCCAGGCGGGCCGACGTTTACGCACCGATCGTGGAGCACGTGCACGCCGTCGTGGAGGGCGAGATGACCGCGGCCGACATGCTCAAGAGCCTCGTCAACCGCGACACCAAGCACGAGCGCGACTAACTAGGCGCCGCCGGGCCCCTCGGTCATCGGGCCCTGGCCCGTGACCTGGTCCAGGGCGACGGCGAGGTCGTCCCACAGGTCCTCGACGTCCTCGATCCCGACCGACATACGCACCAGGCCCTCGGGGATCGTCGCCGGCTCCACCTTCCAGCGGCGCCTCCGCTCGAAGGTCGACTCGACGCCCCCGAGGCTCGTCGCGTGCACCCACAGCTTGGTCTTGTGGGTGAGCAGGTCGGCCGCGAGCGCACCCTGTTCCAGCACGATGGAGATGATCGCCCCGAACCCGGGATAGCGGACCTCCTCGACCGCTGGATGCTCCTCGAGCCGGCGTACGAGCTCCTGTGCGTTCGACTGCGCCCGGTCGAGACGGACGTGCAGCGTCCGAAGGCCGCGCAGGGCCAGCCACGCCTCGAGCGTCCCGGGCACCGCACCGATCATGTCCCGCCGCTTCTTGAGTACGTCGAACAGCTGGTCGTCGCGGGTCACCAGGGCCCCGAGGAGGACGTCGCTGTGGCCGGCGAGGAACTTCGTCGCGGAGTGCACCACGATGTCCGCGCCCATGCCGAGCGGCTGCTGGAGCAGGGGAGTGGCGAACGTGTTGTCCACGACGACGTACGCGCCCTCGTCGTGGGCGACCTTGGTGATTGCGGCGATGTCGGCGACCTCGAGCGCGGGGTTCGTCGGCGACTCGACCCAGACCAGGGAGGCGTCCTCGCACGCCCTGCGGACCGCGTCGGTGTCAGCGATGTCGACGAGCGCCGCGGTGATCCGGCCCCGGGCCTCGAGATCGGCCATCTGCAGGATGCTCCCGTTGTAGGCGTGGCGGGGGGCCACCACCTTCTGCTCGTGGCCGACCAGGTCCAGGACCGTGGCGACGGCCGCCAGGCCGGACGAGAACGCCAGCGCGCGGCCGCCCTCCAGCTCGCCCAGCGCCTCCTCGAACGCGGACCAGGTGGGGTTGCCGTAGCGGCCGTACTCCAGGTCACCACCGGCGACATACGTCGAGGCCATGGTCAAGGGCTCGTTGAGCGGGTTGTCCGGCTCGTGCGGTGGGCGTCCGGCGGCCACGACCGTGGTGGCCGGCCGGAGGGTTCTGGCGTCGTAGGGCTCGGAGGACATGTCCCAACACTATGGGGCCGCGTCGGGTTCGACCGCCCCTGGGCGGGGTAGGGTCAGGGGCGCTATGGACACCTCCCCTCGCCGCCCCCGAGTCGCCGTCGTGTTCGGTGGCCGTTCAAGTGAGCACGGCATCTCCTGCGTCACCGCGGGCAGCGTGCTGAAGGCGATCGACCGGGATCGCTACGACGTGGTGCCGATCGGCATCGCTCCCGACGGCCGCTGGGTCCTTGAGTCCGGGGACACCGACCGGCTCGCCATCACCGCTGCCGGTGAGCTCCCGCAGGTCGACGGCTCGCGCGCCGCCGTCGCGCTGTCGAACGGCGACGGCGACAGCCGCCTGGTCGCCTCGGAGGAAGCCTCGGCCCCGGCCGCGCTCGGGCAGGTGGACGTGGTCTTCCCGCTGCTGCACGGTCCGTGGGGCGAGGACGGCACGATCCAGGGAATGCTGGAGATGGCGGGGGTCCGCTACGTCGGAGCAGGCGTTCTCGCCTCCGCGGTCGGCATGGACAAGCACTACATGAAGATGGTCTTCCAGGCCGCGTGTCTGCCCTTGCTCCCGTACGTCGTGATCACCAGGCGCCAGTGGGAGACCGACCCCGCGGCCTGCCGCGAGGCGGTGGACGCCCTGGGCTACCCGGTGTTCGTGAAGCCGTGCCGCGGCGGCTCCAGCATCGGGATCAGCAAGGCCCACGACGCCTCCGAGCTCGACGCCGCCGTCGAGGAGGCTCGCCGGCACGACCCCAAGGTCCTCGTCGAGGCGGCGGCCGAGGGCGGCCGTGAGGTCGAGTGCGGGGTGGTCGAGGGGCTCGACGGCGCCGCGTCGCAGGCGAGCGTGGTCGCGGAGATCGTCATCGACGGCAGCCACGAGTTCTACGACTTCGCCGCCAAGTACCTCCCCGAGGAGCACACCGAGCTCAGCGTCCCGGCTGACCTCCCGGTGCACCTTTCGAAGCGGATCCAGGACCTGTCGGTCCAGGCGTTCGAGGCACTCTCCTGCGAAGGTCTCGCCCGCGTGGACTTCTTCGTGCTGCCCGACGACCGGATCGTGATCAACGAGATCAACACGATGCCCGGGTTCACCCCGTCGTCGATGTTCCCGCGGATGTGGGCGGCAAGCGGGCTGGACTACCCGGCGCTCGTGGACCGGCTTCTCCAGCTCGCGCTGAGCCGGGACACCGGCCTTCGCTAGACGCAGGGAGCCTTCTCCTCCGTCGTCTGTTTGATCGCCGGCGCGAGGTCGACCATCGCGTTGGCCGGGGGCCAGTGCTCCGCCGGCAGGGTCACCTGCACGTTCACGTCACGCCCGATCGTGGTCATGGTGATCGGGCGTGGCTCTCCGGTCACCTGCTCCTCGGGGATGAACCAGCCGACGCCGTTGGTCTCCTGGCAGGTGGCGAACTCGTCGAACTCCTTGGGCATCGCGACGCCACACCGCAGCACGATGGCGGGGTCGCCCCAAGCGGCAGCGGCAGCGGCCGCGCCGGCGGGCTCGACGTCCCTCCGCTCCGCGCCGTCCACGGACGCGGGCAGTGCCTTCACCAGGGCGGTGCAGGCCCGGTCGGTGCTCGCGCTGAGAGCCGGCGTGTCTACCTCGACAGGACCGCGGCCGCACGACGCCGTCACGACACCGACAAGCGCCAGACATGCCACGACGCCCGCCCTCACGGGCAGGCGTCGCGCGGTGAAGAAGAGGCGCAGGGTCGAGGCCTAGATGTGGACGACGGGGCAGGTGAGCGTGCGGGTGATCCCGGAGATGTTCTGCACCTTGGCGACGACCAGCTTGCCCAGCTCGTCGACGTTGCGGGCCTCCGCGCGCACGATCACGTCGTAGGGACCGGTCACGTCCTCGGCGAGCGTGACGCCCTTGACCTCCGCGATCGCGGCGGCCACCTCGGCGGCCTTGCCGACGTCGGTCTGGATCAAGATGTAGGCCTGAACCACCATGTGCACTCCTGGGGTCTCGTGGGGCACCGGCTCCCTTGTGACTCGGGGACCGGCGCTCGTTCGGGCACAACGTACCGCGTCCCGAGCCCGTGCAGGAACACGACGCGACCATCGGATTGAATAGCGCCCATGACTTCGCGCCCCCCTGCCGACGCCACCTTGTCCGACCTCGGCGAGTTCGGCTTCATCGCCGCGGTGGCCGAGAGGTTCCCCCAGGGCGACGACGTACTGCTCGGGCCGGGCGACGACGCGGCAGTGGTCTCCTTCCCCGACCGCCGTGTGGTCGTCTCCACCGACCTGCTCGTGGAGGGTCGCCACTTCAGGCGCGACTGGGCCTCGGCGGCCGACATCGGTCACAGGGCCGCGGCCCAGAACCTCTCGGACATCAACGCGATGGGTGGCCGGGCGACTGCTCTGACCGTCGGACTCGCCGCACCGCCCGACCTGTCCGCGGCCTGGGCCCTCGAGCTCGCCGAGGGCATCGCCGCCGAGGCGAGCGCTCTCGGCGCATCCGTGGTGGGCGGTGACGTCACGCGGGCCGATGCCATCATGATCGCGGTCACGGTGCTGGGTGTGGTGGAAGGCGAGCCGGTACGGCGGTCCGGTGCGCGTGTCGGGGACGTAGTGGCGATCGCCGGGCGTCAGGGCTGGGCCGCCGCGGGGCTGGCTGTGCTCGCCAGGGGCTTCCGGTCCCCGCGGGTGCTCGTGGAGGCGCACCGGCGACCGGAGCCGCCGTACTCAGCGGGCCCCCAGGCAGCGAAGGCCGGCGCCACCGCGATGATCGACGTGTCCGACGGCCTGCTCGCCGACGTGGGACACATCGCCGAGAGCAGCGGAGTCGCGGTCGACATCGACTCCGGTGCGTTCGAGATCCCCGAACCCCTGCGCGCGGTCGGGGCGGCCCTGGGGGCGGACCCGATGCGGTTCATCCTCACCGGCGGGGACGACCATGCGCTCGTAGCCACCTTCCCCTCGGACGTGGACCTTCCCGACGGCTGGAAGCGCATCGGCACGGTCAGTGCGGGCAGCGGCGTGACGGTCGACGGGGCGGAGTACGAAGGTCCGGCCGGCCACGTGCACTTCTGAGCACCGCGGCAGGCCGGGTCAGCCCGAGCCGGTCGCCGGAATGCACGAACGGGCCGCTCCCGATGGGGGAGCGGCCCGTCGACGTAGGTCGTGCGTCAGGTCAGCGAGTGACCTTGCCGGCCTTGAGGCACCCGGTGCAGACGTTGAGCCGCTTGGGCGTGCCGTTGACCTTGGCGCGGACGCGCTGGATGTTGGGGTCGAAGCGACGCTTCGTAATCTTGCGCGACCACGGCCGGTTGTGACCGAAGCCCGGCTTCTTGGCGCAGATGTCACAGACGGCAGCCACCGTGAACTCCTGAGAAGACTAGATTGCTCTTACCACT
>DATGYO010000083.1:0-139993 GCA_035297905.1 Nocardioidaceae bacterium
CGGCGCTCTGGGTCCTCTGTGGTATCCGTTCCCGATGACGGCACGTGGGCAGATAGAGCCGGCTACGAAGATGGCACTCGCCGATCTCATGCACATCACGCTCGGCGCCATCGACACGCTCCTCATGCTCTCGATCCTGGGCTTCGGCGCTGCGGCTCTCGGGAAGCGGTTCCGCTCTACTCGCTCCTGACACTCGCGACGGTCGTCGTGTTCGGCGCGTTGACCTTGATGTCCGTTCCTCGGGTTGCCGCAGCGGAGCCCACTCCCTGGCTAGACGTTGTCGAACGCACGTACCTCGGGGCATTCCTGCTGTGGGTCGCGATGCTCGCCGTCGGCCTCTTGCGCCCGGGTCCCAGGCCGAGCCACACCGCTCCGTCGCGTCAGGAGGGGTGACCACGAAGGGTCGTCTCCCGCAGAACGCAACCGGTCAGGGCAGCCGGACCAGTCCGGACCCGTCACGAGGCCCCATACTGGTGGTGATGAAGCCGCGATCCGCCGCCCGACGGCGCCACCTGCCCAACAGTCCCTTCAACGCCGATCCGGCCCCAGCAGTAGAACGGTTCGCCGTCGGCGAGCGAGTGACCCACGACAAGTACGGTCTGGGTCGCATCGTCGGCGCGGAGGAGGCGGCGGTCGTCGTCGACTTCGGGTCGCTCCAGGTGCGGGTCGTCAGCCCCTTCGACAAACTGAGCAAGCTCTGAGCGCCCTGGTCGCCGCGAACGGCGCGGACCCGCTCTCGCCAGGTCGGAAACGTGCCTCCAGCGCGGACTACGGTCCGGCGATGACGACCGGGCCGCGCAGCAGCAGTGTGTGACGGTCCGGCCACCCGGTCGAGCGACCCGAACCGCCGAGAGGTGGGACTGACACGCCCCCGGCCGACTTGCGACGTGCATGCAGCGCAACGTTGCGCAGCGGGGGCGTAGAGTCGAGCGGCGATGACTATCACCGAACCGCTTCCCCGCGAAGACGAGGGACGTGACGCACTGCTGCTGGCTGCGCAGCTGGAGCTGCTCGCCGGCGTAGTCGCCGGACACACCCTCCAGCGCGCGCTCGAGTCTCTGCTGCGCGTCGTGGAGCGCGTCTCGACCGGGGGCCTGCTCGCATCGGTTCTTCTCCTCGACGAATCGGGGAAGCACCTGCTTCACGGCGCCGCACCGAGCCTGCCCACGCACTACAACGCCGCGATCCATGGCGTCGAGATCGGACCCTCGGTCGGCTCTTGCGGCACTGCGGCCTTCCTCCGCAGCCAGGTCATCGTCGAGGACATCGAGTCCGATCCGCTCTGGGCCGACTTCAAGGAGCTCGCACTGGGCGCCGGACTGCGCGCATGCTGGTCGACACCGATCGTCGGGGTCGGCGGTCGAGTGCTGGGCACCTTCGCCATGTATTACCCGAGGCCGTCCCGCCCCAGCCCCAGCGACCTTGCACTCATCGACGTGCTGGTGCGGACAGTGGCGACGGCGATCGAGCGCAGCCGCCTCGACGAGCAGCGCGAGCGTGAGCTCGCCGAGGAGCGCGCGCTCGGACTGACCTTCCAGCGCAGCCTCCTGCCGGACATCCCGGACAGTATCGGTCCGGTGGAGCTGGCCGCGCGGTACCGCACCGGCGACCCGGGTGTGCATGTAGGAGGGGACTGGTTCGACGCGCTCGCCGTCGACGACGGGCTGGTGTTGGTCGTCGGCGACGTCCAGGGACACGACGTACAGGCGGCGGCCTTGATGGGACAGCTGCGCACCGTCGTACGCGCCACCGCCGCCGAAGGGCATCCTCCGGCCGGCATACTCGCCCGGACCGCGGACTACCTCGACCGACTCGACAGCGACCTGCTCGCCACGGTCCTCGTGGTGCACCTCGACGTCCAGGCACACCTGGCGACCGTGGCCTGCGCAGGCCACCTCCCGCCGGCGGTGCTCGAGCTCACGGACAAGGGCACGATCCTGAGCGAGATCGAGATCGAGACCGGTCCGCCGCTGGGAATCGGCCAACGCTGGGAGGAGCGCAGCACACACCTACCCCCGGACACCGTCCTGCTGCTCTACACGGACGGCCTGGTCGAGACGCGGACCTGGGACATCGACGAAGGGATGCGCAGGCTCGGCGGTCTGCTGGAGACTCTCCCCGCCGGTATCGGCCCAGGTCAGGTTCTCGACACTGCTCTCGAGCTCCTCCCCGCCGGTAACCGAGGTGACGATGTCGCCGTGCTGGCCGCGCGTATCCCGCCCGGCGAAGACGCTTCGTCGCACCGGGTGGAGCGCTCGCTGCCCGCGCAGCCGATGTCGGTGCCGCTGGCCCGCTCATGGGCCGAGGGCTGGCTCGTGGGCTCACGCGTGCCGCCTGAGCGATGCCACGCGGCCCTGCTCGTGGTCTCCGAGCTGGTCACGAACGCAGTCCAGCAGAGTGACCGCCCCGTGCGCGTCAGGCTCCATGCCGCGGACGACTCACTACTGGTCGAGGTATTCGACAGCGGCCACAGGATGCCGACGCTCAGCAACACCGCCCTGGACTCGCCCGGCGGCCGTGGGCTCCGCGTGATCGACACGGTGTCTGACGCATGGGGCGTGCGTGAAGAGCTGGAGGGCAAGACCATCTGGGCCCGGCTCTGCTGGTGACCTTCGCATGACGCTGCGCCTTCGATGGCGCGCAGCGCTCGGTCCGCCATTCCCGCCAAACCTTCACTCGACCCCGCAGGAACGAACTTCGCATCTCGACAATCGCCTCCGAACCAAGCCGCCGCAGACAGACACTGGGGACCGGGCGGTCCGCCGCGCGCGTCGATCGCCGGTGGGCGTGTTGGCCGTTTGCTAGGAGGGGGTCATGGACCAACTGCCGAGGCGGCGGTTCCTACAGATCTCGGGAGCTGTCGGGCTGTCCGTGATGTCGCCCGTCCGGTTCTCCGAGCCGGACGGCACCCTGACACTTGCGAAGGGACTGCTCGACCCTCTTGACATCGAGAAGTACGTGACCCCCCTTGCCATCCCTTCGCAGATGCCGTTCACGTCACGCGGTGGTTCGGACTACTACGAAATCGCCGTCCGGCAGTTCCGACAGCAGCTGTTGCCCTCGGGCATGCCCAAGACGACGGTTTGGGGATACGGGTCGGTGGGCCACCCTGACTCTTTCAGCTCTCCGGCCTTCACGATCGAGGCACAGCACCATCGCCCTGTCCGGGTGAAATGGATCAACGGCCTGGTCGACCCGCGAGGGCATTTCCTGCCGCACCTGCTTCCCGTGGACCCCTCATTGCACTGGGCGAACCCTCCTGGCGGCAGGGCGAGGCGGGACTCCGAGCCCATGTTCCGGCGTACGCCCAAGCCGTACCGGGGCCCGGTCCCGATCGTCACGCACGTTCACGGGAGCCATTCCTTCGATCACAGCGACGGCTATGCCGAGGCGTGGTACCTCCCTAGAGCGCGCAACATACCCCCGGGCTACGCCAAGCACGGATCGTTCTACGCCTACTTCAGGAACCGATCGCCGCTCGGTGACGACTGGGGGCCGGGCCACGCCGTGTTCCAGTATCCGAACGACCAGCCGGCGACCACGCTCTGGTACCACGATCACACGCTCGGGATCACCCGGCTGAACGTCTACGCAGGTCCTGCCGGGTTCTACCTCCTCCGGGGCGGACCCGCCGACGTTCCACCCGGGGTACTGCCCGGGCCGGCCCCCCGACTCGGTGACGCGCCGGGGACGAGGTACTACGAGATCCCGCTTGCGATCCAGGACCGCTCGTTCAACAAGGACGGTTCGCTGTTCTACCCGCGCACGCGCAAGTTCTTCGACGACTTCGCGGGCCCCTACGTGCCTCGCGCCGACGTACCGCCGATCTGGAACCCAGAGTTCTTTGCCAAAACCATGGTCGTGAACGGCAACACCTGGCCCCTGCTCGAGGTCGAACCGCGCCGCTACCGATTCAGGGTCCTCAACGGTTGCGACTCCAGGTTCCTCATCCTCAAGATCACCCGGAATCCCTCCCAGCGGCCCGCGAGGGCGGCCACACCGATGTGGATGATCGGCAGCGACGGCGGCTTCCTGCGTATGCCGGCCAGGGCCGAGCAGGTGCTGTTGGGCCCCGCGGAGCGGGCGGACCTCATCGTGGACTTCACCGGCCTGAACCCTGGTACCGACCTCTACTTGGTGAACCTCGGGCCGGACGAGCCGTTCAAAGAGCTGCACAACCCGCCTGAGTCGTTCGCCGACCCGCGGACCACGGGTCAGGTGATGAAGTTCCGCGTCGTGCCGCTTCGGTCTCGCGACACCAGCCACCCGCCTGCCAGCCTGAAACTCCCGCCGCACGAAACGCTCGGACGCGCTTCCCACGTCCGACGGCTGTCACTCAACGAACGGACGACCTCTGTCCCCGGCTTCGACGGCCCGATCGAAGCCATGCTCGGGATCCTCGGCCCTCAAGGCCGCCCTAAGCCGCTGGACTGGGAGAATCCGATCACCGAGAACCCGAGCCTTGGAGCGACCGAGATCTGGGAGCTGCATAACTTCACCCAGGACGCCCACCCCATCCACATCCACCTGGTGCAGTTCCAGGTCATCAACCGACAACCCATGGGCAAGCGCCGCGCACGGCGTCCCGAGCCGACGGAGACCGGGTTCAAGGACACCGTCATCGCCTACCCGGGAGAGATCACCCGGGTAAAGGCGCGATTCGACAGACCCGGCCGCTACACGTGGCACTGCCACATCCTCGAGCACGAGGACAACGAGATGATGCGCCCCTTCCACGTCGGGCGCATTTTGCCCGGAACACCTTAACGCATGCGGCGAGTTCGGGCTCAGGAGGATCCCGCAACGCGGCGGGCCGCGACAGACCTACAAGGTGGCGATCAACGTGGCGAGGACTCGACGACTTTGCCTCGGAATCCTCAGCCGCGACGACGAAGCCTGCCGGAACTGGACAAGCTCCTCGCCGCCAGGGAGCCGGCGGAACCTGCGGACGAATTCTGCGACCAGCCTGGCTGTCTCCGCCTCGTCCCAGTGATCGAGGTCGACAAGTTCGCGAGTGTTCATGTCGAGAAAGAACTTTCTGTTTGCGCCCGGGGCGACGCCGCCGGGGTGCCGGATGCGATGCGCACGCGGTCTGGGCGCCGCCCCCACGCTAGGTATGACCGGTGAGTAGCAAAAAAGCGCTGTCCCCCGGACAGACGCCGACCAACCGGCATTCCCAGCGCCGATGTATCCGACGGCGCTGAGAGCTTCTCGGGATTCAGGGACTTTCGCCCCAGCAGGACCCAGACCTTGGCCCCTCGCCATTTGTCGGGCAGAAGCGGAGACTACGACTCGTACCCTTTCCAAACGCCCCGAGCTGGCACCGGGGGACGTCGGCCCGACACAGAGTCTTCGAGCAGCCGTGTCGGGCCGACGCACGCTCCGCCGGTCTCGCGGCGACGCATGTGCGGCCGACAGTTACGTTGTCCCCGCCGGGTACGAGTTCCGGCGGGGACGACGGAATGCTCATGCCGCTGAAGTGTCCCCTGATCCGATTCGGCGACACGGATTCCTTACCCATTCACGTGTGCACCCCGTTCAGGGTCAAGTGGTGGAATCCGATGAGGACGCGACCACCTCTCGCCGAGCACGAAAGCAGTCGTCCGTTCGGGCGACCATTGCGCAAGCAGTATTCGTGTGACTTTCGTCCGTTGGAGGTGGACTTCGGCCCCTACGGACAGTGCCTCTTTCCCGGCGATATTGATTCCATGATCACGCAATTGAAGTCCTCAGCACGTCGGCTGCTCCGCATCCACCGGGAACCACCCAAGGCCCATCAGACTCGCCTGCTCATGGGTCGCCCGGATCCTGACCCGCGACTGCCCAAGCCTTCCCTGGACCCGAATGCTCGCTTCATCGCCTAGCGGCCGTTGCGGATGACCTGGGGATTCGCATCGAACAACCGAATGGCTCCGTGTCGTACAGAAAGCGCGCAAGCGGCCCTCCCAGCTGGGAAGGGCCGCTTTTTGCTGATGCCCGTCAGGCTCCGAGGCGCCGCCAGGTGGCTCGGTTGACGACACCGGTCACCCGCATGCCGTGCCTGCGCTGGAACGTCTTCACCCGGCGCTCGGTGATGCGCCCGAACCGTCCGTCGACGCGAATGTGGAACCTGCGCTGGAGTGCCGACACGGCACGACCGCGCGACCCGTAGCGCAGCCGGACCCCTAGGTACCGCGACAGCTCCGGGTGGGTGACCGTCGGCGCAGTGCTCGGCGCCGGAGCCGCCGTGCTAGGGGCCGGTTCGGTCGTGGTCGGCGTCGGTAGCGGAGTCTCGACCGGTGCGGGCTCCGGCACGGGTGCCGGTGCGGTTGACGGCGCCGTGACCGGCGTCGGAGCCGGAGCAGGGGCGTTCGCCTTCAGCAGTGCGCGCCACGTCGGAAAGTTCACCACCCCGGTCGCCATGAGACCGTGAGCGGTCTGCCACGTCTTCAGAGCGGTCTGGGTAAGTGGGCCGAACGAGCCGTCGACACCGGTGCCGATCGCCTGCTGGACGGCCCTGACCACCGGCCCCGTGTCACCGCGGCGGAGCCTCATGCCTGAGTACGTCGTAAGCGTCTTGAGCAGGGCGGACGCACCCGTTGGGGCCGCGACCCGGGCGTAGCGCGGGCAAGCCGTGGTGCGGGCTACCCGGTAAGGAGCCGCCCAGTTCAGGTCCGCAGCGCGGCAGGGGCCGAAGTCAGGAACAGCCAGCTGTTTCGTCCAGAACGAGGTGTGACCCATGGCGCCCTCCCAGGAGAGCGAGATGTGCACGTGGTCACGGTGGCAGCGGGTGTCGTTGGCCGCCGAGGTCGCGGTGGCGCAGTTCGAGTAGGGACGCCAACCTTCGGAAGCGCGGTAGGAGCCCCAGATCTTGTTGTTCCAGATCAGGTACATGACTCCGAGACGACGCGCGTTGGCGTACGGGTTGCCCGCGGCGTCCTTGGCGAACATCCACTTGAGGACTGCGCCGGCCTCGGCCTTCTGCGTGGCGTCGTGGACGTTGACGAACCAGTCGATGGCGCGGCCGTCGTAATGCTCACTCGTCGGCAACGGGTCTGTGCCGCAGGTGCGGTCGATCCCGTAGCTGCTGCTCGGGTACGTGGCCCGCAGCAGGTCACCCAGCGCGGTGGCGCCGGGCTTTGCGTGCGGGTCACACGAGTTGGCCGGCACGTAGGAGGCCAGGCTCTCAATCGCGCTCGGCAGGCCCGTCGGTGCAGCGGGTGCCGAGACCGTGGTCGTCGTACCCGCAGTGGTGGCCGCGGACGCGGCGCTGAGCGGCGCCAGGCCGACGCTGGTGACGACAGTAGCGACGAGTACGGCGGCCGCAGTGCGGGAATGGGCCCGGGAGCGGACCCGGGCAGACTTTTCAGGCAGGCTCATCAGAGGACACGTCTCCGGTCGAGGGCTACGCCGGCGCCTTCCCACGCCGACGGCGCGGGCCTCCGGAGACTGATCCTTTCGGCTTCCCCACCGATACGGATTCGGACCCATTGACCCGTTTGTCAGACTGCCACTGCAGGGAGATATCCGGGCGAAAACAAAAGAAATAGCGCTACCTGCACATTGCTCGCCTAACCCGCATCTGAAATCCTGGCAGTACGGCGGCGACGCGTCCCGATCTTGTGCCGCCAAGGGTGCCGACAGGGACCAGCCACATGACATGATCGGCGGCATGGCACCCCTGGCGGACGCGCACGACCCGAGGACGTGGCGCACGGACGTCGCCCACCTCGACGGACTGAGCACTGCCGCGGTGGCCTGCGACGCCAAAGGTCGGATCGTCTACTGCAACGCCGCCGGTGAGAACCTCTTCGGCACCACCCGCGACCAGCTGCTCGGCCGCGGCATGATCGACGTGCTGCTGCCTGAGGATCACCGCGGGGGCGGACAAGAGGTCTTCAACCACGTCCTGACCGGTGCGGCCTGGAGCGGCCGGCTGCCCATGATGGACCCGGCCGGCGACTTGCGGCCGCTGGACGTCTCGGCGACACCATTGCGCCGCGACGGTGTCGTCGTCGGTGTTCTCTTCGTCCTCGAGGACGCCTCGGCCGACACCGCGAGCAAGGGCCGCCAACAACGTGTGGCCGCCCGCCTCGCGCGCCTGGCGAGGGTCACCGCCGAGCTCGTGTCAGCAGAGGACATGGAGTCGGTCACCAAGATCGTGATCTCCCAGGCGGCCGACGCTGCCGGGGCGACCGTCGCCACCTTGATGCGCCTGGTCAACGGCGACACGCTCGCCCTGGTCGGAGTGCGCGCCGAGGACACGACGATCGCCGAGCGGTGGGCGACCTTCCCCCTGGCGGCCCCCACACCGGCCGGCGACTCCATCCGAAGGCGTCAGCCGATCATCCTCACCGGACGCGCGGAGATCGACGCGAAGTACCCCGACCTCGAGTCCGCTGCGCCGGGCGAGCGAACGATCGTGCTCCTGCCTCTCGTCACCGGCGGGGGCGCACTCGGCGCGATCAGCCTGTCCTTCCCGGGTCAGCGCAAGTTCGACAGTGCCGAGCAGGAGTTCCTTCGGCTCCTCGCCGACACGTGTGCGCAGGCCCTGGATCGCCTCCAAGCCATCGATGATGCGGCCCAGCGTTCGTACAAGCTCCGTTTCCTCGCTGAGGCGTCCGCTGAGCTCGCCAGCAGCCTGGACTATCAGGCAACCTTGAAGAAGGTCGCCTGGCTCGGTGTCCCGGAGTTCGCCGACTGGTGCTCGATCTCCCTGCTCGAGGACGGTGACCTGCGCACGCTCGCGGTCGCGCACACCGACGCCGAGAAGATCGCGTTCGTCGAAGAGCTCCAGCGCCGGTATCCCCCGGACCCGAAGGCCCAGTCCGGAGCCTGGAACATCGTGCGCACCGGTCGCAGCGAGCTGGTTCCGCTGGTGACCGACGAGCTGCTGGAAGCCGCGGCGGTCGACGAGGAGCATCTCCGGCTGATCCGAGAGCTGCACCTGCGCAGCGGCGTGTCGGCCCCCCTCATCGCCCACGGCAAGGTGCTCGGGGTGATGTCCTGGGTGTCCGCGGACGAAGGCCGTCTGTTCACCGAGTCCGACCTCACCTTCGTCGAGGACCTCGCCCAGCGGGCGGCCATCGCGATCGACAACGCCCAGCTGCACAGCCAGACCCGCGACGCCGCGGCGCATCTGCAGCGGGCGGTGCTGCCTGACCGCCTCGCGGAGGTCCCCGGCTGGCAGTTCGCGTCCTACTACAGTCCGTCGGGCCGCACCGAGGTCGGTGGCGACTTCTACGACGTGGTGCCCGTGAAGGAAGGCGTGGCGCTCTTCGTCGGAGACGTCATGGGTCGTGGAGTCGAGGCCGCCGCGGCGATGGCGCAGATGCGTGCCGCGGTGCGGTCCTACCTGGCGGTCGACCCCTCGCCCGAGAAGGTCGTACGCCGTCTGGACACCATGTTCGCGACCTTCGACTACACCCAGCTCGTGACGCTCGTGTACGTGCTGGCCGACGCGTCGCGCAACGAGCTGCTCGTCGTGAACGCAGGGCATCCGCCGCCGGTCGTGCTGAGGGCCGATGGCAGCCTCGAGACGATCTCGGAGCCGGTGACCGCACCTTTGGGCCTGGCGCGCCAGGACCGAACGGCCTTCCGGGTGCCCTTCAACGTCGACGACTCGCTCCTGCTGTACACCGACGGACTGATCGAGCGACGCGGTGAGGACATCGACGTCGGCCAGTCGCGACTTGCCGGCACGTGCTCCACGCTCTTGCACGGTGACCTCGAGCAGTGTCTGGCCGACCTGGTGGAAGCAGTCCGTGACCACACGCGGGAGGACGACGTGGCAGCCCTCGTGGCACGGCGGGTGCAAGAGGCCTGACCCCTTGGCTTGGTCAGTCGGCGTTCTCCACGCACACCCGCGGGAGGTCGAACCAACGCAGGTGGTCGAAGTCCTCTGACACCGAACCCGGGGTGCCGGCGAGGTCTGGCGCGGCGGTGGCAGCGAGTAGTGCCGCGCCCTCCTCGAGGTACCGGCCCAGCTCCGCCTCCGGCGCGGTGTCGTCGTGCCGGGGGTATCGCATCTCGCCGTCCGGGCCGTAGCTGATCTGGCCCAGACGCAGGGGTGGTTCGACGTTCCCGCGTCGATGAACCCAGATACCGCGCGCGACGTCGAAGCGGTACTCCCCCAGCATCCGCCACCCGTGCCGGGCAACGAGTCGGACGGCCTCGACTATGTAGTCGAAGACCGCATCGGAGATGAAGTAGTTGAAGTTGATCCGCACCCAGCCGGGCTTGATGCCCTCACAACCGTGCGTGATCTCGCGCTCGAACTCGTGCGATCTCTCGATGTCGATGCCGAGCAGCCGGTGGCCGTAGGGCCCTGCGCACGAGCACCCCCCTCGCGACTGGATCCCGAACAGGTCGTTGAGGAGAGCGACGACGAAGTTGTGGTGGAGGTACTTCCCGCTGGGGGCCCGAACCACGAACGACACGATCGAGAGTCGCTCGGCGTCGATGTTGCCGAGGATCTCGATGCTCGGCTCCTCCTGCCAGCGCGTGAGCGCCCGACGCAGGTAGCTCTCCTCGTGCCGACGGATCACCTCGATCCCCACGGCTTCCTTGAGCTGGAACACCAGGCCTGCACGGATCGACTCGACGATCGCCGGCGTGCCGCCCTCCTCACGCTGGGCGGGGTCGGTGAGGTAGCGGTGGTCGTCCGAGTTCACGTATGCGACAGTCCCGCCTCCAGGCACGTCGGGGACCCGGTTGACCATCAGCTCCCGTCGTACGACGAGCACGCCGGGTGTGCTCGGACCGCCGATGAACTTGTGGGGGCTCAGGAACACCGCGTCCTTGTAGGACAGCGGGTCCTTGTCCGCTCCGCCGTACATCTCGATGTCGACGTACGGCCCGGCCGCGGCGAAGTCCCAGAACGACAGCGCACCATGACGGTGCAGCATCGCAGAGATGCCCTGGGTGTCGCTGAGGATCCCGGTGACGTTGCTCGCAGCGGAGAAGGAGCCGATCTTGAGCGGCCGGTCCGCGAACTGCACGAGCTCGGACTCGAGCCGGGCGAGGTCGATGTGCCCGTCGGCGTCGGCCGGGATCGCGACCACGTCTGCGATCGACTCGCGCCACGGCAGCTCGTTGGAGTGGTGCTCGTAGGGGCCGATGAACACCACCGGCCGCCGGTCACGTGGGATCGCGTCGCCGAGGTGGTACTCGTCCTCGAGCGTGCAGGGGATGCGCAGGCCGAGGATCCCGATGAGCTTGTCGATGGCGCCGGTGCATCCTGATCCGGCGAAGATCACCACCGTCTCGTCGTCTCCGCCGACGGCGTCGCGGATGATCGCGCGGGCGTCCTCGCGCAGCCTCGTCGTCTGGAGGCCGGTGCCGCTGGACTCGGTGTGGGTGTTCGCGTACCGCGGAAGAACCTCGCAGCGGATGAAGTCCTCGAGGAACGAGAGGGCACGTCCCGAGGCCGTGTAGTCGGCGTACGTCACCCGCCTTGGACCGAAGGGCCCGACCATCACCTGGTCGTCGCCGATCACGGCCTCCCTGATCCGACGCAAAAGAGGCGTCTCGACCGGAGGTTCGACGGAAGGCTCGAGGCACGGTTCGACGGGCTGAGCGGCCTGCATGCTGGCGAGCATAGTGGCCGCGAACCACGTCGCGTATGTGACGAAAGGCCCTTACCCCGGCGCGGTGACTGGGTGACGCTTGAGGTGGAAGAGTCTCGTGAAGGAGCCTCATGAGCACTGATGCGGCACCGTCGAACGCACTTGAGCGGACGCTACCGAGCTGGGAGCACGTGTTGGCCGTCGTCGCTCATCCCGATGACGAGTCGTTCGGGCTGGGAGCGATCCTCGACCTGTTCATCGCTCACGGCGCACACGTCACGGTCCTCTGCCTGACCGAGGGCGAGGCGTCAACCCTGGGCTCAGACATCAACCCGAGCGCCAGACGCCGGGAGGAGCTGGCCAACGCCTCACGTCGCCTCGGAGTCACCGGAACCGTCCTGCACCATCACCCGGACGGCGGTCTGCGCACGGTCTGCCGGCATGTGCTGGCCGGCGAGGTGATCGACGAGGTCGGTGCCTCTCGGGCCGAGGGCCTGCTCGTCTTCGACCCGGGCGGTGTCACCGGCCATCCCGACCACGCCGCCGCCACGGCCGCCGGACTGCTCGCTGCAGAGGTGCTCGACCTTCCCGTGCTCGCCTGGAGCCTGCCGACCGCCGTCGCCGAACAGCTGAACACCGAGCTGGGCGAGACGGCTTTCAGGGGGACGCCTCCCGAACAGATCGATCTCTCGGTCGTCGTAGACCGGGCTCACCAGATCTCGGCGAGCCGGGAGCATCACTCGCAGGCAGTGCCGTCGAGCCCGTTGTGGCGCCGGCTCGAGCTCCTCGGAGACTCTGAATACCTGCGCTGGCTGAGGCGCCCGGCCGGTTGACTGCCCGTTGCCAGGAGCGGGTTCACTCCTCGTCGACGGTGGCGTCCTCGTCGTGCGTGCCCGGACGCGGCGCCCACGGCAGCTCCTCCGCCGGGCGTACGACGATCAGCTTGTCGCCGCGGGCGAGCTGTGTGACGACCGGCTCGAAGTAGCGGTGCACCCGGCCGTCACGGATCACCGCGATCACCTGGTCGGGAAGCTGCTGCGGCTGCTTGCCGACCTCGGGCACCAGCAGCTCACGCTCCGCAACCTCGAGGCCCTCGCCGTAGGTGAGCAGGTCCTCCATGACCGAGCCGAGGTTGGGGCTCAGCGTCGAGAGCCCGAGCAGACGGCCCACGGCGTCGGACGAGGTGATCACCGAGTTCGCCCCGGACTGGCGCACGAGCGGGACGTTGTTCTGCTCCCGCACCGCGGCCACCACGTAGGTGTCGGGGTTCAGCTGCCGGACGTTGAGGGCGCACAGCACCGTGGAGTCGTCACGGTTGGTCGTGATGATCACCTGCCGAGCGTTCTGCACACCCGCCCGGCGAAGCACCTCGCGCCTGGTCGCGTCGCCCGTCACGACTGCGATGCCGTCTGCGTGCGCGTCGATGAGCGCCGCCTGGCTCGGGTCGACGATGATGATCGACTCCTTGCGCACGCCGTTGTTCACCAGCGTGTCGACGGCACTGCGTCCCTTGGTGCCGTATCCGATCACCACGACGTGGTCGTTCATGTGCTTCCTCCACCTGGCAGCCCGGAACATCTCCCGGCCCTGGCTGGCAAGTACCTCGACGGTGGTGCTGATCAGCAGCACCAGGAACGCTATCCGCAACGGTGTGATCACGAAGATGTTCACCAGCCGCGCCTGCGTAGCGTACGGCGCGATGTCCCCGTAGCCGGTCGTGCTGAGCGTGACCGTCGTGTAGTACATCGCGTCCACGAAGTCCACGGTGCCGTCGGCGGCGTCGTGATATCCCCCGCGGTCGGCGTACACGATCGCGATGGTGAGCAACAGGACGCCGAGCGCCATGAGCATCCGTCGCGTCAGCTCCCACCACGGCGAACGCGGGGCCGCCGGTAACCGCACCCGTGGCAGGGCGGACTCGGTGTCGATCTCGTGGGGCACGGTCAGAATCTACGGGACAGGTGTCGCTGTACAGCGCACCTACCGCACCACGTCGCCGTAGATCAACGTGCCCGATCCGTCGTCGCCTCCGCCACCGGCCGGCGGCTGGTCGACGAGCACCGAGACGAACCGGAACTGGTCGCCCGGCTTCGGCAGCAGCTCATCCCCCACGCTTCGCCGCCAGGTGCCGCACAGCTTGCCGTCCTGAGTGACGCCCTCCTGGTCGCCGACGGAGTCGCCGCTCAGGCACAGCCGCCCGGCGCCCTCGTCGTAGCTCTCCACCACGGCCGTTGTCCGGCTGGGCGTGTCGGGACCGGCCAGCACGCCGACCAGGTATCCGCCGAGGAGGCACATCGCTCCCCCGGCAAGGGCAACGGGCGTGGGTAGGTTGACGTTTCCCATCGGGTCCCTTCGCGCTCGTCCTGCTTCCCTCGCGGGGCAAGCATTCCACGCAGATCGAACACCCGAGCCAGGAGGGTTGCCCGAGCCCGGCCCTGCTCAGGACCGGGTGACCATCACGATGCCGAGGCACATCTCGTCGGTGGTGCCCTCGCCCCAGACGACGTACCGCTCCTGCTGGCCCTTGAACGCCGGCAACAGGTCACGCAGCCCTTGGTCGTGGGTGCAGGTGACCCGAAGCTTGTCGCCGGGCTTCATGCGGACCGGCCGTTCCAGGGGCCGGGTGCCCTGGTCGTCGAAGTTCCACACCGGGATGTCGAGGAGTGTGCGCGCGTCGGGGCGTCCCGGGTTGAGCTCGATCTTGATGCTGCGCCCCAGCAGGTGCATGTGTCCGGCGACCGCGCGCACGGTTGCCGGTTCCTGGACCGTGCGGGTGCAGCTCTGGGTGTTCCCGGGCCGCGGACCCCTGCCCTCCCCGCAGAGGAACTGCAGCCCGGCGACCATCTGGCCGGCGCGCATGCCGAACCGGTCCATGACGTCGGAGACTGCAGCGTCCCGGTCACAGAGCGGAGCCTTGACCCCCGGGCGGCACGGCAGCTCGACCGGCGCCGGCAACAGGGTGGTTTCCAGCGGCTCGAGCTCTCGTGAGCCGTCCGCGATCCGGAGCCGGGCGCTGCTGAGGTCCGGCTCGGTGCCCGCGAGCAGGTTGTAGTGGACCTGCATGACGATCCGGGAGCCAGCTTCGAGTGGGATGCCGATGTCGCCGGGCAGCAGACGTTCGCCGCTGCCGGGAGCCCAGGCCCCGAGCCACGGAGCGTCCTCGAGGGTCCCGCCGGTCTCCTCGAGCCCGGCGCCGCCGAAGCAGGTCCAGCCCTCGCCCGGTGCGCTCTTGTCCACCGTGCGGGCGGCGGCGACCTGGCCGGGCGGGACACGGAACAGGATCACGTGGTGCACGACGGCCTCGTTGCCGGGGGCCACGTCGACCCCCGTGACGAACGAGTCGGTGGCCACCTTCGGGTCGAGCAGGAAGCAGCGGTAGTCGTCGGCCCCCTGTCCCGGGGCCGAAGGCGTGTAGGGCGAAGGCATCGCCACGTCGACGACCCGTTCGCCGGGCCGGAGGGGTGCGCGTCTGCCCTCCGCCTTGCCGCCGTGTGCCGAGTGAGTCGGGGCGGCCGGCTCGCTGGAGGCGGACTGCGACGCCGGCATTGCTACGGGCCCGGCCTCGGGGTCTGCGCCGGTGGAACAGGCCGCGAGAAGCAGCAGCATGGCCGCGGCACCGGCCGTCCAGCCGTCGTTCCGCCTCCGGGCAGTCCTCATCTCGCGAGTCTAGGTCGGCCGGTCCGACACTGCCGCCTCGCGCAGCCCCACGGCGTCGTGCTCCCAGAACGCGTCGGGGTAGACGAGGGCGCCGGTCATCGAGGGGTCGTACGACGGGAGGGCGACGAACTGGAAAGCAGCGGGCGGGATCCGGCTCGAGGGTGCCGAGAAGCCGGCCGGTGCTCCCGCCCGGAAGCCGAGCCGGCTGTAGAACGCCGGGGATCCCTCGAGGAACACCAGGGGCTCGGGCCGGTCCTGCAACAGCTCCAGCGCCCGCCGTACGAGCGTGGACCCCACGCCCCTCCCCTGGGCCGGAGGGTCCACCGAGAGCGGGCTGAGGACCAGCACCTCGACGAGCCGGCTCCGCGTGTCCAGCCATCCCCGCGTGAACGAGACGTGGCCGACGACGCGGCCGTCGCTGTCGGCCACGAAGGAGAGGTCCCGCCAGGCGCTGGACCGGCGAAGCGCTGCGAGTAGCTCGGCGACGGGTTCGGGGTCGAACGCCGCCGCAACCAGCTCGTGGACGCGTTCGACGTCCGCGGCCTCCTCCGCACGGACGACCACGCCATCCCTGCCGGGAGTCACGAGGGCTCCGCTCGACGATCGGTGGCAGGCCGCCGCCCGCGGGGCCGGGAGGCTCTAGGGCGTGCAGCCTTGCGCGCCGCCGCCGACTCCGCCTCCTTGCGAAGCCCTACCCAGCTCTCGTAGCGCCGCAGCGGAAGGCTCCCCGACTCCAGCGCCGCACGGACGGCGCAGCCGGGTTCCGTGCCGTGGGCGCAGTCGTCGAAGCGACACAACGAGGCCAGCGCCGCCACGTCCGCGAACGCGCCGCTGAGCCCGGCGGTGCGCACGACTCCCACACCTCGCAAGCCCGGGGTGTCGATCACCGCGCCACCGCCGGGCAGGATCACCAGCTCGCGCCGGACCGATGTGTGGCGTCCCCGGCCGTCCTGCCGGATCGCCCGGGTGCCGAGCACCTCTGCCCCGGCCAGTGCGTTGACCAGGGAGGACTTCCCGTGGCCCGAGGCGCCGATGAGGGCCAAGGTGCGGTTGCCGTCGACGATCTCGCGGAGACGGTCGATCCCGGCTCCGCTGACCGTGCTCGTGCAGACCACCTCCACGCCCGGGGCCGCGCACGTGATGTCCTCCGCGACGAAGGCGGCGTCCTGGACGAGGTCGGCCTTGGTGAGTACGACGACCGGGGTCGCCCCGCTCTCCCAGGCCAGCGTCAGCAGCCTCTCGACGCGCGCCAGGACCGGGTCCGGGTGGAGGGCGACGACCGCGGCCACGTAGTCGGCGTTGGCGCACAGCATCTGGTCGTGGGACTGCTTCCCCGCTGTCGCCCTGATCACGGCGCTGGTTCGGGGAAGCACCTGCTCGACCGTGTGGCGGTGGTCGGGCCAGTCACGGACCACGACCCAGTCTCCCGTCGTCGGCGTGGCCGCCGGGTCCCGGGCGACCTGGCCGAGGAGATCTCCGGCGTACCCCGCCCTGAGCAGGCCGCGCTCGGTGAGTACCTCGGCGAGCCCGCGGTCGACGCGCACAACACGGCCGACCTCGGAGTCCGCAGCCGCGGCCCACCGGGCCATCTGCGGTTCGTAGCCGATGGTCTCGAGCACCCTGGGAATGTACGGCGGGCGTCGCCGCGGCGCACCCGATTAACCGCAGGGGCGGTCCTCACGCGGGCCGGGTGCTCCTCGGGGAGCCTGGCTCAGGATCGTCGGCCACGCGAGCGTCCGCCTCGACCTCGTCGTGGACCTCCTCGAGCGCCTGGACCCGCTCGTCGTGGTCGGCCGCCTCGTCGTACTCCTGCTCGTCCTCGTCGTCAGCCGGACCGAACCGGCGCTGCTCGTCGCGGTCGCGACGGAGCCGGGGCAGCATCGCTCGGAGCCGTAGCCGGCGCACGAGCTCCATCCGGGCCCGGGCGGTCTCGGACTCCGGCCACACCCGGTCGAACGCCGCGTTGACCGCAGCCCCGATCAGCACGGCGATCGAGAGCAGGTACAGCCACAGCAGCACCGCGATCGGTGCGGCGAGAGGCCCGTAGATGGAGGTGGACTCGCCGGCGGTCGTGGTCAGCACCCACCGCAGGACGAAGGAACCCAGCACCCACATGGCCAGCGTGAGCGTGGCGCCCGGAAGGTTGTAGCGCCACGAGGTCCGCACCGGGACGGAGGCGTGGTAGAGCGTGGCCAGGAAGCAGATCGAGAGCACCACGACCGCAGGCCAGTAGAGCTGGTTGACGAACTCGAACCTCGCCGGGACCACCCGTTGCACCAGGGTCGGGCCCGCGACGACCAGCGGGATCGTGACGACGCCGGTGACGAGCCCGAGGACGTAGAGCACGAAGGAGAGGATCCGGGTCTTGACGATGCCGCGGTGTCCACCGAGGCCGTACATGATCGTGATCGTGTCGACGAAGACGTTCAGCGCTCTCGAGCCCGACCAGAGGGCGAGCACGAAGCCGATCGAGATCACGTCGTAACGCCCGCCGCGGAAGACGTCGTTGAGCGTGGGCTCGATGATCGTCCGCACCGTGTCCTCGGTCAGGACACGTGAGGACGCCTCCACGACGGCCGCGCGGACCTCAGCGGTCCGGGCATCGCTGAAGCTCTCGAAGACGTAGCCGATCGACCCGACCAGCGCGAAGATCAGGGGTGGGAGCGACAGGAGCGCGAAGAAGGCGGCTTCGGCGGCCAGCCCCGTGACCCGGTTCCGGTAGCACGTGCCGACCGTGGACACCACGAGACGCCAGGTGGTGTCGCGCACCATCTCCCAGCGGGAAATCTCGGAGGCCGAGCGGCTCCCCGTCTCCCGTGACATGGAACTACCGTAACGACATGCCGATCGATAACCGGGTAGCAACGAACCAGGCCCCGCCACTTGTGGGCTACAACGTCGTGCTGGAAGACCGCGCGCTCGTGGAGGCGGTCGAGCGGCACGCGTCGCGCGACGTGGTGGAAGACCTCACTGCGCTGGGTGCGATGGCCGGCAGCGAGGAGGCGCGTGAGCACGGCATCCTGGCCAACCGGTACGAGCCCGAGCTGACCCCGTTCGACCGCTACGGCAACCGGATCGACGAGGTGCGGTTCCACCCGTCCTGGCACTGGCTGATGGAGCGCGGGGTCGGCCACGGCCTCCAGGCGGCGCCGTGGGTCTCCGACTCCCCGCACGCCCATGTACGACGAGCGGCCGGCTTCATGGCCTGGTCGCACACCGAGCCCGGACACGGCTGCCCCATCTCCATGACATACGCCGCGGTGCCTGCCCTGCGCGTCGACGACGCGATCGCGAAGGAGTGGACGCCGCTGCTTGCGTCGACGTCCTACGACTTCGGGGTGCGGGCAGCCTCGGAGAAGCGCGGCGCCCTCGCAGGCATGGGCATGACCGAGAAACAGGGCGGCTCCGACGTACGCACGAACGTCACCGAGGCACGCCCGACCTCCGTGGACGGCGAGTACACCCTGCACGGCCACAAGTGGTTCACCTCCGCACCCATGAACGACGTGTTCCTGGTGCTGGCGCAGGCGCCCGGAGGCCTCACGTGCTTCCTGGTGCCCCGTGTGCTGGCCGATGGCACCCGAAACCAGCTCGACGTGATGCGCCTGAAGGACAAGCTCGGCAACCGATCGAACGCCTCCTCCGAGCTCGAGTTCCACGGCACGTGGGCGCAACGCCTCGGCGACGAGGGCCGTGGTGTGCGCACCATCATCGAGATGGTCGCGGCCACCCGCCTCGACACGGTCCTGGGATCCACCTCGCTGATGCGGCGCGCCGTCGCGGAGGCCTCCTGGCACGTCGCACACCGGTCCGCGTTCGGCGGTGTCCTCGGCGACAAGCCGCTGATGCAGAACGTGATCGCCGACCTGGCCGTCGAGACCGAGGCGGCGACCGCGCTGGCGATCCGGCTGGCAGCGGCGGTCGACAGCTCCGCTGACCCGCACGAGGCGGCCTTCCGCAGGATCGCCCTGCCGCTGTCGAAGTTCTGGGTCTGCAAGCGGACGCCGATGATGGTTGCCGAGGCGCTGGAATGCCTGGGCGGCAACGGGTACGTCGAGGAGTCGGTGATGCCGCTGCTCTTCCGGGAGTCCCCGCTCAACTCGATCTGGGAAGGGTCGGGCAACGTCAACGCGCTCGACGTGCTCCGCGCCCTCTCCCGCGAGCCCGAGGCCCTCAACGCCTGGATCGTCGAGGTCGGCAAGGCCCGCGGCGAGGACGAGCGCCTCGACCGGGCGATCGACGGCGTGCTCGAGCAGCTCGCGGACACGTCGGACCTCGAGTTCCGCGCCCGCCGCCTCGCCGGTCAGATGGCCGCCGTACTCCAGGGGGCGCTGCTCGTGCAGCACGCTCCCGCCGCCGTCGCAGACGCCTTCTGCGCCACGCGCCTCGGCAACGAGTACGGCGGGACGTTGGGCACGCTCCCCCGCGGCACCGATGTCCGCTCGATCGTCGACCGCACCACTCCCGTCCTCTAGGCAGATGCGACCGTCGTAGCTCGACAGGCGGGTTGCGCCCGACTCGGGCAGGTCACGCGGCGGCGTCGGCGGCCGACGCCGGGTCTGCCTGTCGAGGTGCGACATCTGCCGCCGCGATGAGGCACTCGCGGACGTAGTCGGGGTAGAACATCACGTCCTCCCACGCGAACCGGAGCACGCGCCAGTGCAGCAGCACTAGCTTCGTGTACCGCCTGCAGTCGCGCCTCAGAGCGCCGCGCCGGCTGTGCCATGAATGTGACTCGGCCTCGACGACCCACCGCCTGTTGCAGTCGACCAGGTCGGCCCGGCCACGTCCCTCCTCATCGGCGATGACGACCTGAGGCTTCAGGTCGATTCCGGGCACGTCGAGGGCGATCGCCCGCAGCACGGACTCGAACGGGTTCGCCGCGAGGTGGGTGGCCTCACGGGTGACCCGGCGTGCCTGCGGAGCACCTGGCCCAACGATGCCGTCAGCCAGCTGTGCCAGCGGCGCTTTGGTGATGCCTCTGTGCCTCAGCGCCGAGTCCGCCACCGCCAGGGCCTCGTCGAACGGCAGCGACCTCATGCAGTCGACCAGCGTGCACTCGACCGACGTCACCATGTCGCCCAGCTCGTCAGGCTTCAGATCCGCCCAATGCAGGGCGACGCCGTCGGCCTGCCCGTCGGCCAGGTGCCGCTTGCGTCGGATGGTGACGTCGGGCAGGTCCGGAACCGTCTTCACCTCCCAGCCCCAGTGCAGTGCGGCGCTTCGGTGCGAGACCACGCCGGAGAGTCGGTTCGCCGCCCGCCTGGCCTCGTCTGCCACGGGTAGGGCGTAGCGACCGTAGCTGTCGCGGACGATGTCTCCGTGCGCTACTGCGGCGTCGAAAGCCCTGCGGGAGGAGGCACGGACCAGGCTCGCACGGGTCGCCACGCCGCCGAGCCGGAGGAGGATCTGCGTGAGGGTCATGCGACCCGAGTCTGCTCGACCTCCGACGCCGTCGTCAGCCGTCATCCACAGGGGACGTCCGGACGCCACCCTCGCGACTCAACAGGCACGATCACCAAACCGGCGTACGGCGTAGGCGACCCTGACCGTGCTACCCGCGGACCTGCCTGTTGAGTTACGGGCGAGCCAACCGGAGGAGGTCAGGTCAGCTCGAGGCCGGGGTAGAGCGGGTACTTGTCGAGCATCTCCGCCGAGGCGGCCTTGGTGCGGTCGGCGATCCCGTCGGCGAGCGTGTAGTTGGCCTTGGACTGCTTCCCGTCCTTGGTCTGCTTCGGCGTGGTGTTCGACAGTACGTCGATCATCAGCTCGGCCACGCGGTCGAACTCGTCGTGGCCGAAACCGCGCGAGGTCAGGGCGGGTGTGCCGAGGCGGATGCCGGACGTGTACCACGCGCCGTTGGGGTCGGCCGGGATCGAGTTGCGGTTCGTCACGACACCTGCGTCGAGGAGGGCCGACTCGGCTTGCCGACCGGTGAGGCCGAAGCCGGTCACGTCGAGCAGCACCAGGTGGTTGTCGGTGCCGCCCGTGACGAGCTTGGCACCGCGCTTGGTGAAGCCCTCGGCGAGTGACTGGGCGTTGTCCGCGATGTTCTGGGCGTAGGTCGCGAACTCCGGCTGCCGCGCCTCGGCAAGGGCGACCGCCTTGGCCGCCATCACGTGCGACAGCGGCCCGCCCAGCACCATCGGACAGCCCCTGTCGACCGAGGGGGCGTACTCCTCCGTGGCGAGCACCAGGCCACCGCGCGGGCCGCGCAGGGACTTGTGGGTCGTGGTCGTCACGACGTGGGCATGAGGCACGGGGTTTTCGTCGCCCGTGAACACCTTGCCTGCCACGAGGCCGGCGAAGTGCGCCATGTCGACCATCAGGGTTGCTCCGACCTCGTCGGCGATCTCGCGCATCTTCGCGAAGTTCACGCGCCGCGGATAGGCGGAGTAGCCGGCGATCAGCACCAGCGGCTTGAACTCGCGCGCGGCCGCCGCGACCCGGTCGTAGTCGAGCAGACCCGTCTCCGGGTCGGTGCCGTAGCTGCGCTGGTGGAACATCTTGCCCGAGATGTTCGGGCGGAAGCCATGGGTGAGGTGGCCGCCCGCGTCGAGGGACATGCCGAGCATGCGCTGGTTGCCGAACTCGTGGCGAAGCTCCTCCCAGTCCGCCTCGGACAGGTCGTTGACGGTCTTCGCGCCGTACTTCTCGAGGCCGGGTGACTCGACGCGATGCGCGAGGATCGACCAGAACGCCACGAGGTTGGCGTCGATGCCGGAGTGCGGCTGTGCATAGGCGTACTCCGCGCCGAACAGCTCGCGGGCGTGCTCGGCGGCGATCGACTCGACGGTGTCGACGTTCTGGCAGCCGGCGTAGAACCGGTGGCCGATGGTGCCCTCGGCGTACTTGTCGCTGAGCCAGTTGCCCATCGTCAAGAGCACGGCCGGTGAGGCGTAGTTCTCGCTGGCGATGAGCTTGAGCGAGGACCGCTGGTCGGTCAGCTCGGCCCGGATCGCGTCCGCGATGCGCGGTTCGACCGAGGAGATGACCTCCAGGGAGGAGTTGTAGGCGGCACTGGCGGTGGCTGCGAGACTTCCACCGGTCGTGGAGGCGGAGATTCCAGGTGAGGTCTGCTCGGTCATGACCGACAGCCTAGTGACCTATCGCGCCACAGGGCGCCCCCATCGCGTGGTCGGCGTCACATCCGGGCGCTGGAATGACGCGTGACGTCTCGCTATGTGGGCACGCGTCTCACATCATAGGATTCAGGTTTGTGGGACTGCCGTCCGTTACGTGAGACTCCTCGTCATGATCACTGCAGGTACCGACACGCGCCTCGTGGCTCGCCGCCACGTGGACCTCGGTCGTACCCGCAGCATGATGTGTATGCCCAAGCGCGCCGCCTGAACGCCCTCTGCAAACCCAGCCGGGCGCGCGGTCGCCGGCATACACATCTCGACAACGGCGTCGGGTGGTCGTCGATTCGTGCGTCTCTCGTCCCCAGGAACGCATTCATGACTTCGAGCAACACCACCGCGCACAAGCCTGCCGGTCCCGGGAAGCCCACCCCGAGTGGTCCCGGCCGAGCCGCTCGACCCGCGCGTCCGCGCCGCGGCGAGGGGCAGTGGGCTCTCGGCTACCGCGAACCTCTCAACGCCAACGAGCAGTTCAAGAAGGACGACGACGCGCTCAACGTCCGCGCACGGATCGAGAACATCTACGCCCACCGCGGCTTCGACTCGATCGACCCGAACGACCTGCGTGGCCGGATGCGCTGGTGGGGGCTCTACACCCAGCGCAAGCCGGGCTTCGACGGCGGCAAGACCGGCGCGCTCGAGCCGCACGAGCTCGACGACCGCTTCTTCATGATGCGCGTGCGCACCGACGGCGCCCTCCTGGGCCCGGAGCAGCTGCGCGCACTCGGGACGGCGTCCACGGAGTTCGCGCGTGACACCGCGGACATCACCGACCGGCAGAACATCCAGTACCACTGGATCCAGGTGGAGGACGTCCCGGCGATCTGGCAGCGGCTCGAAGCCGTCGGGCTGGAGACACAGGAGGCCTGCGGCGACTCGCCCCGACCCTTCCTCGGCTCTCCAGTGGCCGGTGTCGCGGCCGACGAGATCATCGACGGCTCACCGGCCCTGCAGGAGATCAAGCGTCGTTTCATCGGCAACCCGGCGTTCTCGAACCTGCCGCGCAAGTTCAAGACCGCGGTCACCGGGCACCCGAGCCACGACGTGGCGCCCGAGGTCAACGACGTCGCTTTCGTCGGAACGGTGCATCCCGAGCACGGACCCGGCTTCGACCTCTGGGTCGGCGGTGGCCTCTCCACCAACCCGATGCTCGCCCAGAAGCTCGGGGTCTGGATCCCGCTCGACGAGGTCGCCGACGCCTGGGAGGGTGTGGCAGGCATCTTCCGCGACTACGGCTACCGGCGCCTGCGTTCTCGTGCGCGGCTGAAGTTCCTCGTCGCCGACTGGGGCCTCGAGAAGTTCCGTGAGGTGCTGGAGACCGAGTACCTCCACCGCACCCTGGTCGACTGCCCCTCCCCTGCCTCACCGCGCGTCGCGGGCGATCACGTCGGCGTCCACCGACAGCTGGACGGCGACTACTACGTCGGCGCAGCCCCTGTCGTCGGCCGGATCTCGGGCACCCTGCTGACCCGACTCGGGGACCTGGTCGAGGAGTACGACGCCCGAGGCGTCCGGCTCACGGCGTACCAGAAGCTCGTCGTCCTGGGCATCGCCCCGGACAGAGTGGAGTCCTTCGTCGAGGCCCTCGAGCGGATCGGCCTCTCGGCACGACCGAGCAACTGGCGCAAGAACACCATGGCCTGCACCGGCATCGAGTTCTGCAAGCTCGCGATCGTCGACACGAAGAACCGCGCTGCTGCCCTGGTCGACGAGCTCGAGCGCCGTTTCCCCGACCTCGACATCCCGATCACCGTCAACGTGAACGGCTGCCCCAACGCCTGCGCCCGCACCCAGGTCGCGGACATCGGCCTCAAGGGCCAGCTCGTGCTCGACGCCGACGGCCGACAGGTCGAGGGATTCCAGGTTCACCTCGGCGGCGGCCTCGGCCTCGACCCGACCTTCGGCAAGAAGCTGCGGGCCCACAAGGTCACGAGCGCCGACCTCGACGACTACGTGACCGCCGTCGTACACGCGTTCCTCGCCGACCGCGAGGAGGACGAGACGTTCCAGGCCTGGGTGCTGCGAGCCGACGAGTCGCTGCTCCGCGGTGAGTCCCAGGTGGCTGTGGAGGCGACAGCATGAGCGAGCGCGCCGTACCTTTCCACTGCCCCTACTGCGGCAACGAGGACCTCCGTCCGCACGAGGCCGCCGAGGGCTCGCCGCACGGCGCGTGGGAGTGCCGGGCCTGCCTACGCGCGTTCACGTTGAAGATGCTCGGCCTCATCGCGCCGCGGGGCGCCGAGGACGGTGCGCTATGACCGCCGCGACGACGATGGCAGCGCGCCGCTTCCGCGGAACCACGACCGCCGGCCGCTCGCAGGAGGAGCTCAGGGACCTCGTCTCCCACGTCGGAGCCGAGCTGGAGCTCGCGCCGGCCGAGGTGATCATCGAGTGGGCCGTAGCCACCTTCGGGGAGCGGTTCTGCATCACCTCCTCGATGGCCGACGCGGTGCTCGCCCACCTCGCGTCGCGGGTGGCGCCAGGGGTCGACGTGGTGTTCCTCGACACGGGCTACCACTTCGTCGAGACGATCGGGACACGCGACGCGGTCGAGGCCACGCTGCCGGTCAACCTCCGCACGATCAAGCCCGAGCAGACCGTCGAGGAGCAGGACGCGACGTACGGCAAGGACCTCTTCGCCCGCGACCCCGACCTGTGCTGCGCACTCCGCAAGGTGGCGCCGCTGAAGAAGAGCCTCGAGCAGTACGACGCCTGGGCGACTGGACTTCGCCGGGCAGAGACCCGTAACCGCGTCATCGCCCCTGTCGTTGGCTGGGACGAGAAGAAGCAGAAGGTGAAGGTCTCACCACTGGCTCGATGGAGCGACGAGGACGTGGAGCGGTACATCGCCGAGAACGGCGTGCTGGTCAACCCGCTCCAGTACGACGGCTATCCGTCCATCGGCTGCCTGCCGTGCACCCGCCGGGTCGAACCCGGAGCGGACAAGCGCAGCGGCCGCTGGTCGGGAACCGGCAAGACCGAGTGCGGGATCCACGTATGAACACCTCATGCACCCGCGACCGGGACCGTAGTGACGCAGCACCGCCTTTCGAAGGGAGCCCTTGCTCATGACCGCACCCGCCCTGGTGGCATTGGCCCACGGCAGCCGTGACCCGCGCTCTGCTGCGACGATCCAGGCGCTCTGCGCCGAGGTCCGGAGCATGCGCCCTGACCTTCGGATCGAGGCGGCGTTCCTCGAGCACTCCAAGCCGTCGTTCACGACGGTCGTCGACAAGCTCGTTCGCGCGGGCTACGACGAGATCGTCGTCGTACCCCTGCTCCTCGCCCAGGCCTACCACGCCAAGGTCGACGTGCCCGCTGCCATCGCGGCAGCCGAGGCCAAGCACCAGAACCTCAAGGTGCGGGCGAGCCACATCCTCGGGCTCGAGACCGTCTTCCTCGAGGTCCTCGACCGCCGTCTCCGCACAGCGTTGAAGGACGCACGTGTGCGTGAGCTGGACGCTCTCGTGCTGGCGGCGGCAGGCTCCTCGGACCCGCTCGCAAACCAGGCCGTGGCCCGGCTCGCCCGGCTCTGGGGCACCAAGCACAAGCTGCCCACTGTCGCCGCCTTCGCCTCGGCCGCTCCTCCGGCAACCGGCGAGGCCGTTCGGCAGTTCCGCGCCGAGGGCCGGCGTCACATCGCGGTCGGGTCGATGTTCCTGGCCCCCGGCACGCTGCCCGACCGGGCGGCGGAGCTCGCGCTCGAGGCGGGTGCCGTCGCGGTCTCCGCACCGCTCGGCGCCGACACCGAGGTCGCGCGGACGATCCTGGCCCGCTACGCCGTGGGAGCCGTCGAGCTCGTCCCTGTCTGATCTGACGCGATGAGGTAGGTAGGCTCTCCCTCATGAGCCAGCACTTCGACGTCCTCGTTCTCGGCGCGGGCCCCGGCGGCTACGTCGCCGCCATCCGCGCATCCCAGCTCGGCCTCAAGGTCGGGGTCGTGGAGAAGAAGTACTGGGGTGGTGTCTGCCTCAACGTCGGGTGCATCCCGTCGAAGGCGCTGCTGCGCAATGCCGAGCTCGCGCACATCCTCCAGCACGAGAAGGACGTCTTCGGCATCGAGGGCGACGCGACGATGAAGTTCGGTGCGACCCACGCGCGCAGCCGTAGCGTCTCGGACAGCATCGTCAAGGGCGTCCACTTCTTGATGAAGAAGAACAAGATCACCGAGATCCACGGCTGGGGCACCCTCACCGGCGACAAGTCCCTCGACGTCCAGGACGACGACGGCAACGTCGAGAGCTACACCTGCGACAACCTGATCATCGCCGCCGGCGCGACCACCCGGCTCGTCCCCGGCACGTCGCTGTCGGAGCGGGTCGTGACCTACGAGGAGCAGATCCTCACCGACGAGCTCCCGGGCAGCATCGTCATCGCGGGCTCGGGTGCCATCGGCGTCGAGTTCGCATACGTCATGAAGAACTTCGGCGTCGACGTGACGATCGTGGAGTTCCTCGACCGCATGGTGCCGACCGAGGACGCCGAGGTCTCGAAGGAGCTCCTCAAGCACTACAAGAAGCTCGGCGTGAACGTCCTGCTCTCCACGAAGGTCGAGAGCATCGACGACTCCGGCGACAAGGTGAAGGTCACCGTCTCCAAGGACGGCCAGCAGCAGGTGATCGAGACCGACAAGGTGCTCCAGGCGATCGGCTTCTCGCCGCGACTCGAGGGCTACGGTCTCGAGAACACCGGGGTCAAGGTCACCGAACGCGGTGCGATCGCGGTCGACGAGCGCGGACGGACGAACATCGAGGGCGTCTACGCCATCGGCGACGTCACCGGAAAGCTCATGCTCGCCCACACCGCTGAGGCAATGGGCATCGTGGCCGCGGAAACCATGGCCGGCGCGGACACGATGGAGATCGAGTTCGACATGATCCCGCGTGCGACGTACTGCCAGCCACAGATCGCCTCGTTCGGCTACAGCGAGGAGCAGGCCAAGGAGAAGGGGTACGACGTCAAGGTCGCGAAGTTCCCGTTCTCCGCCAACGGCAAGGCCAAGGGCCTCGGCGACACCTCCGGCTTCGTGAAGATCGTCGCGGACGCGAAGTACAACGAGATCATCGGCGCCCACATGATCGGCCCCGACGTCACGGAGCTGCTGCCCGCGCTCACGCTGGCCCAGCGCTGGGACCTCACCGCCGACGAGGTGGCCCGCAACGTGTTCGCCCACCCGACGCTCAGTGAGGCCGTCAAGGAGGCCATCGAGGGCATCGCAGGCCACATGATCCACATGTAGGCAGGCCTGCCTCGCAGACCGACGAAGACCGGCCACCCGGTCCGTTGGTCGACTCCGGGGTTCAGCCAACCAGGCGGTCGAGGAGGTGGTCGAGCTGCCGGGCCGGGTCCGTGGTGAGCCCGCCGTGGATCGGCCCCGGTTGTACGACGGTGCTCCGGGGGGCGCTGAGGAAGCCGAACCTCGTGCCTAGCGGTGTGCGTCCCGCGGCCCCCACCGACTCGTCCCCACGGCAGACCGCCTCGACCGTGTCCAGCGCCGAGCGAACGGCGTCGAGGTCGAGCTCGGGGTCGATCGCCGCGAGGCGCCCGGGATCGACGTGGCATCGGGCATCGAGGAAGTCGGCCTGCTGGCAGTACAGCACCACGCCGACGTTGACGAACTCCTCCCGGTCCACGCGCGGGACGCACCGCAGCACGACGTACTGGAAACCCATGCCGGTCATGCGGCGCTCTCCGCAGGCAGCCAGGACCGCTCCCCCGACACCCGCGCGTGCAGGAAGTCGACGTAGGCCGAGCGAACCGCCTCGCCGCCGTCGGCACCCGGGGGCACTTCTAGCCACTCGGCCGGCACCTGCTCCACGACCTCCTGGAGCAAGGCGCGGGTCACGAGGGGCGCCAGCTCGGCATCGACCTCTGGCACCCCACGGAGGTAGGCCGCGAGCACGTGGTCGGAGGCGTCGTAGGGCTGTCGCGCGAAGCGCTCGGGGCTGCCGATTCCCTGGGACCAGCTGTGGTGGAAGTACAGGCAGGCGCCGTGGTCGATGGCCCACAGCTCCTTGTGCCAGACGAGGAGGTTCGGGTTGCGCCAGCTGCGGTCGACGTTGGCGGTGAGCGCGTCGAGCCAGATCACCCGGGCCGCTGCCGAGGGGTCCGGTGTGCATCCCGAGTCGAAGCCGAACGAGCCCGGGAGGAAGTCCACGCCGAGGTTCAGCCCCACACTCGCGGTGAGGAGATCCTGGACCTCCTCGTCGGCTTCGTACTTCCCGATCGCGGCGTCGAGGTCGACGGCGACGAGCTCGGGCGTGTGGATGCCCAGGCGGCGCGCGAGCTCTCCCACGATGACCTCCGCGACCAGCACGCGCAGGCCCTGACCGGCGCCCCGGAACTTGCAGACGTAGGTGCCCAGGTCGTCGGCCTCCACGATGCCCGGGAGCGACCCTCCCTCGCGCAGCGGCGCGACGTAACGGGTGGCGGACACGGTCGGGATCACGCGGACAACCTACCGGCCACCGGCGCTCAGTCGTCGAAGCCCTCCTCGGCCAGCCGCTTCCGCTGCTCCTTGACGTCGTAGTCGGCCTCGGGCCAGCCGAGGTGCAGCGACTCGAGCGTCTCGAGCAGGATCTGTCCGATGGCCCAGTTGCGGTACCACTTCCGGTCGCTCGGCACGATGTGCCAGGGCGCGACCTCGGTGTTGGTCCGCTCGAGCGCGATCTCGTAGGCCTTCTGGTAGCTCGACCAGAGCTTGCGCTCGTCGATGTCTCCGGGGTTGAACTTCCAGTGCTTCGTGGGGTCGTCGAGCCGTGCGAGCAGACGTTCCTTCTGCTCGTCCGCGGAGATGTGGAGCATGCACTTGACGAGCTGCGTTCCGCCGTTGACGAGCTCGGCCTCGAAGTCGTTGATCGCGTCGTACCTCCGCTCGATCTCCTCCGGCGGCGCAAGCTCCCTCACACGGCCGATGAGCACGTCCTCGTAGTGCGACCGGTCGAAGATGCCGATCTGGCCGGGCTCGGGGAGCTCCCGACGCACCCGCCACAGGAAGTCGTGAGCGAGCTCCTCGTCGGTGGGCTTGCCGAACGCCTTGATGCGCACGCCCTGGGGGTCGACGAGCGCCACCGCGTGTCGCAGCACGCCGCCCTTGCCCGCGGTGTCCATGCCTTGGAGCACCAGGAGGATCCTCCTGGTCTCACCCGAGCGTCCCTGGGCGAAGAGCATCTCCTGAAGCGTGGACAAGGAGGGCTCGAGGTCGGCGAGCGCCGCCTTGCCCTCGTCCTTGTCGCCGTCGAAACCCGGCGTCGCGGTGGTGTCGTAGGTGACGAGGGTCACCGGCCCCTTGGGAAGGGTCAACAGGTCGGTCAGACTTCCAGACGGGCTCATGAGGCGATGATGCCCGACGAGTCCGATGTCACACCCTCGTACGCGTACAGACCAGTGTGCGAGGCCGCCGTAGCCTGAAACCACCAACCCTGGTGCGTGTCTCCCCCGTCGCGTGCCGGGGTTGGCTGCTGCTGCCAGACAGGGGTCGTGCGCTCACCGGGTCCCGCTACGTCAAGGACCGGTCACGAGCCAGACCCAGGATCGCGTCGATCTCCGACTGGGTGAGCCTGACGTTCGAGTCGTTCGCGGCGACCATCAGATGGGCCGTCAGCTCGACCTCTTCTCTGAGTGCGCTGTCGTGGAGGGATACGTTGAGGGAGTCCGTCATCACGTGAAGCAACGCTACGTCGGGATATCCCTACTGTCCTGGTTTCGCCTTGGTGCGTTGACCTCAGCGCCATACTCGACACTCAGTCGCCGAGCCCGGCGCCCTCCCGCGCAAGAGCGTCCAGCCGGCTGATCGCGCGGTAGTACTTCTTCCGGTACCCGCCCTCGAGGAGCTCCGGTGCGAACATCTCGTCCATGCTCACCCCGCTGGCCACGACGGGTAGGTCGCGGTCGTACATCCGGTCCGCGAGCACGACGAGTCTCAGGGCGACGTTCTGGTCGCTGACCGTGTGGACGTCCTCGATGCAGACCACGCTGACGCCGTCGAGCAGAGCGCCGTACTTCGACGGGTGCACGTTGGCGAGATGGCGGGTCAGCGCCATGAAGTCGTCGAGGCTCGCGCCGTGCTGCTCCGCGCGGCTGAGCACGTCCTCGGGGGAGAACGCATCCGGCGCCTTGGGCAGGCCCCGGTGGCGGTAGTCCTCTCCGTCGATGCGCACCGACTCGAAGGACGCCGAGAGCCCCTGGATCTCCCGCATGAAGTCGTCGGTGGCGAACCTGCCTTCGCCCAGCCTCCCCGGCAAGGTGTTCGAGGTCGCGGCGAGCCGCACGCCGTGTTCCCTCAGGTTCCGGAGCAGGGTGGAGACCAGCACGGTGTCGCCCGGGTCGTCGAGCTCGAACTCGTCGATGCACACCAGCCGGTACGACGAGAGCGCGGTCACCGCGTCGTGGAAGCCGAGGGCCCCCACGAGATGGGTCAGCTCGACGAACGTCGCGAACAGCTTCGGCCCCGGCACGGCATGCCACAGGGACGCCAGCAGGTGGGTCTTGCCGACGCCGTAGCCACCGTCGAGGTAGACACCTCCGGGGCCACCGGGCTCGGGCGCCTTGCGGAACAGCCCCTTCTTCCTCGCCGGCCGGTTCAGCTCGTCGGCAAAGCTGCTGAGGACCTCGACCGCCTCCTTCTGCGACGGCTGGTCCGGGTCGGGCACGTAGGAGTCGAAGCTCACCTCGGCGAACCGAGGCGGAGGCACCAGCTCGGAGACGAGCCGGTCCTTCGACACATGTGGGTTGCGGGAGCTCAGGCGGATCGGCACCGCTCCAGCCTACGAGCCCGCCGCTACGCTGCCTGACATGCGTCTGCCTGTGATGCCACCCGTGCAACCGATGCTCGCCAAGTCGGTGAAGGGCATCCCCGACCCTGCCAAGTTCGACGGTGGCCTGTCCTTCGAGCCGAAGTGGGACGGCTTCCGGTGCATCGTCTTCCGCGACGGGGACGAGGTGATCCTCGCCAGCCGGAACACCAAGGAGCTGACCCGCTACTTCCCCGAGGTCGTCGAGGCGGTGAGACGCTCGTTGCCGCCACGCTGCGTCGTGGACGGCGAGATCTTCGTCGCGATCGGCGAGCGGCTGGAGTTCGAGCGGCTCCAGGAGCGGATCCATCCTGCCGACTCGCGGGTCAGGATGCTCGCCGAGGCGACCCCGGCGTCGTTCGTCGCCTTCGACCTCCTCGCCGTCGACGACGAGTCCCTCATGAAAGAGCCGTTCGCGGTCCGACGTACCCGGCTCGAGGAAGCCCTGGCGAACGCGACCGCACCCGTGTACCTGACCCGCACCACCACCGACACCGCCGAGGCCGAGGACTGGTTCTCGCAGTTCGAGGGTGCCGGCCTCGACGGAGTGGTGGCCAAGCCGATGAGTGCGGCCTACCAGCCGAACGTGCGGACGATGCTCAAGATCAAGCACGAACGCACCGCGGACGTCGTCGTCGCCGGCTACCGCCTGCACAAGACCTCGACGCCCGACAAGCCGCTGCTCGGCTCGCTGCTGCTCGGGCTGTACGACGACAAGGGCACCCTCCAGCACGTCGGGGTGTCGGCGTCGTTCACGGCGAAGCGACGGGCTGAGCTGATCGAGGAGCTCGCGCCGCTCGTCGTGGACACCGATGAGCATCCCTGGGGCGGGTGGGCCGAGGCCGAGCACCACAACGTCACCGGTGAACGGCTTCCCGGAGCCCAGAGCCGATGGAGCGCCGGCAAGGACCTCTCGTTCGTGCCCCTCGAACCGAGGCTCGTGCTCGAGGTCGGATACGACCACATGGAGGGCACACGTTTCCGCCACACCGCCCAGTTCAAGAGGTGGCGGCCCGACCGCGATCCCGCGACATGCGGATACGAGCAGTTGGAAGAGCCGATGAACTACGACTTGGGTAGGGTCTTGACCACCAGATCTTCATGAGCGGAGGGCATCACCCCATGAGTGCCTCAGGCGACACCACCTACGACGTCGTGCTCCTCATCGAGCAGCCGCTCTCGGAGCAGGATGCGCGCCAGGTGCGAGGCCTGCATGAGGAGCTCGAGGAGCACGTCAGGTACCACGTGCTGCTGCCGGTCGAGGACGCCGCGGCGCGAGTCGAGTCCGCAATGGGTTCCCTGGCGGCCAGCGAGGTGCTCGCCTCGCCCGCGCTGGTCATGAACGAGGAGGACCTCGAGAGCATCCAGCACGAGCTGCTGGACAACGCCCGGCGTGAGCTGTCCTCGAGCATCGACCGTCTTGTCGCCGCAGGCGGCGACGCGGTCGGCGAGATCGTGGCCATCGACCCCATCGATGCCTTGGCGTCGAAGGTGAAGGCGGTCGACGGCCGGGAGGCGATCATCCTCACCCGGCCTCACGTGGTCTCGGAGTTCTTCCACATGGACTGGAGCTCGCGCGCTCGCCGCAAGATCGGTGTCCCCGTGCTGCATCTCCTCGAGCACGAGAGCTTCGACGAGCAGGCCGGTGGCGGCGAGGGTGTCACGGGCGTCTGACGCCGCCGCCGAAACCTCACCGGCACTGCAGAGTTCTGCAGTGCACAAACCTGCACGCCCGGTTTCACGCTCGACGACCGGCCGTGACTAAACGTTTACCTCCGCTCCTCTGGACTTTTGCTCGATCCTCTTGATGAAGTGCCCGAGTTGCGACGAAAGTCGCGAACTGCCACGCCGCTGACAAAACATCGGCGTGCACTCCCTTCACTCACAGGAGGATCTCCGTGAAGCGACGCATCCTTGGCGTCCTGGGTGGTGCCACCACGGCCGCCCTGCTCGCAACCGCGCTGCAGGGGCCTGCGGAAGCCGCACCCCCGACCGGCTCTGACACCGCACGGCAGCAGGGCGCTGCCAACGGCAAGGCCGACGACCGTCCCGACCACCGAGAGGCCGGCCGCCGCCAGCTGAGCAAGCGCGCCGCCGAGCTCGTGCTCACCGGCAAGCGGCAGGTCGAGGACCGCAACGGCTCCAAGGCGGTGCGTGTCGCGCCGGGCCAGTGGGCACAGTACGGCACCTCGTCCAGCGACCAGCTGCTCTCGTTCCTCGTCGAGTTCGGCGACGGCTCGACCACCAGGACCGGCAAGGGCACCAAGAAGACTGCCCCCACCACCGACGGGTCCACGAGCGGGCCGCTCCACAACCAGATCCCTGCTCCCGACCGCGCGACCGACAACAGCACGTACTGGAAGTCCGACTTCAACAAGCAGCACTACATGGACATGTTCTTCAACGGCATGCCCGAGCAGAACGGCGAATCATTCAAGAACGCCTACGAAGAGATGTCGAGCGGCCGCTACACCGTCGGCGGCGACGTCAGCGACTGGGTGAAGGTGGACCACCCGGAGAGCTACTACGGCGCCGAGAGCCAAGCCGACATGACCAACTTCATCGACGACACGGCGGAGGCCTGGTACAAGTCCCAGGTCGCCGCCGGCAAGAGCCGGGCGCAGATCGTCGACTACCTGAAGAGCTTCGACCAGTGGGACCGCTACGACCACGACGGCGACGGCGACTTCAACGAGCCGGACGGCTACATCGACCACTTCCAGGCCATCCACGCCGGCGAGGGCGAAGAGGCCGGGGCCCCCGAGTGGACCATCTGGTCGCACCGCTGGGCGGTCAACCAGAGCGGCACCTACGCCGACGGAACGGGGCCTGCCGACGCACAGTACGGCGGCATCCAGATCGGTGACACCGGCCTCTGGATCCGCGACTACACGACCGAGCCCGAGAACGGCGGCCTCGGCGTGTTCACCCACGAGTTCGGCCACGACCTGGGACTGCCCGACTTCTACGACACCCAGGGCGGCGACAACGGCACCGCGTTCTGGACCCTCATGAGCTCCGGTTCGTGGCTCGGCCACGGGGACGGCGCCATCGGCACCACGCCCAACCACATGGGTCCGTGGGAGAAGTTCCAGCTCGGCTGGCTGGACTACGACGTGGCGCGCACCGGGCAGACCTCGAGTCATGACCTCGGACCGTCGTACCACGCAACGAAGATGGCGCAGGCAGTGATCGCGATCCTGCCGAAGAAGAGCCGCAGCTACGACCTCGGCGCCGCAGCAGAGGGCTCGAACTACTTCTACTCGGGCCGCGGCGACGACCGCACGGCGACCTTGACCAGTCCTGCCTTCACCGTGCCTTCCGGAGGCGGCCAGGTCAGCACACAGGTGAAGTACGACATCGAGAAGGACTGGGACTACGCCTACACCGAGCTGACCACCGACGGCGGCGCGACGTGGAAGCCGATCGCGACGAGCGCGTCGACGACGACCAACCCGAACGGCTCCAACGAGGGCTTCGGCATCACGGGCTCGACCAGCGGCGCGTGGGTGCCGATGACGGCCACACTGCCGTCCGCGGAGGCCGGTAAGACCGCGCAGCTGCGGTTCCGGATGGTCAACGACGCCGCGGTCAACGAGACCGGCTTCCTTGTGGACGCGATCAGCGTCGCCGGCGTCGTCACCACCGGCGCTGAGAGCGGCGCGGACGGCTGGACGCTGGACGGGTTCGCCATCGCCGACAAGGGTGTGGTCCAGCGGCAGTACAGCCACTACTACATCGCCGAGAACCGGACGTACGGCGGTTACGACTCGACGCTCAAGACCGGTCCGTACAACTTCGGCTGGGCGACGACGGCGCCGAACCGCGTCGAGCACTTCCCGTACCAGGACGGCCTGCTGGTCTGGTACTGGGACACGGAGTTCTCGAACAACAACACGAGCGAGCACATGGGCGGCGGCGAGGCCCTGCCCGTAGACGCCCGCGCGGCGTCGCTGAAATGGTCCGACGGCACGATCGCCCGCAGCCGGGTGCAGGCCTTCGACGCCACCTTCGGGCTCACGCCGACCGACCCGATCTCGCTGCATCGCGAGACCGCCAACGGCATGACCACCCTCACGGCACCCTCGCGGCCGGCTGTCGCGGTCTTCGACGACACCGACCCGCAGCGGTACTACGACGCCGCGAACCCAGGCGCCAGCGTGGTCGTCGGTGGCACCGGAACCCGGATCGAGGTCATCAGCACGACCCAGAACGGGTCGATGCAGGTGGTGGTCCGCTGAGACCGGTCAGCATCGCCTGAGCTCATGACGGTTCGGGGCCGGGGAGAGCGATCTTCCCGGCCCCTTCCCGTCTCGGCTAACGGAGCTAGGAGGTAGCCCGCGCAGCGAACGGCGGCGCCAGCTGCCAGGTGGGCAGGGGCAGGTCCTGGCGTCGACGGAACGCGAGGCCGAAGACCTCGACCTCGTCGGACGCCTCCTCGAGCCACATCTCGAAGCACGACTCGATCACTGCCAGGACGGCCGGGTTGGTGATCCTCACGGCGAGAGCAGCCTGCCAGCCGGCGGTGAACGCCTCGCGCAGCATCTCCCGTTCGCGCTCCAGCTCCGCCTCGTTCATGGAGCCCTCCCCTCTTTAGATCAGGAGAGCACCAGCGGTCCGGCTGCGACATCGACACTTTGGGTGAAGGGCCGCGCAGAGGTGGGCTAGCCCGGACGCCCAGTCGGGTCAGGAGAGGGCCGCGAGCGCGCCGGGTCCGGCGAACCAGGGGACAGGAGCGGCCGCGGCAAGAGCGAGTCGGTGATTCGCAGGAGACCTCGACTCGCGGCCTTTCCTTTCATGGGAGGGCGCCCGGCGCTGCTCGCGGCTGGTTGGCACCACGGCATCCTCGGGGACCAGGAGGCGCCGTGGCCTGAACTGCAACTCCATGGTCGCCGCGCTCCGGCGATCCCCCGAGAGCCGGATGCGCCAGTCTTTCTAGTGCAGTTGCACCAGCTTTGCCGGAAGAGCCGATCGTGGAGGGCCAGCGTCACGTTCCCGAGTAGAGCCCCCGGCGTACGGCGATGGACAGCGCCTCCAGCTTGCTGTGTGCACCCAGCTTCGCCGAGAGGTTCGAGATGTGGTTCCGGACGGTGTTCACGCTGACCGTGAGCTCCTCGGCGATCGCGGCGTTGGAGAGGCCGTGGCCGAGCATGTTCAGCACTTCCTGTTCGCGCTTGGTCAGACAGGGCTCCGGGCCCGGGGACCGGCTGAGCTTGGGCAGCAGCCGCGACAGCATCTCCGGTGAGATCACAGCCTCCCCCGCGGCGGCGGCGCGTACGGCGGCGGTGACTTCTGCCAGCCCTCGGGTCTTGGAGACGAAACCCGCCGCGCCGGCCTCGATGGCCTGGACCAGCACGTCGTCCGCCACCGCTGCGGTCAGGACCACGACGTTCATGGACGGCCTGATCGCTCGCAGCTCGGGGATGGCAGCTACGCCATCGCCGTCGGGCAGCCTCCGGTCGAGAAGCAGGACATCGGGAGCCGCAGAGACCACCCGGGCGCGAGCCTGAGCCAACGTCTGGGCCAAACCCACCGAAACCATGTCAGGCTCGTCGTCGAGGACCCTCGCAAGGCTCGCGGCAAGTACCTCGTGGTCATCGACGATGAGCACGCGAATCAGCCGACCACTGTCGATCGAGTGCTCGGTCTGCTGTGGTGCGTTCGCCTGGTCCACGTCGACCAACACCTCCCCCCGGCGAGACGCTGCGTGACGGTCGCCACATCTAGTATGCGGGCACTAGTCGCCGGCGTCGCCGGTATGCACGTGCCCTCGAGTCATCTGGTGCATGATGAGAGTTCCCCGCGGAAGCATGACCTAGTCCTGGTAGAGGGAAGTGATGGGACGCATCCGGGTCTTGATCGCCGACGACCACCGCGAGGTGCTGTCGGCTCTGGTGAGTGTGCTGGAGGACGACCCGCGGTTCACTGTCGTCGGCACCGCGGCAACCGGCCCGGAGGCCTACAGGGCTGCCACCGAGGAGGCGGTCGACCTCGTCCTGCTCGACGTGCACATGCCCGGCGGTGGGCCCACAGCCGCCAGCGCCATGACCGCCCTCCGCCCTTCGCCCGTGGTGGTGGCCATCTCCGCAGAGTCGGGCTCGGGCGTTGTCGAGCAGATGCTGCGCGCCGGGGCTGTCGGTTTCCTGACGAAGGGTCGGGTCGGGGACATGCTTCCGGACCTGCTGGTCCGCTGTGCCGAAGGCGAGGTCATCCTGGCCACCCCGGCGGCCGCAGGCGCGCTCAGGGCGGCGCTCGGGCCGACCACAGTCCCCAGCGACGAGTCCCCGGCATCGGTCGTCCACACGTGAGCGCACCCGAGCAAGGTCCCGCGGTCGGCCCGCAGGTGATCTTCGGCTTCGACAGCAGTGGCCTGTGCACGCTGTCGACGGGTGCCGGTCTAGTCGATCTTGGCCTGCGGCCTGGTCAGCTGGTCGGTCAGAACCTCTTCGAGGTGTACGAGAACGACCCGTCGGCTCTGGCCGCACTGCGACGGGTCCTGGCCGGCGAGACGTTCAGCACCGAGCGGGAGTTCGACGGACGCATCCTGTCGGTCTACTACGAACCCGTCCGTGACGTGGACGGCACCGTGACCGGCGCACTCGGCGTGAGTACCGACGTCACCGAGCAACGGCGTATCGAGAGAGAGGTGCGCGCCTCCCGGGAGCGAGCCAGGCTGCTTGCCGACCTGTCCACGGCGCTTACCCGGGAGGTTCTCGACCTCGAGGCGCTGCTGCGTGTCGCGGTCCGCTCGGTGACAGAAGCCGTCGCCGACGTCGGCGCCATCTGGCTCTACAGCCCTGCCAGGGACCGCCTCGACCTAAGGGCGGTGTGGCGGATGCCCCCGGACTCCAGGAGGTCATCGAACGGCCGAGCGCCCAGTGCGCCGCATCGGATGGCGGCCGTCGACGTGGCTGATGCGGATGCGCTGAGCGGCGCCCGGATCATCGACCTGGCTGCGGCCGGTGACGCCGGATTCGCCGGTGACGAGCTCCTGACAAGGTGGTCGAAGCGCTTCGGGCTGCAGACAGACCTCCGTGTACCGCTTCACTCCCGTGGGCTCTTGCTCGGCGTTCTCGACGTCGCCAGAGGAAGCCTCCGGGGCGCCTTCACCGACGAAGACATCAGCCTGGTCACGGACATCGCCGAGAGGTGCGCGCTCGCCCTCGACAACTCCCTGCTTCTGGAGGCACACAAGCAGTCGCGCGAGGAGCTGGTGAAGTTCCAGGCGCTCGCAGACGCGTCAGGCGATCTCATCGCGATCTCGGACAACGACGGCCACTGGCTGCACGTGAACCCCCGCATACACGAGTACGGTGTCGAGCTCGTCGAGGACGACGCCTGGTCCACGATCGACACCCACGTGGGCCCTTCGGCCGCCGACGCGATGCGCAGTGCCCTGGAGGCGGCGGGGCGGTGGTCCGGAGACCTGACGGCGTCGATCTCCGGCGAAGAACTGATCGTGCACGGCGATGTCTTCCGCCTCTCGCACCCCGACACCGGAGCGGCCCTCGGTACTGCCTGGATCGGCCAGGACGTCACCGAGATCCGGGCAACTGAGGCCGCATTTCGCGGGGCCAACGCTGATCTCAAGCAGTTCAAGGCGCTCGTGGAAGCGTCCCCCGACTTCATCGCGATCGCGGGCCTGGACGGAAAGGTGAAGTACGTCAACCCGCCGGGCCGAGAGCTGATCGGCATGGATCCCGCGATCGACGTCACGACCACCACCATCTCCGACTACCTCACCCCCGAGGGTCTCGTGGCGTCCGAGCAGATCGAGCAGCCAGCGGTCATTGCAAACGGCCACTGGGAAGGTGAGTCGACCCTGCGAAACCACCGGGGTCCGCCGATCCCTGTCGCTATCGCGAGCTTCCTCATCCGTGATGCCGCGACCGGCGAACCGTTCGCCCTGGCGACCGTGCAGCGAGACATCACCGAACGACTGGCAGCCGAGACCGCGCTTCGCGAGCTGGTGGACCAGCGGGAAGCACTTCTGACGCGGCTCGTCGACGCCCAGGACGCTGAACGGACGCAGATCGCCGCCGACGTCCACGACGACCCGGTGCAGGCCCTCGCCGCGGTCGACCTGCGCCTCGGACTCCTGAGACGACAGCTCCGCGAGCAGGCACCCCAGCTCCTCGACACGCTGGAACCGCTGCAGGCAAGCGTCACGGGTGCGACCGATCGGCTCCGGGCACTGCTGTTCGACCTCGAACCACCGGACCTGGAACACGGGTTGGCCGCGGCGCTGTTGCGAGCCGCCGAGGAGATCTTCGAGAACACCGCGACAAGCTGGTCCGTGGACGGCGCCGAGGAACCAGACGTGCCGGACGCCACCCGCGCCATCGCCTACAGGATCGGCAAGGAGGCGATGATCAACGCCCGCAAGCACGCCTCGGCGAGAAACGTCTCGGTCAGCGTGGCCGGCCGCGAAGGCGGGCTCGTGGTGTCCATCGCTGACGACGGGGTCGGTCTGGGCCCTGAACCCATCGAGCCCACGCCAGGGCACCGGGGGCTCTTCAGCATGCGTGACAGAGCAGCCGTGGCCGGTGGCTGGTGCTCGCTACGCAACCGCCGAGGTGGAGGAACGCGCGTCACGGTGTGGCTTCCGGGTCCCTCGCCACGCTGAATGGTGCGTGTGCACTACACAGGTTCGTACCCGTGCACCGGGCGTGGGACGCTTCTGGCCTCACATAATGGAGACAACGCCGATCGGCCCGTATCCCCCGTCGGGCCGATCGGCGGATCCATGTCCTGAGGACGCTGTGCGGCTCTGCCCGGCGCTCCCAGGCTCATCCCCGCCGGGCCTGCTCCTCGTGTCGTCCGCTGACACGACCTTCGTCGGCCCCAGTCAGTCAGTGAGGCGCGGGTAAGCCACACCCGCTGCTGCTACCTCAAAGCAGCCTTTCGCTCATACCGCCCAACCACCACTATCGACCCAGAGCTCCGGTCACTGTCTCTTCGGACTTATCCCGAAAAGTTGTCTGGACGTCCCTCAAGGTGCGTTTTGCGCGTGCCGACGGGTGGCATTTTCCCCTGCGACGGGGGCCGCGATTCAGCTCGAAGTTCGCATTCCCGCCGTCGACTCCTGGGTTGGTGATCACCGTGGCGCGACCACGCCACAAGCACGTCGCACGCAAGCCGTACCGGCCTCGCATCGTCCGCTTCGGCCTGGCCGCGTCAGCGGTTCTGGCGTTGGGTACCCCCGCGACCGCGATGGTCTGGCCGGACGACGGGCGGGTCGAGGCGACACCGATGGTCACGGCGAAGCCGGTCCTGGTGCGAACCTCGCCCGTGCCTATGCGCGTGGCGCCGATCACCCGCGCCGAGCCACGTGTGCGCCTCCAGGAGAAACCGCCGGCGGTCGTGGACCACATGTTCGCCACCGCGCCGCTCAACGTGCGGACCGATCCTTCCGAAAGCTCGAAGCTGCTCGGCGTACTCAGCTGGTCCGACAAGATCGCGGTCACCGGCAACAGCCGAGGTAAGTGGACCGAGGTCGTCATCGGAGGCAGATCCCGTTGGGTCCACAGCGCTTACCTCGCCGAGAAGAGCCCCAAGCGGGACACCGCGACCGAGACGTCGACGGCGGCCGCGCCGGCCGCGCAGCCGAGCAAGCAGGCCGACGCCCAGCCCGCCACGCCTGACACTGCTGGTTCCGCGGCAGCGAGCACGGACAGCGCGTCGGCACCGGCGTCGAGCCTCCTGTCGACGGCACCCTGCGCGACGGGCTCCGACGTGGAGAGCGGGCTAGTCGCCAACGGGGTCACGGTGCACCGCGCGGTCTGCGCGGCGTTCCCGGCGATCACGACGTACGGCGGGGTGCGGCCGGGTGACCCGGGTGACCATGGGACCGGCCACGCGCTCGACATCATGATCCCCGACTCCTCGACAGGCGACCAGATTGCTGCCTGGGTCCGCGAGCACGCGACCGAGCTCGGCGTCAGCGAGGTGATCTGGTCCCAGCGCATCTGGACCGTCCAGCGCACCAGCGAGGGCTGGCGCCTGATGGAGGACAGGGGCTCCACCACTGCGAACCACTACGACCACGTCCACGTCACCGTGTACTGACGCGAACCACGCTTCGACCGCTTGACAGGCCCTGGGCCGAGCAGGACTCTCGACGTGAGCCCTGGTCAGTCAGAACGGGAGGCGTCCGGTGAGCAGCCTGAGGCGCAGGTTGACCCGAACCGGGAACCGGATCGGCGTGTGGATGTACCGGACTCTTGACGGGCGACTCGCCAGTGGCAGCAAGGACATCCATGTGCTCATGATCACCACCCCGGGCCGGCGTACCGGAATCCCCCGCTCCACGTGTGTGCGCTACCTCGACACCGCTGACGGGTTCCTCGTCTGGGGCACCGGGTCCGGCTCGCCGACAGACCCCGACTGGTTCCGCAACCTCCGCCGGGCCGAGCTCGCGGAGGTGCAGGTGAGGGCCAGGCGGCTACAGGTCCGCCCCCGGGAGCTGGTCGGCGGCGACCGGGACGCGATCTGGAACAACGTCGTGCTTGCTCATGCGCCGGAAGTCGACAAGTACGCGCGACGCGCCGGCCGGACCATCCCGGTGGCAGTTCTCGAGCCAGTCGACGGTCCGTCCGTCTGAGGGGCCCCCACTCCCGCTAGGGTGCGGCCCCGTAGGAGACGTCGGTGCACGGGTGCGTCGCGGCGGAGCGGGCGCCCACGGTGATGCTCGCCGGCAACGGCCGGCTCGTGGCGACCGATCGCAGGCTCCGGATCCGGTGTTGCGCCCCCAGCCGCAGTCGCAGTCCTGGCTGAGAGTCGACGCGAGTCCGGGCACCGACGAACGCTGCCGCCAGGGCGTGTGCCTGACCCTCGAGGCCTGGTCCGTACTCGACCAGCGTGCGGCGCTCCCCCGGCCCGTTCGCCACGACGCTCACCCGGATGCCGGCTTTGCGAAGAACCACCGCTGTCCGAGCCCCGAGGCCGGTGACGGAGGTCCCGTTGAGCACGGTGACCGGCTTCGTCACGGAGGCCAGCGTCTGTGCGACCGTGAGAGGCCGGGTCTTCGTCGACCGGTCCCCGGAGCTGACCGGCTCGTCGTTACGGAGGGCCGCCCAGAGGCGATCGACATCGGGGTGCACCAGGGCCACCCGCGGACCGTCGTACCGCCACGGAGTGGTGACGAAGACGATGTCCTCCGGCGACATGTGCCGGAGGCTCACGAGAAACGAGACGAGCTTGTCCGCGGTGCCGAGCTCCGCGTCGACGGTGAGGTACTTCGTCGCAGCACTGGCCAGCGGAACGATGCGGGTCGGCGTGACCCCTTCGGCACGCACCTTCGCGACGACACTGCCGAGAAAGGCCTGCTGCCGCCGCATTCGGCCGATGTCCGAACCATCCCCGATGCCGTGGCGCAGGCGCACGTAGTCCAGCGCCTTCGTCCCTGAAACGGTCTGCAGACCCTTGTGGAAGACCAGCTTGCCCTGCTGCCCGAGGTTGGGGTCGAGGTCGCCCTGGTAGACGGGGTTCGGCACGCACACCGGTACACCGCCGACGATCTTGGTCATGGCCGCGAACCCGACGAAGTCCGCCACCACCGTGTGGTCGACGCGCATGCCGGTGAGCTTCTCCACCGTGTTCACGGTGCACGCGGGGTTTCCGGATGCGGTCTGCCCGACCGAGAAGGCGGCGTTGAACATCGCTTGCCGCTGCGGCTGCGACCAGTTGCCGTCCGGGAGCCGGCAGGCGGGGATGTCCACAAGAGCGTCACGTGGAATCGACACCGCGACAGCGCGGCGTCCGCCTTCGTAGACGTGCACGAGAAGCGTGGTGTCCGACCGCCCGACCGCTGGTCCCGCACCACCCAGGCCGCGGTCGGCCCCGGCTCGAGAGTCCGACCCGATCAGGAGGATGTTCTGTCCGTGGACCGATGGCGGTGGACGGTGCCTGCTGATCCCGCTGGCGCTGAACGTGTTGATGCTGCGGTCAAGGCTGACGTAGGCGACCACGGAGCCGGCGAGGAGCAGCGACATGAGTCCCGCCAGCAGTACCAGTACCACCCGAAGGGCGCGCCGACGCCGATGTGGGGCCTCGGGTTGTCGGCCGTCGGCGGGAACGCTCGGGGAGTCACCCGGCACGGCAGTGCCCTTCCACACGTCGGCAGGTCGTCTTGGACTAGACGAACGAGCGGGCCGACTCGTTCCCGGGCATCACCGAGCTTGGTCATACCGCTCATCCAGGCGCCCCGCGGTCATACCACCTCGAAGCGCTCCGAGTGGATCCTGCGAACCGGCACGCCACGCTCCTTCAGCTGCTCACCGACGGCCACGACCATCATCGGCGGCCCGCAGAGGAAGTAGTCGAAGCGCCCCCGTCCATGAGGGGGCAGCCACCTGTCGAGCAGAGCTCCGTCGATGCGACCGGACTCCCCCGGCCACCCCTCAGGCGGCTGCTGGAGCGCGTACACGACCTGTAACGACAGCCGCTCGCCGAGTCGGTCGATCTCCTGGCGCATGACGATGTCGTGCTCGGTGCGGGCTGAGAGCAACAGCAGGTGGTTGCGGTGGTCATCCCGGTCGGCGAGGGTGCGCAACATGCTGAGCATCGGCGTGACACCGATCCCGCCTGCGATGAAGACGAAGCCCCACGACGCGTCGAGACCGTCGATGGTCATCTGGCCGTAGGGCCCGTCCAGGAACACCCGCCGCCCCGGACGCATGCCGCGCAGCAGCTCGCTGAAGTCCCCGAGCGCCTTGATCGTGAACTGCTTGCGCTGAGGCTCCGTCGCGGTCGAGGCGATGGTGAACGGGTGTTCCTCGAAGACGAAGCACGACGAACCGATCTTCAACCATGCGAACTGGCCCGCGCGGAACGGGACACCCGGGTGTCCGTTCGCCCGGAGGTCGAGCGTGACGGCATCGCCGGACACCTCCGTGACGCCCTCGACCACGTAGCTGCGCCGACGCGCCCTCAGCGGCAACCACAGCCACCGGCGCAACGCCACCGAGACCACGAGCGCGCCCATCAAGGCGAACCACACACCGAGCGCCAGGTAGTCAGCCAGGTGATGCAGCCACCAGACGTGCAGCCACGCTCCGACGAACACTGTGCCGGCCATGGCGATGTGCAGGAGTCGCCAGCCCTCGTACCGGGGTTGCCGTCGCTTGCGGCGCAGCGCCAGGCCGACGACCGCGGCGAGAGCGAGGGTCGAGACGACAGCCGCCCGGGCAGCCCAGGTCGTATGCGGGAGATCGAAGATCGAGAGGCCCCGGGGGTCGCTGACCAGGACCAGGAGGATGTGGGCCACGACCAGCGCCACGCCGGCGACGGCTACCACGCGGTGTATCCGCAGGATCGTCTCGATGCCGAAGCAGGACAACAGGGATCGCACCCGTGCCATGAGCACGAAGGCGGCGACCAAGAGCGAGAAGGCAACCAGACCGGTGTTGATCGCCGACATCTCGAGCGCCCCACCGTGCAAGGAGTCGTCGGTAACTGCCCACACAAGGGCTCGTGGGGCGACGAGGATCCCCAGGTACCCGAGAATCCACGTCGTTCTTGTCATTCGGGCGGCGGTCCCCTGCATACTCCACCATTCCCCCCCGGATTGTTGGGTGCCTGAGGTCAGGCGGCGGCATCCTTCGTGTGCAGGCGCGTGCGGCAGGCGCAGACATGGACGAGGCCACTAGCGAGGCAGGGAGGCGTCACGGGTCGGCAGGACCCGCAGATCGGTGGCGTCATCGCGCACCAGATGCAGGTCCACACGTGCAGGGTGCACGTGTCGATCGAAGCCTCCGCGTCGCTCGAGGGAGGGTCGAGGTCCACCCGCCAGAGCGCGGCCGCCCCCGTCTGGGGAATGAGCTGCTGTGGCTCTTGGTCGGGCTGCGCCGTCATGTGCATTCCGTCTCGGCTGGAAAGGCTGGGTCCCCGTGTCAATAGAAATCCCCGCCGAATCGGTGATGCGAAACACACGTCTAGACACCAAGTTCCGTTTTCGGGCGCTCCACACGTCTTGTGGCAGACACAGGCCAGCCACCCGGCGCCGGCGCACCGGGTGGCTGGACGGGGGTCACGTCATGAAGGCTGGACGCTCGGTGACGCGCCCTTTGCTGCGCTCTGCTCCTCGAAGACCGCTACCACCTCCTCCACCGAGAGGTGCTTGGTCTCCGGCAGGAAGCGGGCGACGAAGGCAACCGCCAGGACGGACAGACCGGCCAGGAGGACCATCACCCACGACAGCCCCATGGCGGCCGTCAACGCGGGGAAGGCGACGATGACCGCGAAGTTGGCCAGCCAGTCGACACTCGCGCCGATCGACGCTGCGGTCCCTCGGACCGCCGTCGGGAACACCTCGCCCTGGATCAGCCATCCGGTTCCGCCGACTCCGATCGCGAAGGAGGTGATGAACAGGGAGAACCCCACCATCACCACGACCATCTTGGGCGCGCCCGTGAGGAACGCTATACCCACCGTCGCGACGAGCATGAACAGCGCCATTCCTGCGAAGCCGCCGAGAGCGAGCGGCCGCCGGCCGTGCCGGTCGATCCAGCGGAAGCCGAAGTACGTCGCAACCACGTTGACCGCGCCAAGGATGGCCGCAGCCTGGAGACCTGCCATCGAGGCGTCGATCGCGCTCGACGACGGGGACTTGAAAACCTCGCCGAGCAGCTGCGGGCCGTAGTAGAAGGGGACGTTGATGCCGGTGATCTGCTGGAAGACGAAGAAGACGCAAACCACCATCAGTGCCCTCTTCACGCCGGAAGTCCAGGTGCGCTTGCGCTGGCGCTCTTCACGGGCCTCTCTCGCCTCGAGCTTCTCCGCGGTCTGCCGCGCCTCTTCCTCGGTGACCTCGATCCCGAGCTGTCCCAGGGCCTTCTTGGTCTCGGCATAGCGGCCCTTGTGGAGCAGCCAGCGCGGTGACTCGGGCATCCGTGCCCGCAGAGCTACCGCGAGCACTGCAGGCACGGCCCCCAGACCGAGGATGATCCGCCAGTCGGCGCCCTTTGCCTGGTCCGGTGCCAGGTTGAAGATCAACAAGGCGACCAGGTAGGAGACCAGGATGCCGACGGTGATCATCCACTGCTGGATGATGCTGAGCTGTCCTCGCCGCTTCGCGGGCGCGAACTCGGCGATGTAGGCGGTGGCGATCGCGGAGTCTGCACCGACCGCGAGGCCGATGAGCGTACGAGCACCGAGGAGCATGCCCGCGTTGATCGTCACCGCCGACAGGATCGCACCGACCGCGTAGATGAGGGCATCGGCCATCAGCAGGGACTTCCGCCCGAACCGGTCGGTGAGTGGCCCGGCCGCCAGTGCGCCCACCGCTGCACCGAGCGAGGCCCCTGCGACGAGGTAGCCGGTGGCGAGCGGGGACAGCTCGTAGGGGACGAAATCCAGGACAGAGCCGATGACTGCCGTGTCGTAGCCGAAGAGGAATCCGCCGATACAGGCCAGCAACGCCAGGTACCAGTAGAACGACGACATAGCCGACGTGTCCAGCCCCGCAAGCACCCCCTCGCTCCTCGTCTGCTCGGATCGTTCTGACGCGGTCATCGGGCACCTCCCAGCTGGATGTTGGACGTCTCCGCGGTGTTACCCAGGTCACATCCGGCAATGCGTGGGGCGGCTCGCTCCGGTCCAGACACCTCTGAACCCGGAGCTCATTCGCTGCGTGTGAACGGGAGTACGCAGCAACGCCAGAGCGGCCCGCTGCCGGAGCCCGAGGAGGCGCCATGGTTACCCACTCCCTGTCCCGAACACTGGCGGTGACAGCAGGTGTCGCCGTCGTAGGGGCCGCCGCTGCGTCCTTCGCCTTGCTCCCCGCGCAGGCGGGTGACCACGGCGGAGGAAGCGACAGCTTCCGAGAGGTCAGGCTCGTCGCCGACAGGCATGGCCAGGCCCGGATCACCGATCCGAAGCTGGTCAACCCCTGGGGCCTGGCCGCATCCCCCACGAGTCCCCTGTGGGTGTCGAACAACGGCACCAGCACCTCGACGCTCTACCAGGGCGCCACGTCCGGGAAGTCGGTCATGAAGGTGCCGCTGGACGTGAAGATCCCGGGCGGGGGTGCCCCGACAGGGGTGGTGTACAACCCGACCGACGGTTTCAAGCTCACGAGCGACGGCAAGTCCGGGCCTGCCCTGTTCATCTTCGCCGGGGAGGACGGTGACATCTCGGCCTGGAACAAGTCCGGCGACATCAAGAAGGCAGTCCTCGTCGCGAAGAGCCGGCACACCATCTACAAGGGACTCACCATGGTGAGGACCGGCGGCAAGGAGTACCTGCTCGCGGCGGACTTCCACAACAACCGCGTCGACGTGTTCGACGACCACTTCCAGCACGTCACGGCGCCGAACGCCTTCAGCAGCAAGCACGTCCCCCACGGCTACGCCCCGTTCGGCATCGCCGACCTCGACGGGCGGGTGTATGTGACATACGCCAAGCAGGACAAGAACAAGAAGGACGACGTCGCCGGCCCCGGTCACGGCTTCGTCAACGTGTTCGACGAGCGCGGTCGGTTCCGCGAGTCGCTCGTGCGGCGCGGTGTGCTCGACTCCCCATGGGGGCTGGCGATCGCCCCGCACGGCTCCGGCTCCTTCGCGGGCAAGCTCCTTGTCGGCAACTTCGGCGACGGCCGGATCCACGTGGTGGACCAGCACGACGGCCGGGTGGTCGCGACGCTGCTCGGGAAAGGACACCACCCGATCGTGATCGACGGTCTCTGGGGCCTTGTGCCAGGCAACGGCACCTCGGGCGACAGGTCCGACGTCTGGTTCAGCGCCGGTCCGGACGACGAGTCACACGGACTGCTGGGGATCTTGGAGCAGCGCTGACCCAGCCCCGAGGATGACAGCCGTCCGCCGGGACGGGCAGGGGCCGTTCCGGCGAGCGGCTGTCGGCGTTCCCTGCGTGCCATCCAGGCTGGGGTCACGTGGTGAACCCGTGCATGCGTCCATCGTGGTGCCCGCTTCGGCCGGCACCGGTCGTGTCGACGCGGAGACGCGTGCATCGCGGTGCGCAACAGTGCAGGGTGGCCCCATGTACTTCGTCGGCGTCGACCTCGCGTGGGGTCAGGAGAAGCCCAGCGGTGTGGCGGTCGTCGATGACGACGGCCGACTGCTCCACGTGTCGGCACAACGCAGCGACGAAGAGATCATCGGCTCGCTGAAGCCCTTCGTGAACTCCGAATGCCTTGTCGCGATCGACGCCCCGCTGGTCGTGGAGAACGCCACCGGCAACCGGGACTGCGAGGCGGCGCTCAACCGCGACTTCGCACGTTTCGACGCCGGTGCGCATCCTTCCAACACAGGCAGACCCGAGTTCGCCGTAGGACCGCGGGGTGCCCGGCTGGCCGACACACTCGGCCTGGACATGGATCCCTCGTCGCGGTCCCGTCGGCGCGCCATCGAGGTCTACCCGCATCCCGCGACCATCGCGCTGTTCGGTCTCGGACGGACGCTGAAGTACAAGCACAAGCCCGGCCGACGGCTGTCGCAGCTCCAGTCGGAGCTGCTTCGCCTCATGGCGCTGCTCGAAGGACTGAAGGACTTCCCGGTCCCGTTGTACGTCGACGTCCACGAGGAGTGGAAGGCTCTCACGCGCCAGGTCGAGTCCGCAGCACGCAAGAGCGACCTACGTCGAGCCGAGGACCAGGTCGACGCGGTGGTGTGCGCCTACGTCGCGATGTTCGCCGAGCGTCGGCCCGACCTCACCACGACCTACGGCGACTTCCGCTCGGGGTACATCGTCACGCCGACCCTTCCCCCTGGGCACCAACCGTCACCACGGCTGCGGCGGGCTGCCGATGAGCCCGCCGAAGCCACGGTGGACGAGGATCCCGTCCGCCGGGCAGTGCGGATGTACGCCGAGATCCAGCCCGAGCTCCGCGAGGTGACGAGCCGGATGGTCGGCCTGGTCACCACGCTCCTCGACGACGCCGGCATCAACTACCTGAGTGTCACCGGACGAGCGAAGAGCGTCGCGTCCTTCGCGGCCAAGGCCGAGCGGAGCCTGGACGGCCGCCCCCTCTACACGGATCCCATGGAGGAGATCACCGATCAGGTCGGCCTCCGTGTGATCACCTACCTGCACAGCGACGTCGCGGCCGTCGCGGACCTGCTGGGCGACCAGTTCAAGGTTCTCGACGACCGGGACATGGGTCAGGAGACCGCGAGGCAGGGACGGTTCGGCTATGCGAGCAGACATCTCCTGGTTGCCCCCGATGCGACGCGGAGCACGCCTGCGGCGTACGAGGCGCTCGGTGAGCGATGTGCCCAGGTCCAGGTACGCACCGTCCTCCAGCACGCGTGGGCCGAGTTCGAGCACGCGATCCGCTACAAGGGGACGATCCCCGAGGAGCACGTGCCGGACCTCGACCGGCGGTTCACCCTCGCCGCGGGACTCCTCGAGCTCGCCGACCGCGAGTTCTCGTTGATCCGCGACCGGTTGCAGGCCACCGTCACGGACCAGCGGCTCGAGGAGGACGTCAGTGACCCGCGGATCAGTCCCCAGGAGCTTGCCGCGTTCCTCGCCGGCAAGTACGCCGACGCCGGCTGGTCGCGACCTGACCACTACGCATGGGTCTCGGGGTTGCTCCTGGAGCTGGGCGTGACCTCGCTCGACGAGCTCGCCGGCCTCCTCACCTCCGTGGACGGCGAGATGATCAACGCCCGGATGGCCTACCGGTACCCACCCGGTGCAGTCCGCCGGCTCGACGACGCGCTGCTGGCGATCTTCGGTGCTCGCTACCTGGAGCTCGACGGGAACTCACACCGCGAGGCTCTGTTGCGGACCCGCCTCGAGAAGCTGCGTATGCCGACCCAGCACCCTGAGCGGTGAACACCGCAGTCACACGGCGCTGACAGTCTCACCGGCCGAGCCTCTGGTGAAGGTCGTCGACGGAGGCCTCTATACCGACCGCCAGCTCGTCGATGTCGGGGACGAGCTGTGGGTCTGCGCACAGACCGACGAACAGCGAACCCTCCAGCGAGATCGCGGCGACCCGCAGGCCGTGATGGGGGGCGACCTCGGCGAGCGAGTAGAGAGCCTCCACGCGGCGCCCGGCAACGCTGATCGGACCGGCGGGACCGGGGACGTTCGACACGTTCAGCGAGTACTCATGAGGTCCCTGGACGATGTGCTGGAGAGCGCGGCGCATGGGAGCGGGGGCGTGCACCAGGGACTGTCGCAACGCGTAGATCGCCCTTGCGTCGTGCCGGTTCTTCCGTAGCCGGGTCGCCTTAGCCACCCCTCGGACCCGGGCGACCGGGTCCGGCTCCGAGAGCGGCAGACTCACGAAGAGGAAGGAGTCCTGGTTGCCGTTCTTGTCAGCGGATGCGAGCTGCGGGTGCATGCTGACCGGCACCTGCACCTTCATCGGTGTGATCGGCAGCCGCCGGTTCCTCAACCAGGTGCGCAACGCGCCGGCCACGACGGACAGCAGCACGTCGTTGACCGTGACCTGTGGCCCCACCGCCTTCCCGAGTGCGCGCAGCTCGTCGAGGTCGCAGCGGGCGAACGCGACCGCACGGTCGGATCCGACCGCTCCGGCCAGCGGCGACAGGTCGCGGACACGTCGGAACTCGCGGAGTAAGAGTCCGCGGTAGCCGGCGAGCCTCAGAAGCCGCATCCCGGCAGCGACCTGCGCCCGGGAGCCAGGTGGTGCGCTGCGATTCAAGGGAATCACTCGCGCCTGGGGGACCTCGTCCATCCAGAGCACCTGGGAGCCCACGCGCATGGTCGTCATGCCGTCGGCGAGGCAGTGATGGACCTTCCAGACCAGTGCGGAACGACCGTCCGCCAGCCGCGGGATGACGTCGAGCGTCCACAAGGGTCGGGCGCGGTCGAGCGGTGTGCCCATCATGTCGGCCACGATCCGACGCAGCTCCTGGTCATCGACCGGACGGGCTGAGGCCTGGCGGGTCTGCACGTGCCGTGCGATGTCGAACTCCGGGTCGTCCTGCCAAGCCAGCCCCGACGGTGTCCCCGAGGCAGGGACCAGTCGCTGCCGCCACCGCCGCTCTGCCGTCAGCCGACGGCTCATGTCGGCTCGGAGCTCGTCCACGGGAAGCGCCTCTGGAGCTCCCTCGAGCACGAGAACCTTCAGAGTGTGGCCACGGATGGGGCCGGACTCGAGCGCCAGGATCCGCGCGTCCTCGACACTCATCGGTGTCGCTGTCTGGCTGGACAATCCTGTCCCCTTCCTTGCCTCCGAAGCCGGGCCGCCGACCCGGAAGTTCAGGCTTTCTGACGCCGACGCCGGGAGGGCCTCTGGTACGCCGCGCGGGCGGTGTCGCGCAGCCGGCTCACCCGCAGAGCCCCACTTCGAGCACCGGCCGCGCTCTCCCAGTGTCGTCGCTGGCGAGCTCGCTCCTCGAGGTCGAGATCGCGCAGGATCCTGCTCACGGCTGCCAGAAGCGTCCCGCTCAACATCCAGTGGTCCTGGTTCTTCCCGGCGTCGACGATGAGGAGCTCGGTGAGGACAGCACGCGTTTCGTGCAATGCGTCCAGGGCTTCGGCGAGTGCGTCATCGCTCGCGGCACCGCCCTTGCCGGCATCGGCGCGCACCAGGGCGCCGTACGCTCGGATGCCCCTGGCCAGGTCCTCGAGCAGTACGCCGATCGCGCCGTACAGCTCGGGGCTGTACTCGAGGGCTTCGTGTTCCTCGTGCAGGCCGTCGGCGATCGCCCGGAACAGCGCGCGGACCGACACGACACTGCGCTCGAGCGCGTCGAGTCCACTGCGAAGGATGGGCTCCGTGTCGACTCCCCGGATCGCGCGGGGGTTGAGGCGACGGCTGTCCCGCAGATCAACGACTGCCCGATCGGCAGCGTCGATGTAGCGGGACAGGCCCCTCACGTCGTGCAGCCAGCCGAGTGCCTGTTCCTCGGATGGCTTGTGGGGTAGCTCGTGGGCCGCTCTGGTCAGCAGCTCAGCGGTGTGAACCGCGACCTCCTCGACTGCCTGCCCAGCACTGTGCGTTCGGACTGCGGGCGGGAAGACGAGGTTGGTCAGTACGCCGATACCGGCCCCCACCAGCGTCTCGGCGATCCGGGCGGTCGCGGCGCTGGAGGCAGCAGGCACCCCGAGGATCAGCATGGCGCTGATGGGTACCTCGAGAAGCTGCTCGCCCAGCCGCAGCATCTGACCGATGACGAGCGACGCCGCGACGACCACTCCGAGGCTCCACCATGTGAGGCCGACGACGTCAGACAAGAACACCGCCACCAGCACGCCCGATACGACGCTCGCTACGCGGAGAACGCCCATCCTCAACGTCGAGAACAAGGTCGCCTGGACGACGAGCAACGCGGTTAGCGGCCCGGTCAACGGCTGGGTGTCAGGGAACAGCGCGTGAGCGACCAGATAGGCCACGACAGCAGCCGCGGTGAGTCGCACGGTGCGAACGACCACCACAGGTCCCCGACGCCCCCACCACCGGGCGAGGTTCTCAACGCCTGGAAGAGTGCGTCCGTCTATCGCCACCGGTCAAGCATGCATCCCCTGAGGCCGCGATGGTCCTTTGCTGAGGTAAGGGGCCCTCTCCCCAACCGGGGAGAGGGCCCCTTGACTGCGGCTGCGCTCACAGCACCAGAACGCAGCTGTGTCGATACAGATTCGATACAGGCCGCTCGATGAGTGTCAGCCGATCTCGACCGTATCCGACGTGGAACCCTTGATCTGGTCCCGGACGCCCGAGTAGTCGGCGCGCACCTTCACCTCGTCGTGGTGCCTGACCTTGATCTTGACTGTGACGTCGGCTTCACCGTGCTTGTCGACGTCCTCGGTTGCGAAGGTCTTCCAGTCATGCCTGCGGGTGTCCCAGTACTGGAAGTCCACCTCGCCGAGGTCACGGTCGCTCTTGCTGTAGCCGTCCCTGGAGTTGTTGTCCCCGTACCTGGAGTTGTCGTTGCTCCGGTTGCGGTCATCCCTCCGGTCTCGGTCGTCGGACTTCTTCTGGAAGAAGTCGACATCAGCGCTGAGCTTGACGGTCTTCCAGTCCGACTTCTGGTAGCTGCTGCGATCATCCCTGCGGTTTCGGTCATCACTGCGGTTTCGGTCATCGCCGCGGCTTCGCTCATCGGCTTCCAGCGTCGTCGTCGACTTGCACTCCTTGTCGTGCCGAGACTCGAGACAGGTCTTGCCGTCGACTTCCTTGCCGGAGTCGGAGCGGGTGTGATCGGCGACTGCCGGTCCGGCGGCGATCAGACTGCCGCCTAGGAGGCCTAACGAAGCCAGGCCGAGGGCTGCATTGTGCGCCGTACGGGACATGGCGCTTTCCCTGCTCTCTTCCCCCGTTGTAGGTGCGGACCGTGCTCGACGGGTCCGAGGCCCTGCGCGGCAGGGGCACCTTTTGGGGCGTCTCTCTGACGCCGCGCCCACTGGCCATGGCGGTCTACGCCGGAGATCGGCCCTGTGGTTGTTCCTCCTCCAGCCTGCGCCCGTTCCTTTGAAAACCCAATCATCAGACTGGGGGAACCGAGATCGAGGCCTATCGACACCGCGTCCTGGTTGCTCGCCGGTGGAGCGATAAGGGGTTCGTCCGGCTACGGGTTTCGCTTCGCCACGATCGTCGGGCTGGTGGCGGCCTTGCAGCCCGGGACATGGCGAACGCGGGCGAAGAACTTGCCCTCTGTGCCGGTGTTCCCGGTGGACCACGCGTACACGCCGCCCTGCAGCGAGGCGGTGTCGCTGGCGAACCTGACGTCGTCCCCGCCGCCGCGCGCGCCCTTCTGCTTGATGACAATCACCTCGCGGTTCTTCGCGCAGAGCTTCGGCTTCGAGCTCTTCACCAGCCCGGAGAGGTCGGTGCCCTCTGCCTTGATCGTGACGGTGGTGCTCGCGTCCGTTGCCGCGTCGGCGCCGGCGACAAGGCCTGCCGTGACGGTGACTGCGAGGACCGGCACTGCCAGAAGCTTCCCTCTCATGACACACCTCTCTCGACGTGGTCCCGTTGCCGCGACGGTAGGACTCGTTGTACTTCGGTCGGCACCCCCCATTAGGACCAGACCGTCGCGGGGCCCCGGACAAACGTGGAGACAACTGGCATGCGCCGTCGAGGAACGCCGGACCGAGCCTTCATCTGGCTAGACCGACTCCACCGCAGGGCAGCGGGAGGACTATGGGAACTCACCCGGAGTACCGATTGACCCGGCTCGCTGCCGGGGCGAGCGTTGGCAGGACGGTGAACATCGTCGCGCTCACTACGGGGCGCGAAAGCTCGAGGGGGCACGATGTTGCTCACGGCACGCCGGCTGTTCGACGGCCGTACCCCCCGGGTATTCGAGGACTGGGTTGTCGAAGTCGAAGATGGCCGGATCCTTCACGTGGGCCCTCGGCCCGCGTCGTTCTCCGGGACACACCTGACGGACCTCGGCGACGTGACGCTGTTGCCCGGGCTCGTCGACGCCCACGTACATCTGGCCTTCGACGCCTCGGACGACCCGGTCGGCCATCTCCAAGCCGACGACGACGCGACGTTGTTGCTCCGGATGCGACTTGCCGCGCAGCGAGCTCTCGCTGCCGGCATCACCACCATCCGCGACCTCGGTGATCGCAGCTACCTGTCGCTGACGCTTCGAGACTGGTTCCGCGACGGACAGGAGGTCGGTCCTCGGATCGTGAGCTCCGGCCCTCCCATCACAGTCACTGGCGGACACTGCTGGTTCCTGGGCGGAGAGGCCGACGGCCAAGACGGTGTCCGCCAGGCGGTCCTCGAACGCGTGGCTCACGGCGTCGATGTCATCAAGGTCATGGCAACGGGCGGGAACATGACGCCGACGTTCGGACCGCATGAGTCCCAGTACACCTGCGCCGAGCTCACCGCCGCAGCCGAGGAAGCACACGCGAACGGCCTCGAGCTCGCCGTGCACGCTCACGGGGCCCAGGGCATCGCCGACGCGATGGCCGCGGGAGCGGACTCGATCGAGCACTGCACGTTCTTCACCGCAGACGGAGTCGATGCCGACCCCGATCTTCTCGAAGAGCTCGCTCGCGGCAACGCGACGATCTCCATGACGGCTGCCTTCCTGCCGGGCAGCGAGGCGCCGTACCCGGCGATGCGCCAGCGGCTCGACGCGATCCGAGCCAACTTCGGCATCCTCTTCCGATCGGGCGCACGAATCGTCTGCAGCAGCGATGCCGGTGTCGGTCCCAACAAGCCTCACGACGTGCTCCCTTACGGCGTAGCCGCCTTCCTGCCTTCGATCGGTATGAGCAATGCCGAGGCTCTCACCGCCACCACGGCTGTCGCCGCTGAGCTGTGCGGAGTCGCGGACACCGCCGGCACGCTCGAGCCGGGAAAGGATGCCGATATCATTGCCGTCTCCGGTAACCCACTTGCAGACCTCAGCGCCATCCACGACGTCGTGGCGGTGTTCGCCAAAGGTCGGGCTACCGTCGAGACGTGAACCGCAGGAAGGCCTATTTCCTGATGATGGGCGTCTGCCTCGGGCTCATCCTTCTGGCCTGGAACGTGGTCCGGTTCTTCTCCGTGCCGCTCGCGGTCGGCATGAGTATCGTCGCGGCGCTCATCCCACCCGCGGCGGCGATAGTCGCCAACTGGAGCAGAGACGGTTGATGCGCGCCGGTACCTTTTGCGCGAGGTACGGCCGACCTTTCCCGCTCAGGGCGAGGCGATCCGGATGGGCAAGCCGGCGCGTTCGAGCTCGAACTCGATCCGTAGGCGTTCCGACTCCCGCTCGATTCCCTCAGGCAGCGAGGCGAGAGAGGTCGGCACGTCCACCGCACGACAGGCGTCGAGCAAGAGGTCGTCGTAGGCCGCCACCACGCCTCGATGCTTCGCGTGCGTCGTCCCCTCGCGGGGCCGCCGCGCCTCGGGTTCCAGCCGGCGCAGGTCTCGCACGAGCCGCTCGAGCGGTGGCCCCATCGGCGCGGGCGGGGGCGGCGGAACGAGGTGCAGGCGGCGACCGACCTGGACCGCTCGGACAGCGATCTGGCGTGCGTAGAGAACGCCGCCAACGATGATCGATGCGAGCGCTGTACAGCCGAGGATTCGAAGGAGACCTCCGACCATGCCTCGACGCTACGTCGAGGCGGCCGGACGGCACAACACGTGATGTCCGGGGGAACCAGTCAGGCGCGGATCTCAGCGCTGATCCTGCTGAGTGCTTCGACGGTGGCGTCTACGTCCGCCTCCGTCGTGCACCAGTTGCTCAGCGAGATCCGCTGAACCTTCCTGCCCCGCCAGGTGGCAGGTGTGATCGCCGCGGTCCCGTCCGCGAGGAGTCGGCGTCCGACTTCTTCGGTCTGGTCGTCATCGCCGAAACTGGCCATGACCTGCGTGAACACGACCTCGTTGTGCACGCGGGCGCCCTCGATCCTTCGAATTCCCTCGGCCATGCGCACGGCTCGGTCATGGAGCCGGTCGGGAAGCGCGGCCACGCCATCGGCACCCATGGCGCGAAGTGCTGCCCAAATCGCGAACCCACGCGCGCGGCGCGACATCTCCGGCGTCTTGTCGTGGGGTTCGGAGGTGCTCCCAGGCATCAGGTAGTCGCCGTGCACACCGAACGCAGCGACCATCGCGTCCGCATCCCGCACGATCGCCAAACCACTGTCATACGGGACGTTCAGGGTCTTGTGCGCGTCGGTGCTCCACGAGTCGGCTGCGTCGACCCCCTCGGTGAGCGTCCGAGCCCGATTCCCGGCACGCGCCCAGAGGCCGAAAGCGCCGTCGACGTGTACCCAAGCGCCGGCTTCGCGAGCCGCCGAGATCGCCGGGGCGAACTGATCAAACGCACCTGTGTGGACCTCACCGGCCTGCAGGCACACGATCGTGGGTCCTGACCCGTTGGAGAGCCGGCGCCGGAGATCCTGTACGTCGATCCGGCCGTCCTCGTCGGTGTCGACAAGCTCCACGTTGTCGGTGCCGAGCCCGAGGTAGCGGACCGCCAGGTCGATGCTGATGTGCCGGTCGGCGCCGGCCAGGATCCTCACCGGCGGGCCGCCGGCAAGGCCCCGCGCCTCGACGTCGTGGCCGGCCTGAGCCAAGACCCGATGTCGTGCGGCACCCAGGCAGACGAAACCGCTGACGGTAGCGCCCGTCGTGAACCCCACCGCCGCCTCGCGTGGCAGGTCAAGCAGTTCGAGGATCCATCCTGCGGCCACGGTCTCGGCCGCTGATGCTGCCGGAGCGAGGTTGAGGAGGCCGGCGTTCTGGTCCCAGGCCAAGGCAAGCCAGTCCGCCCCGAGCGCCGCGGGCTGGGCTCCTCCGACGACGAAGCCGAAGTACCTGCCACTGCCGGTCGCCGCGAGGCCCGGGTCGGCCCAGCCAGCCAGCTCCGCGACGACCTGCTCGGCGGGCAACGACTCCCGCTGGAGGGGACAGCGAAGGCGCTCGACCATCTGTTCATACGGCAACCGCCACCAGACCGGGCGACTCCGCACTCCAGCCAGGTACGAGCCGGCAAGCTCGAATGCACGCTCGAGCGCCGGATCCGCGTCCATGGGCACCACCCACCCAACTCTCGCACACGCCCGTCCCGCACGAGCCAGCTCGCGGGGTTCCTGGGACCCTCTCCCGCGGGGCGGTGACCTGCTCACGGCTTGCTGATCCGACGCCAAGGGATACCGTCGAGGTCGTGCGCGCGATCGAGTACTCCCAGACCGGTGGCCCTGACGTCCTCGAGCTCGTGGACCGGCCGAGACCCGAGCCTGGCCCCGCCGAGGTGCGGGTCCGCATCCATCGCTCCGGTGTCAACCCCACTGACTGGAAGTCGAGACGCGGCGCCGAGGAAGGCACGCCCGTCGATCCACCGCAGGTCCCGAACCAAGATGGCGCGGGGGTGGTCGACGCCGTCGGAACGGGCGTAGAGGCCGCCCTGCTCGGCCTCAGGGTCTGGGTCTGGGAGGCGGCGCACCTTCGTCCCGCCGGCGGCACAGCGCAGGAGTACGCCGTGGTTCCGGCACGCCACGTCGTACTGCTTCCGGACGTCGCCTCGTTCGACCTCGGTGCCAGCCTCGGGGTGCCGTTCCTGACCGCACACCGGTGCCTGACCGTGACCGAGGACGGTCCCACACGACTCGGCCCCGGCACGATGCAGGGCCGCACGGTGCTGGTGGCAGGAGGCGCCGGTGCGGTCGGCAACGCCGCGATCCAGCTCGCCCGCTGGTCCGACGCCACGGTCATCACGACGGTGAGCAGTCCGGAGAAGGCCAACCTCGCCGCGCGCGCGGGTGCCGATCACGTGATCGACTACAAGCACCAGGACGTCACTCGTGAGATACGAGCAATCGCGCCGGAGGGTGTGAACACGATCGTCGAGGTCTCACCGGCGGTGAACGCCGCCCTCGACGCGGCCGTCCTTGCCAGGCACGGATCTGTGGCGGTCTACGCCAACAACGGCGGCAACACCATGGAGCTTCCCGTGCGTCCCTCGATGGTGCCGAACGTGCGCTGGCAGTTCGTCCTCGTCTACAACGCCCCCGACACCTGGCGTGCACGTGCCCTGGAGGACGTTGCCGCAGCAGTCATGGACGGTGCCGTGTGTGTGGGCGAAGATGCGGGCCTGCCCCTGCACCACTTCACCCTCGAGCAGGCTGCAGAAGCCCACGCGGCTGTCGAAGGCGGCGCCGTCGGCAAGGTGCTCATCGACGTCCGCCCGTGACCTCGACGGGCGGGCGGTCGGTCACCCGTCCACAGCACGTGCGGGGGACGCCGCACGCCGCACCGGAGCCACCGTCGGCACCGGTTCCCTCGTGAGGAATTCGACGATGATGGCGTTGCACAGGTCAGGCTTCTCCTGAAGAAGGAAATGAGAGGTGCCCGGTACGACGGCGAGCTCTGCGCCGGGTATCCCCTCGTACATCGCGACCACGTGTTCCATGGTCAGGAGGTCGTCGTCGCCGAACATGACCAGGGTCCGCCTGGTCACCCTGCCGAGGTCCTCGCGCGCAAGTTCGGGCTCCTTGGCGGCCATCTCCGCGATCTTTCTGACCACGACCGGGAAGTGCTCCTCGCCGTCGGGTGAGACCTCGCCGTAGGCGGAGCCGAGGAACTGGACCACCTGGTCGACGTCCAACTCATCCATCCCGGGCATCAGCCCGGAGTGGTGGAACCCGCCGCTGACGAGCACGAGCTTGCGCACCAGGTCGGGCCGCCGCATCGCCACGAGCATCGCGACGACCGCGCCGTCGCTGTGCCCCACCAAGTGCGCGGAGGTCACTACGACCTGTTCGAGGAAGTCGATGGTGTCGACCGCCATCGCTTCATAGGTGATCGGCCCCGGCACGTCAGGGGTGTGCCCGTGGCCACGACGCTCCGGAGTGAAGACATGGAACCGCTCGGCGAGCGGATCGATGTTCTGCACGAAGAACCGGGCATCGACCAGGCCACCGTGCAGTAGGACGAGAGGCTCGCCGGCACCGACCTCGTCGTACCAGGTCCGGACTGCTGGGAGTTCGGCATAGCCGGGCATCGCTCGCTCCCTCCGGGGATCTCCCGTCCACGCTGCAGCACGACACTGGGCGCGCGCAATGGCCCTGGGGCCAGTCGCTGACCGTTGACGAGAGGCGCGAGCGCAGCCGCCTCGGCCGGGGTTTGCCCGGCTACTCCCCCCGACGCTGCTCGGGAATCGTTCCACCGAGCAGCTGCCGCACTTCGGACTCGCGGTACCGCCGATGTCCTCCGAGGGTCCGGATCGACGTCAGCTTGCCGGCCTGGGCCCATCGAGTGACCGTCTTCGGGTCAACTCGGAACATGGCGGCGACTTCAGATGGCGTGAGCAGCGCATCGGTCTCCGACGGTCGCACGTTCATACGTCCCTCCCTCTGTTCGGTATCCGTCCACGACCAGGCGACTGGCCCGTGGTCATGATTGTTCGAGGGTGGCACGGCACCTGTCGGCAAGCAGGCGATTTCGGATGTTCGCCCCCCATCCGCCGCGAGTCCGCCGCCACGAGGCCAAGGACGTCGACCGCTGTCCGCGCGCGGTTGACCCGCTCGCACCGCTACCGTAGCGTCGACGCTGCCGAGAGTTCTTCGAGTCCCGCTACCTTCGGGACCGTTCTCGGTTCAACACCTCTTACGAGACCCTCGATCAAGCAGCGGTCCGGTCATCTCGGGAAACACCAGGGTGCGACGCCAGTGTCGCTAGTCACTTCTTCCTCCGACCGGGTAGACCGAACCGCCGACCGCGACTCCTCAGCGCCTGGAATCGGCCCGAAGGCGACAGAGTCACTGACAGTCGAGGTCCGTACCGAGGGCATCCACCATGTCCTCACCGTCACGGGCGAGATCGACCTCGCTACCGCCCCCGAGCTCAGTGAGGTCGCCAGAGACCTCCTCGACGTCGCGAGCCACGTCGTGATCGACCTGGACCAGGTCAGCTTCATCGACTCGACTGGGCTGAGCGTCCTCGTCGCCACCTACCGGAGGATCACCAGTCAGGGCGGCTCGATGATCCTGGTGTGCAACAGCGCCCCGGTCATGAGGGTCATGGAGATGACCGGCCTCAGCCGTGTGTTCACCTTCCGTACCGCGGACGCAGTAGACGACGGCGGGTCCGCATCCGGCGCCTAGGGACAGAACCGCTGACCGCCCTCATCTGGTCCCCGGTTCCAGATTCGACATGACGACGGAGATGGCGGCCCCCAGGGAGTCGGTGGGACTGAACTCGACGATCCGTGCACCGTCGTGGTGCACCGGGGTATGGCCGGGAGGGACGTAGTAGGCATCGCCGCTGTGGTATCGCTCCGTGCGATCGGCGAACCGGAAGTCGATCTGTCCCGAGATGACGTACCCCCAACGCGGGAACTGACAGCGGTCATCGGGCAGACCCCGGAACAGCGGTGCCAGGTCGGCATCCGCGGTGTGCGACTCGAAGCACACGGTGTATCCGCCTTCGAGGTTCTCCAGGTGGACCTCGAGCCCGTCCAGCATGATCGACTCTGACGCGGATTCCAGCGAGGCGTTCGGCATGACGACCTCCTTGATCGGCTGTATCCCGCGGTCGCGGGACGATTCGAGGCTAGGAAGCCGATCGGGTCGCCGCATCGGCGAAGGCACCCACCGCTTGGTCGACGTACGAGTGGGTGGAAAGGCCCACTCAGATCAGGTCGCACTCGTAGGCGAACGCGGTTGCCGCGGCACGCGAGGGCACGCCCAGCTTCGCAAGGATGTTGCTGACGTGCCGGTCGACCGTCCTCTCGCTCACCCGGAGCTCTGAGCCGATCGATCGGTTGGTCGCGCCTTGCGCCACGAGTCGCAGGACCTGCACCTCGCGGGCGGTCAGCAGGTGGTCGACGGTCGAGTCCCGATCGAGGGCCGTGCCGTCCAGCAGCGCCAGGTCAGCCCTCGCGCCGAGGGCCTCGAGGGAGGAACGCGATGCCTCGAGCTCGAGGCTCGCTCCGTCTTCGTCGCCGAGAGCTCGGCGCGCGCGAGAGATCAGGAGGCTAGTGCGGGCTACGTCGTACGTCGCCCAGAGGGTGCGGAACGCGGAGCTGGCTCTGCGCAAGGGTCCAAGCGCAGCTGCAGCGTCCCCTTCCGCCAGGCGCACCACGCCGATCGCCCGATCAGACACTGCTGCGAGCATCGGGGAACCGAAGAACCGCGCTAGTTCGTCCAGTTCGTCGCAGGCTGCACGAGCGGCCGGTACCTCGCCGACCGCGAGCATGACCTCCACGTAGGCGTCCAGCAACTGGGGTCGGCTCACGCGTTCGTCGGCCTCGGCAAGCGCACGGCGGATCCCACGGGCGGCAGCCTCGGCTTGGCCCCGGGCGAGCCGGAGCAGAGCGAGCCCCGGCTGCGGGTCCCTCCCGTGGTTCGCGGCCCGGCGATAGCTGCGCTCGGCAGCGTGGAAGTCGCCACGTAGCCGGTGCAGCTCGCCCTGCTGGTAGAACGCAGCGCCGAGCGCGAGCTGGCCCATCGGTGACGACAGCCGATTGCAGGCAAGGCCCGCCTGGGCCATGGCTTCCACCCATGCCCCTCTCAGCTGAAGGAACTCTGCGCGATGGACCAGACAGAGTCCTGTGTAGGGCACGAGGTCCGGCTGTCTTTCGCACCACCGTGCGAAGGCCGCAGTCCACACGTGGCCGCGGCTCACGTCGAAAACGTCATGGCAAGCATCGATGGCGGTGCAGTAGCTGTCTCCCACCACGACCGGCGTTGTCTCCTCGGCGACGACGGCGACCATCGCCTCGTCAAGAAGGCGGACACCCCCGCTGACGTCACCACGGAAGATCAGCACACGACCCAGGGCCAGCCGGGCGAGGGTCGAGAGGTCCACATCGCCCCACCGTTCGGCGATCCGCCCAGATCGTGCGAGGTCGGCCTCCGCCCTCGCCAGGTCGCCCGAGAAGACCGCATGCACTCCCGTCAGGTAGCTGAGCTGCGCCTGCTCACGCGTGTCATCCGGTGCGTCGCCCAGCATGCGCTCGATCCGTGCGATCCAGCCACTCGCCTCCGGCAGCTCGCCGGCGTTGAGCAAGCGAAAGGCCAGCCAGAACGCACACCTCACCGCGGCAGGGCGATCCCCTCTTTGCTGGTGGCGCTGATGCGCCCGCAGCCATGCCTGGTCGCTCGCTCGGTTCTCTCCCACCAGGAAGGCCGAGACGGCCAACCGCTCCAGGTCCGCCTCGGCCAGAGCTGACTCGGAGTCGCAGGCCGACAGGCGCTCCCACGCCTCGCGCCAGGCCCGTTGCGAGTAGCACTCGCGGCCGCGCAGCAACCGATCGTCTTCGGACAACGGGATCTCCCGGGTCTCAGGGCCCTCTTCTCAGTAAAGCCCTCGACCGGCGCCGCCACCACATGGCTGCCAGTCCAACCTTCGCCGACGACACCTGTCGTCGCCACTTCCCGGCGCCTAGCGACCCTCCCAGTTCGCGTGGTTCATCTTGCTCGGCTGAACGCGGGGAGGTTCCCCAGGCATCTTCGGGTAGTCGGGTGGGTAGGGCATCTCGCCCAGGCCCTGTTCCTCGTCGCGGGCGTAGAGCTCGAGCAGCGGTTCGATGGAGTAGTGCTCGGCATCGATCGTCTCGTGAGGATCCCCGGTCGATGCGAACCGCTCCGGCACCGTGTGCAGGTTGAAGGCTCGCGGGTCGACCTCGGGAAGCTCGTCCCACGTGACCGGTGTCGACACCGGCGCGCCGGGGATTGCCCGGAGGCTGTACGCGCTCGCGATGGTGCGGTCCCGAGAGTTCTGGTTGTAGTCGACGAACACGTTCTCCCCCCGCTCCTCCTTCCACCACGCGGTCGTGACGCCCGGCGTACGACGCTCGAGCTCACGCCCGAACGCGATGGCCGCATGCCGCACGTCCGTGAAGGTCCAGCGTGGCTGGATCCGAACGTAGATGTGGACACCGCGGTTGCCGCTCGTCTTCGGGAACCCCCGCATACCGAGGTCCTCGAGCAGCTCACGAGCCACGCCGGCGATCCGGGCAGCATCGGGGAAAGAGGTACCCGGTTGAGGGTCGAGGTCGATGCGCAGCTCGTCGGGATGGTCGACGTCGTCCCTGCGGACCGGCCAGGGATGGAACGTGAGCGTGCCCATCTGCGCCGCCCACGCGACCACGGCGGGCTCGGTCGGACAGACCTCGTCGGCGGAGCGGCCCGAGGGGAACGCGATGGTCGCGCTCTCGACGTAGGACGGAGCACCCTTGGGTATGCGTTTCTGGTAGAACGCGTCGGCCTGGTCGCCGTAACGGGTGCTCAGCTTGATGCCCTCGTGCACGCCCTTCGGCCAGCGCTCGAGCGTCGTCGGCCTGTGGTCGAGCGCCCGCATGATGCCGGGCGCAACCGCGACGTAGTACTCGACGACCATCTGCTTGGTCGCCTCGGCGGTCGAGTTCGTCGCCGGGTAGATGACCCGGTCCGGGTTCGTCACCCGGACAGGGCGTCCGTCTACGTCGATCTCAGTGGCTCGCGTCGGCATGCGGCCAATCTAGAGGGCTGCGGTTCGCGAAGACACGTGGATCGCCCATGTCAGCCAACGGGCGGCACCGGCCCGAAGTCCTGGCGGCAGCCCTTCCCGGAGCAGTGCTTCAGGACCTGGGTGCGCCCTTGCAGCTCTCGCTGCACGGCGCGGTAGGCCGGATCACCCGCGACATTCGTCAGCTCGTGCGGGTCGCGCCGGCGGTCGTAGAGCTCGACGCCGTACCGGGAGTACTCGACGTACGTGTACCTCTGGGTGCGCACCCCGCGGTAGGACCAACCCACGCTGTCGGGTTCGCCGAGCCTCGGCCCGTCCTGGATGAGCAGGTCCTGCCAGCCCTCGGCGGCGTTGTGGCGCGCGAGCGGCAGGAGGCTTCGCCCGTCGAGCGGCACCGTGGGCCGTGCGTCGGCCACATCCACGAACGTCGGCGCCAGGTCGACCGTGGCAACGGTGTCGTCACGGGTCACGCCCCGCGGGAGCCCGGGCCCCCGGACGATCAGCGGCACCTGCAGCGCCTGCTCGTAGGGGACGTCCTTGCCCTTCCAGCGATGCTCGCCGAGCGAGAAGCCGTTGTCGGAGGTGAAGAGGACGACGGTGTTGCGCAGCTGGCCGGTGGCCCGCAGCACGCGGATCGTGCGCGCCACGGCCTGGTCCACCGACTGCAGCGCCTGGATGCGGCGGGTGAAGTTCAGCTGCAGCTCCTCACGCCGTTGCTGCGAGGTGGACAGACCTGTCAGATAGGCCGGCTTGTCGCTGACGTCCTGCTCGAGGAAGGCGGGGTCGCGGAAGGACGGCGGCTGCACGGTCCGGAACAGCCCGGCGTGCCGACGCGCGGGGACGGGAGGTCCCCAGCACGAAGGGCCGCCGTTCGGGACGCAGGCGCTGTGCGGGGCAACATGCGCCTGCCAGAGGAAGAACGGCTGACGCCGTGCGGCGAACTTGCGCACGAGCCTCGCGGTCTCACCGGCCAGGTAGTCCGACACGTGGACGTGCGGGTGATGGTGGATGACCTTGTTGTCACGCGTGGAGAAGTCGTAGTACTGGTACGCCCCGCGGTCTTCGAGCAGCGGGTGCCACTCGTTCCACCCCGGAATGCGGCGGCTCTTGCTGCGGTAGCCGTTGAGGAACTTGCCGATGAAGGCGGTGTGGTAGCCCGCCTTCTGGAGCCACGGGCCGATGGTGTCGCGGTAGCTGTTCATGGCGCGATACCCGCCGTGCGGGTGGCCCTCGTTGGTCCGGACACCGTTGTTCTGCGCGAACTGTCCGGTGAGGATCTCGGCGCGGGCCGGGCAGCACAACGGGTGAGGCGAGACCGAGTCGGTGAACGTCACCCCGGCGTCCCCGAGGAGACGTCTGGTCCGTGGCATCCACCGCATGTCGGAGTCGGCCTCGTCGTCGGTCGTGATCAGCACGATGTTGGGCCGCGTCCTGTGCTGACCCCCCGACGGGTGGGTCGAGGCCGCCATCGGGCCCTGGGTCGCAGTCGGGTGCGGCGGCTCGACGGGAGGTGCCGCGCTGTGCGTGACCGGTGAGAAGCCGCTGACCAGCGCGACGGCGGCGACCGCCCCGACCAGACCGATGACTAGGCGACGCGGCATCTGCAAGGCTCCCCCGGCTCGGGCTCCCGTCCTATCTGGCCCGAGAGGTGGAGTCGGCGCACTTTCCGCCGACCCCGAGTGCGACTCACAAAGGTCACACCGACACCAATTGTCCCAACCATCACGCGGAAACGGGGGCATTTGTCGAGATTGCCTGCACCCACACGCCGTGCTTTGCGCGCCTGAGTAGCGTTGAGCTCATGGGTTACCAGGTCAAGAAGAGCGACGAGGAGTGGCGCAAGGAGCTCTCTCCTCAGGAGTACGCCGTGCTGCGGCAGGCCGGTACCGAACCGGCCTTCACCGGCGAGTACACCGACACGAAGACCACCGGCGTCTACCGCTGCCGGGCATGCCAGACAGAGCTTTTCCGCTCCGACACCAAGTTCGAGTCCCACTGCGGCTGGCCGTCGTTCTACGCACCGCTGGCCGAGGAGCGTGTGGAGTACATCGAGGACAGCTCGTTCGGGATGAAGCGCGTCGAGGTGCGCTGCGCCAGCTGCGGCTCCCACCTCGGACACGTCTTCGAGGGCGAGGGCTACGGCACCCCCACCGACCAGCGCTACTGCATCAACTCGATCAGCCTGACTCTCGAGCCCAGCGAGTGAAGCACGACGTCAGACACCCCGGTCGCAGTAGCGGCCGGGGTGTCTGACGTCCGCGGAAAGGGTCAGGGGAGGTCGTTGACGAGCTCGGCGGGAGTACGGCGCCGCCCGGTGTAGAACGGCACCTCCTCGCGGACGTGCCGCCTGGTCTCCGATCCGCGGAGGTGACGCATGAGGTCCACGATCCGGTAGAGCTCGTCGGCCTCGAAGGCCAGCATCCACTCGTAGTCGCCGAGTGCGAACGACGAGACGGTGTTCGCCCGGACGTCGGGGTAGTCGCGCGCCATCATGCCGTGCTCGGCGAGGAGCCGGCGGCGCTCGGCGTCGTCGAGGAGGTACCACTCGTAGGAGCGCACGAACGGGTAGACGCAGACGTACTGGCGAGCGACCTCGTCGGCGAGGAACGCCGGGATGTGGCTCTTGTTGAACTCAGCAGGGCGGTGCAGCGCCATCTGCGACCACACCGGGTCGAGCCGCGAACCGAAGGCCGTCCGGCGGAACCGGTGGTAGGCCGTCTGCAGGTCGTCGGAGCTCTCCGCGTGCCACCAGACCATCAGCTCGGCGTCGGCCCGCAGACCCGAGACGTCGTACAGGCCGCGCACGCGTACGTCGGACGCCTCGAGGTCCTCGAAGAGCTTCTCTACCTCGTTCGCCTCGCTAGCCCGATCCCCGTCACCGATCACGTCCCGGAGGTGGAACACCGACCACATGGTGTAGCGGATGGTGTCGTTGAGCTCTCGGGCAGCCTTCCCGCGGTTCGGGCCGCGGCCGCTCTCGGAACTCTGCACGGCTTCAGTCATGGGTTCATTCTCCCCTCTCCGCCAAGGCGTCGAGCACCTGGGTGACCGCGGCCTCGGCCGAGGCGATGCAGGCCGGGATGCCGAGCCCGTCGTACGCCGCGCCGCACACCGCGACGGCACCGGCCTTGGCCACCGAGAGCCTGACCTGCCGGACCCGGTCGACGTGCCCGACGGCGTACTGCGGCAGCCCACCACCCCATCGCTGCACGTGCCAGTCGACCGGGCGGACGGAGAGCCCGATGGCGTCGCTGAGGTCCTCGAGCGCGACCTGCACGAGGCGCTCGTCCTCCACCTGAAGCACCTGTTCCTCGCGATGCCGACCGATCGAGCACCGCATCACGAGCAGGTCGTCGCTGGGGTCGTCTCCCCTGCCGGCGTCGGCCACCCATTCCCACTTCGCGAAGGAGTACGTCGCTCCCTTCACCGTGCGCCGGTCGACCGGGGGCACGAGGAAGCCCGACCCGGCGGTCTGCGGGAACTCCCTGCGCCGGAAGGCCATCGTCACGATCGCCATGGACGCGTACTCGATCTGCGCGAGCTCCAGGGCCGCGTCGGGTGCGACATCACTCAGCAGTCGGGCGGTCGCCGGTGCCGGAGTCGCCAGCACGACGGCGTCTGCCTGGACGACCTCGGGGTCGTGTGCCGACCCGACCACGAGGTTCCAGCCACCGCCGGAGCGGTGTGCCAGGTCGCGCACCATGGCGTTGGTGCGTACCGCGCCGTCGAGGTGCTCCGCCATCGCCTGCGGCAGCTGGCCGACGCCTCCGACGAGGCCGGCGAAGACAGGTACGTCGGAGGTGGCGGACGTCGCCGCAGCAGCGGCACGAAGCATCGACTTGTCCCGGTCGAGGAGCGCGACGACCTGGGGCACCGTGGCCCGGGCGGAGAGGTCACGGGCGTGCCCGGCGTAGACACCACCGAGCAGCGGCTCCACGAGGCGGTCGACCACCTCCTTGCCGAACCTCTCCTCGATCAGCCAGCCGACGCTCACGTCGCTCTCACCGATCCGCGTGGCTGGAAGCACCGCGTCGAGCGCAGCCCTCGCGAGGCCAGCCTTGGAGATGACACCGCTCTCCGCGAGGGCGCGCGCATCGACCGGGACGCCCATCAGCGTTCGCGGCATCGGGACCATCTGGCCGCGGCTCCACAGGTTGGCCGAGATCGTCGCCGGATGCACCAGCCGGTCGGCCAGGCCGACCTCCTGCGCGAGCGAGATGGCCTCGGGGCGCCGGTTCAGCATCGCCTCGGCGCCGACGTCCACGGCGATCCCACCGACCTCGGCAAGTGCCAGCTTGCCGCCGACCGATGCCGATCCCTCGAACACGGAGACGCGGATGCCGGGGGCCCGTCTCTCGAGGGATGCCGCGGCCGCCATCCCGCTGATGCCGGCTCCGACGACCGCGACATCGAGGGGCTCGGCGGAGACGTGTCCGGGGTTCACAGGTAACAGGTTCGCAAACCCCCAAGGCATCTCCAAGTCGGACGGAACCGCTCGCGGATGTCGCGCGTCACATCTCCAGATCGCAGAGGAAAGCTCGTCGAGGAGGAGCCATGCGAACCACGGGTCAGCGCCGGTTGAGGCGGTCGATGACAGCGGGGGCGGTGACGGTGCTGATCGGTCTGGCGGCGGCTTGCAGCGCTGGTTCCGGTGGTGCGTCCGGAGCCGGGGAGTCGGCGGACGTGATGAGCCAGGACAAGGCCGTCGCGCCAGGATCTGCTTCGAAGTCCCTGGTCGACCGCCAGGGAGGGCCGGGCGACGCCGGAGGCAAGGATCCGGGCTCCGGCTCCGCGAACCGGCCGGCCATCCAGACCCGAGCGGTGATCCGCACGGGAGAGGTAGCGCTCGTCACCAAGGAGATGAACCGGGCGCGGACCGAGATCGACGACCTTCTCGGCCGCCACGGCGGTTACCTCGCCAGCGAGGACACGACCAACGACCGAGCCGGCAAGCCGGAGCACTCCGTGCTCGTCCTGCGGGTGCCGGAACCGGCCTTCGACACCGTGATGGCCGAGCTCACCGCCATCGGGAAGACCGAGCACGCCGACCGCAGCTCGGAGGACGTGACGACCGAGGTGATAGACGTGAACACGCGGGTCGCCACCCAGGAGGCCAGCATCGCCCGGCTGCAGCGGTTCCTTCGGCAGGCGCAGAACGTCGACGACATGATCCGGATCGAGTCGGAGATCGCGAACCGGCAGGCGGCGCTGGAGTCGCTCAAGGCCCAGCAGAAGTACCTCAGCGACCAGACCGCGATGTCGACGATCACTGTGCGGCTGCGTACTCCGCAGACTCCCCCGCCGCCCGCTGGGAAGCACGCCGGCTTCCTCGCGGGACTCGAGAACGGCTGGAGTGCCCTCAAGGCATTGCTCGTGGGCGCCGCCACGGTCACCGGCGCGCTGCTCCCGTTCGCCGTGACGGCCGCCATCCTCGGCGTACCGATCTGGCTGCTCGTGCGTGCTGCCGCTCGGCGGCGGCAGCACACCGCACCCGAGGCGAGCCCGGAGACGAGCTGAGGGGCGGCAGCGTGCTCAGCGCGCGGAGTGCTCGTGGACGAAGTCGGTCAACCTGGCGAGCTGGTCCGGATCGGTGGAGGGCATCACACCATGCCCGAGGTTGAAGATGTGGCCCGGAGCCGCACGGCCGGCGTCGAGGATCTCGGCCGCGCGGGAGAGCATCAGCTCGGTCGGCGCGAACACCAGCGACGGGTCGAGGTTTCCCTGGACGGCCCGGCCACCGACCCGTTCGATCCCCGCGGCGAGCGGCACGCGCCAGTCCACGCCGACCACGTCGGCACCAGCCTCACCCATCAGGCCGAGCAGCTCACCGGTGCCGACCCCGAAGTGGATGCGAGGGACGCCGAGGGTACCGGCGTGGGCGAGCACCTGGGCGGAGTACGGCATGACGTAGCGCTGGTAGTCGTCCGGCGCCGTCGCGCCGGCCCAGGAGTCGAACAGCTGTACGGCGGAGGCGCCCGCCTCCACCTGGACCTGCAGGTAGGCCGCCGAGATGCGCGCGATCTTGCGCATCAAGGCGTCCCAGAGGTCGGGGGCCCCGAACATCATCGCCTTGGTCTTCGCGTGCTCCTTCGACGGGCCGCCCTCGACGAGGTAGGACGCCACGGTGAACGGCGCACCGGCGAAGCCGATCAGCGGCGTCGCACCCAGCTCGGAGACCAGGCTCTGCACCGACTCGGTGATGAAGCCGACGTGCTCGGGGGTCAGCTCCGGGATCGCCTCGACGTCGGCCAGCGTGCTGACAGGCTTGGCCACGACCGGGCCGACGCCCGGCACGATGTCGAGGTCGACGCCCACCGCCTTGAGCGGCAGCACGATGTCCGAGAAGAAGATCGCGGCGTCGACGCCATACCTCCGCACCGGCTGCATGGTGATCTCCACGACGAGGTCGGGCCGCATGCACGACTCGAGCATCGGCACGCCCTCGCGGACCTTGCGGTACTCGGGCAGCGACCGGCCGGCCTGGCGCATGAACCACACCGGCGTGTACGGCACCTCCTCACCGCGGGCGGCGCGGAGAAAGGCGGAGTCGAGGACGTCGGGGTTGGACTGCGAGGCTGCTGGCACGGTCTCATCTTCGCAGGTCAGGCGGCGAGTCGAAGTCCGGCCCGACGCAAACCGGCTTAGCATGACCCCATGGCCGCACGACAAGAGCCCCGTGTGGAGGCACCCGCGACGCCCGAGGAATTCCTCGCGGCGGTCGAGCGGATGCACACCGCGAGGCTGCGCCCGGAGATCTTCTGCGAGGAGATGCCGGCACCACAGCGGATAGCCCCCTTCGCCTCGGCGTTGTCCGCGGACGTGACCGTCGAGGGTGAAGACGTCGGCACCGGACGCATCGTGCTGCTGCATGACCCCGCGGGCAACGACGCGTGGGAGGGGACGTTCCGGTGCGTCGCCTACGCCCGCGCCGAGATCGACCCGGAGATGGCCAACGACCCCCTGCTCGGCGAGGTGGGCTGGTCCTGGCTCACCGAGGCGCTGGAGGCGCACGGCGCTGAGTACGCCGCACCGTCCGGCACGGTGACCAAGGTCTCGTCGGAGAGCTTCGGGAGCATGGCCGAGGAGGAGGCGACCGCCCAGCTCGAGATCCGGGCCTCGTGGACACCCATCGGTGACATCGCCGACCACGTCGAGGCGTGGGGCGAGCTGCTGTGCACCGCCGTCGGCCTGCCGCCCGTGCCCGAGGGTGTCGCGCCGTTGCCGAGCCGCCGAGGACAGCGCGGCCGTAGCTGATGCCCTCCGCTCCATTGCCGTCCGAACAGTCAGAGTCGCCCGAGTCGGCGAAGACCGGCAGGCCGACGCCGGCCGACCTGGTGGACCAGACCGACCAGGCCGAGGCGCCCCAGGCCCCGCTGCTCGAGCTGCGTGACGGCCTGCCTCCGGTCGTCGACTCCGAACCGGCGCTGACCGAGATCGTCGAGGCGATCCGCGCCGGCTCCGGCCCGGTCGCCGTGGACGCCGAGCGGGCTTCGGGGTACCGCTACTCGGCCCGGGCGTATCTTATCCAGCTGCGGCGAGAGGGTGCCGGGTCCGCACTGGTCGACCCGATCCCGTTCGACGACATGCGCGCCCTCAACGACGCGATCGGTGACGCCGAGTGGATCCTCCACGCCGCCACCCAGGACCTGCCCTGCCTCACCGAGCTCGGCATGCGCCCCGCCGCCCTCTTCGACACCGAGCTCGCGGGCCGGCTGCTCGGCTACCCCCGGGTCGGGCTCGCCACGCTCGTGGAGACCATCGTCGGGCGCCGCATGCGCAAGGAGCACTCCGCGGTGGACTGGTCCACGCGTCCGCTTCCCGAGCCATGGCTGGAGTACGCCGCACTCGACGTCGAGGCGCTGATCGAGCTCCGGGACGCACTCGCCCAGGAGCTGGATCAGACCGGCAAATGGGAATGGGCCCGCCAGGAGTTCGAGCACCTGGTCCAGGCCGCCCCCGGCGGCCCACGGCAGGACCCGTGGCGCCGCACCTCGGGCATGCACCGGGCCCGGGGCCGTCGTGCCCTCGCCGCTGTCAAGGAGCTGTGGGAGGCCCGCGACGCGATCGCGGCCCAGCGGGACGTGACCCCCGGCCGGATCATCCCCGACTCCGCGATCGTCGAGGCCGCCAACGCACTCCCCCGCGACCGCTCCACGCTCCTGAACCTGAAGGGCTTCAAGGGTCGAGGCGCCCAGCGCTACGCGAACCGATGGGTCGAGGCGCTCAGGGCGGCCCGGGCGCTGCCCGACGAAGAGCTGCCGCCCCTGGCCGCCAGGTACGACGGGCCGCCGCCTCCTCGGTCCTGGGCCGACCGTGACCCGGTGGCGGCGGCGCGGCTGAGCACCGCCCGCAGCGAGCTTGCCTTGCGCGCGAAGGACCTCAACCTGCCGGTGGAGAACCTGCTCACCCCCGACTTCGTGCGGCGCGTGATGTGGGAGCCGCCGGAGGTCGAGGAGCACGAGCTCGTCGACGCGGTCGCCGAGCGGCTGCGCGGGCTGGGGGCTCGCGCGTGGCAGGTCGAGCTGACCACGGAAATCCTCGCCAAGGCGATCGTGACGGCCCCCGCGACAGTGGCGACTCAGGCCGAGTCGGCTACGTCGGCCGACGACTCCTAGCGTCGCAGGGCGGCGACGCCGTTCACTGGGGCCCTCACTGGGGCCCTCACTGGGGCTCGGGAGCGAGCACCCGCGACGACGTGGTGTCGATCTCGTCGAGCAGGGAGTCGAGGTCGATCACAGGCGCGTAGAACATCCGGTTCAGGGCCGGCTCGACGGCTTCGGAGAGCTGCGGCCACTGAGGCACGAAGGGCAGGTCCTGCGCCCGGCGTACACCTTCGTTGAAGATGAACGAGCTCGCCGGCTGCTGGGCCTCCTGGGTGAAGACCGGGGAGTTGGCCACCTTCACGTTCGAGGGCACGACGTACCCGGAACGCGCGGTGATCGCGGCACCCTCGTCACTGACGGCGAAGGCGAGGAAGTCACCGGCGGCCTCGAGGGCCTGGGTGTCGGCGGAGATGCAGTAACCGGTCATGTCGGCGATCGTGCGAAGGCGGCCGAGGCTGGGCAGCGGCATGACGTCGAAGCGCAGGCCCTGGGCGGCACGGAACTGCGGGGTGAGCGCGCGAGTGCCGAGGATCATCCCGAGCTTGCCGTGCTTGAAGCGCGCCACGGCGTCCTGGTTCTCCAGCTGGCGACTGTCGGGAGTCAGCTGCGGGTCGCGCACCACGGCGAGCACCTGCTCCAGTGCCGCCCGGGAGTCGCTGTCCGCGAGCGTGAGGGTGGTGGGTGCTTGCGGGTCGTCGACGATGTCACCGCCGGCGGACCAGATGAACGGCGCCAGAGAGGCGAGGGACGGCTCGATGTAGACCCCGCTGGCCGGCCCCCGCGAGGCCTGACGCGCGGCCTTGGTGAACATCTCCCAGGACCACCCGTCCAGTGCGGTCGGCGCCGCCTCTCCGGCCGTTCCCAGCCGGTTGAGGTCGACGAGGTCCTTGTTGTAGTAGACGACCACCGGCGAGACGTCGTTGGGCATGCACTGCAGGTGTGCGTCCGCGGCGAAGGCGGTGAGCCCTCCACGCTGGTAGCCGTCGCCGAAGTTCACGTTGCGCGCCTCGAGGAGGCCGTCGACGGGGCGGAGGCGCTTGTCCTGCACGAGACCGGGTAGGTGGTCGTGGTCCATCACGAACACGTCGGGGGCCTGACCGCTCTCGACCGACTGCAGGACGGCTTCGGCGTCTGGATAGCGCTTCACCTTCACGGTGACGTTGGGGTGCTCGGCGCTGAACCTGTCGGCGAGGGCGTCGTAGGAGTCGAGACTCCCCTTAGGTCCGTAGACCCCGACGGTGATCGTTGCCGGTTCGGCAGGGGCAGAGCTCGATGCCGAGCTGCTCGCGGAGGGGTCGGGCGTCCCGCCCTCTGCCCCGGCGCCGGCGGTCGAGCAGCCGGCGACCAGCCCGCAGAGGACGATGCCGCTGGCCAGCGCCTTGATCCTGCGACCGACCGCCACCTGAACCGCCCTTTCCCAGACCGACGTACCTTGACCTGCAACTGCAAACCGTACCGGCAGCCACCCGATGGCCCGGCGGTGCGGTCCAGCGTGGCGCTCGGCCCTGCGGCGTCGGAGGACCCTAGGCTTGGGGAGCGGCGCACGCACCGCGCCCCTCCCGCCGAAGGACCTGTGATGACGCTCAACCACACCCGGCTCACCCTCGGCCTGGGGGTCTCCGCCCTTGCCCTCGTACTCACCGGCTGCGCCGGCGCGAGCGACGAGCAGCCGCGCAGCGCATCGGCGGCGGACGACTCCGCCGCTTCCTCGAAGGCGCCGCGCCCGAAGGCCTCCGGGGGTGCGAAGTCGGCACGGAGCGCGTCTCCGGCCCCCACCAGCTCCCCCGCCAAGTCCTCCGCCAAGGCACCGGCCGCCTCCACCTCGCCGGCAGCTGCCACCGGCCCCGCCGCGAAGCGGACGCTCCCCGACCGGCTGCTCGCGGCCTCGGAGGTCCCCGGCTTCGAGGACGGGTTCGCGTGGCGGGTGACGTCCACCCGCAGGACCGAGGGCCAGGAACCGTTCGGGACATGCCACAAGTACGCGATGACCTCCATCGGCGCCATGCGCGTCGCGGTGCGGCAGTTCACCCCGAAGCACGGGTCGGACGCGGACACGGCCAGCCACCTGGTCGCCGACTTCGCCGACGGGTCGACCGCCCGGCGCGCCTTCGAGGTGCTGAAGTCCTGGCGCGCCCGGTGCGGCGAGGAGCTGTCGGAGTACCAGCAACGCGACGTCGGCAAGCTCCGGACGGTCGACGTAGCCGGCGGGGTGGCCGGGTGGTACCTGCTGACCTACGGCCCCGCGTCCGGCGAGAACGACGACGACGCCTACTTCGACGCCCAGGGCATGACCCGGGTCGGCAAGCGCATCTCCCTGCTGGAGATGCGACTCGTGGCACAGGACTACGACTACCCGACGGGTCAGGAACCGATGGTCGAGGCGGTCCGCACGGCGGCCGGCAAGCTCGGCTGACGCCTCCAGGTCGTCAGGCCGCGTCGAGCTTCGCGAGATCGTCCTCGTCGAGGTGCAGCCGGGCCGCCGCGACGGAGTCCTGGACCGACTCGACCCGGCTGGCGCCGGGGATCGGGATGACGACCGGCGACTTGGCGAGCTCCCACGCCAGCGCCACCTGCTGTGGTGACACGCCATACTTCGCGCCGACCTCCGCGAACGGCGCGAACTGGTCCCCGAGCTCACTGGCGCTGCTCATGCCGCCCAGCGGGCTCCACGGAAGGAACGCGATGCCGAGCTCGGTGCACAGGTCGAGCTCGGCCTGCGAGCTGCGGAACCGCGGCGAGAACTCGTTCTGCACCGCGGCCAGCCCGTCGCCGAGGATGTCGAAGGCGAGCAGGATCTGGTCCGGGTCGGCGTTCGAGATCCCGGCGTGGACGATCAGCCCGTCGTCGATGAGGGCCTTGAGAGCACCCATCGTCTCGGCGTAGTCGACCTCCGGGTCCGGGCGGTGGTGCTGGTAGAGCCCGATCGCCTCGACGCCGAGCCTGCGAAGAGAGGCCTCGCACGCCTTGCGGAGGTAGTCCGGTGAGCCGTCGAGGTCCCACTCGCTTCCGCGGCGTGTGTGGCCGCCCTTCGTGGCGACCAGTACGTCGTCCGCCCCGGCGCCGTACTCCTGGAGCGCCCGTGCGATCAGCTCCTCGTTGTGCCCGAAGCTCTCCTCGTCCTTGGAGTAGGCGTCGGCGGTGTCGATCAGCGTGACGCCCGCGTCGAGGGCAGCCTGGATCGTGCGTACCCCCAGGTTCTCGTCGTTGTGCTCCCGCACGGACATCGGCATGCCGCCGAGCCCGATCGCGCCCACCATCCGGTCACCGATTCGTCGCTGGTCCATGGAGCCACCCTAGGTGGCGCTCTGGCAGCATCAAGCCCGTGAGCGACCTGCCTGAGACCCTCGACCGAGCGTGGCAGCGGGGTCGGGTGTCCGCGCGGTCGCGCATGGCCCGGCTGAAGTCGAAGTCCTGGCACATCGGACAGGCAGCGGTCGCGGCCAGCCTCGCCTGGGTGGTGGCGAAGTACGTCGTGGGCCACACCACACCGTTCTTCGCGCCCATCGCTGCGGTGGTCAGCCTCGGCACCTCCTACGGACAGCGGCTGCGTCGCGTTGCCGAGGTGACCGTCGGCGTGGCCGTCGGTGTGTTCCTCGCCGACCTGCTGGTCCTCGTCCTGGGCACAGGCTGGTGGCAGATCGGCGTCATCGTCGCCCTCGCCATGTCCGCCGCCTTCCTGCTCGACTCGAGCGGGCTGCTCGTCACCCAGGCGGCGGTGCAGTCGATCATCGTGGTCACTCTGTTGCCCCAGCCGGGACAGGCGCTGCTGCGGTGGACCGACGCCCTCATCGGAGGTGCGGTCGCGCTCGTTGCCGCCGCGGTCGTGCCCGCTGCGCCGCTGCGCCGGCCCCGGGAGAGCGCAGCCGTGGTCGTGCGCAAGATCGCCTCGCTGCTGCGAGCCGCCTCCGAGAGCGCGGTCGACGGGGACGTGGACCGCGCCCTGGAGATGCTCGCCGACGCACGGACCACCGAGCCGCTCATCCGGGAGCTCCAGGCCGCAGCCGACGAGGGGCTCTCGGTGGTGGCGTCGTCGCCGTTCCGGCGCGGTCACCGAGGACAGGTGCGGCGCATGGCCGAGCTCGTCGACCCGACCGACCGGGCCATGCGCAACACTCGCGTCCTCGTCCGCCGGGTCGCCGTGGCGAACTACCACGGCGAGCAGCTGCCACGGGCCTACGCGGTCCTCTGCGCCGACCTCGCGGACGCGACCGACCAGATCGCCGAGGATCTCGAGCGGGACCAGATGGCCACCGACGCCCGCGCGACGTTGATGCGCATCGGGCACGGCACCGGTGAGGTCGAACGTGTCACCGACCTGTCGGCGGCGGCGATGCTCGCGCAGATCCGCTCGATCATCGTGGACCTGCTCCAGATCACCGGTCTCGACGTGCTGGAGGCGACGGACGCGCTGCCGCCCCCGAGGTGAGACCGCGGAAGTACTCTGGGGCGATGTCCGAGTCCCGACGCCACCACCGACCCGCGCTGCCTGGTGAGGCGCACTTCCAGGCACTTCCCTCCGACGACGACCCAGCCCTTCGTAGCGAGGCCGCTGACCGCTGCGCGACGCTGCTGGTCCGCGGAGCCCGCGACCATGCCGACGAGCAGATCGTCGCCCGGGTCGTGTCGTTGGCGGACACCGAGGGACTCGAGACGCTCGCGGACCTGTGGGCGGGAGCCCCCGCGGACTCGCTGGCGGGCTGCTTGTGGCGGCTCTACCTCCTGCGCACCTGGGTGTACGCCGACCCCGCTTCCGCGGCCGCCGAGTTCGACACCGGGCGGCATCACACACCGGTGCACGAGGTCGTGGCCGGCGTGGTCGACCCGCCGGGACCGGACGAGGTGCGCCTGCTGGTCGACCAGGTGCTCCGAGGTGTGGCACAAGGCGACTTCGCCGACACGTTGTACCGCGCCGCCGCGTTCGCGCGGGTGGTCTCGGCCGGTCGCGCCCACGGGGAGCACTCGGGGACACGATCGACGTACCTGCACGACATCTCCGCCGCGAAGCTGGCGACCATGGCCGACCAGCTCGAGCACGCCGCCCGTCTCGAGGTCGACGGGCTCCTGTCCTGAACCTGCGAATCGCTGGAGACGACGAGGTCGGCTTGTACAATCGAGGACGTGTCGGGCTGCGGCAGCCCCGGGTCCCAAAATAAGCCGCTGCGAGCGGCCACGCGCCGTGAGGCGCTCCCGGTCCGGCACGCACGAAGCGAAGGCCCGCCGTCCATCCGGACGGCGGGCCTTTGTGATGGCCGGATCTCCGGGCTGGTCGCCTCAGACGACGTGGGCAGCGATCTCCGCCGCGAGACGGGCGTTGGACCTCACGAGTGCGACGTTGGCGGCGAGCGACGCCCCCTCGGTGTGCTCGTGGAACCAGGACAGCAGGAAGGGCGTCACGTCCTTGCCCCGCACTCCCGCTTCGCCGGCCGCGGCAAGACCGCTCTCGAGGGTGCGCTGGTGCAGGTCGTGGTCCATCTCCTCCTCGGCGCGAATCGGGTTGCCGACCACGATTCCCTGCCGCAGGCCGAGCGAGTCCCGGCCCGCCATCGCGGCCGCGACCTCCGCCGGGCCCTCCACTCGCCAAGGGACGGGCAGTCCGGTGTCGCGGATGTAGAAGCCGGGGAACGTGTCTGTGCGGAAGCCCACCACGGTCACCGACAGCGACTCGAGCCGCTCCAGGGTCGCGGGGACGTCGAGGATCGACTTCACGCCCGCACACACGACGGTCACGGGAACCGACGACAGCGCGCCGAGGTCGGCGGACTCGTCCCAGGTGTCTCGGGCTCCGCGGTGCACGCCGCCGAGCCCTCCCGTCGCGAACACCCGGACCCCCGCGAGGTGGGCCAGGTAGGACGTCGACGCGACGGTCGTCGCGCCCGTCACACCCCTGGAAAGGACCAGGCCGAGGTCGCGGATGCTGGTCTTCACCACGTCGTCCCCCTCGGCGACCCGGACGAGGTCGTCGTCGCCGAGGCCGACCCGGATCCTGCCCTCGACCACGGCGATCGTGGCCGGCACCGCACCGGCCTGGCGCACCTCCGCCTCGATCTCCCGCGCGGTCTTGGCGCTGGTCTCTGTCGGCAGGCCGTGGCTGATCAGCGTTGACTCCAATGCCACCACGCCGATGCCTGATGCAATAGCGTCGGAGACCTCTTCGGACAGGTCGAGGGGAACGTTCACCCGGGCATTCTGCCGGACGGAAGGGGCTGCAGCGGTGCTGGTCGCGTGTCTCGGCGACATCATGCTCGACGTCATCGTCGACGTACCCGGTGGGCTCGTACCCGACGACGACACGTCGGCGCACATCACGTTCGCCGCGGGCGGGCAGGCGGCGAACGTCGCGGGATGGGTCCACGAGTACGACGGGCAGGCGCGGCTGTTCGGCCCCCGGGCCTCTGAAGGCCCCGGCCGGTTCGTCGACGAGGCGCTGGAGGCCGCAGGCATCGAGGTGCACGGTCCGGTGACGGGGCGCGCTGGCACGGTCGTGTCCCTCGTGTCCCGGGGGGCACGCTCCCTGGCCTCCGACCCGGGTACCTCGGCCTGGCTGGAAGAGGTCCGCCCGGGTCCGTGGCTCGACGGCGCGGACTGGCTCTTCGTCTCCGGGTACGCCCTGTTCCGCGCCCCGCTGCCGGAGCGGCTCGTCGACCTGGCTGCCGCAGCACACTCCGCCGGCACGAAGGTCGCCGTCGACCTGGCCTCGGCGGCGCTGATCAACGCCCACGGCCCGGCCCGCTTCCGCGAGCTGTGGCAGGCGCTGCGACCCGACGTCGTGCTTGCCAACGAGCACGAGTGGGCCGCGACGCAAGGCCCTGGAGACATGCCGCCCGTGGCACCCCCTTCGAGCTTCGGAGCGGGAGGCACGAGCGTGCTGGTCCTCAAGCAAGGACCCAAGGGTTGCTCGTTCGTGATCGACGGTGTGGCCGACCACCGCCTCCCGGTGCCCGGCCCGGTGCGCGACGTGACGGGTGCAGGGGACGCGCTGGGGGCGGGCTTCCTGCTGGGCGGCCCGGAGCTGGCGATGACGGCTGCAGCCCGCTGTGTCGCCCAGGTGGGTGCCCAGCCCAGCACGCTGCTCCCGGAGCAGCCGTGAGCTCGAGCGGGATCCGAGCCGCCGGCGTCAGCGTGCCGGAGCATGAGCTCGAGTGGCGGTTCAGCAAGTCCAGCGGACCCGGCGGCCAGTCGGTGAACACCACCGACAGCCGGGTGGAGCTGCTCTTCGACCTCACCGGGTCACCGTCGGTGCCCGAACGACTGCGGGCTCGCGCCTCGAGCCGGCTCGGGCATCGGCTCGTGGACGGCCGGATCAGCGTGACGGCGTCTGAGTACCGCTCCCAGCACCGGAACCGGGAGGCCGCCCGGGCCCGGCTCACCGAGCTGCTCGAACGGGCTTTCGCGGCTCCGCCCCCCAGGCGCCGCCCCACGAAGCCGACGCGCGCCTCGAAGGAGCGACGGCTGGCAGGCAAGAAGCGGCGAGGCGACGTGAAGTCGATGCGCCGCCGCCCCGACAGGGATTGAGCCGGCACCGACCCGGGTACCTCCGAGGCGGCCCAGACGATCGAGACCGAACGGAGGCAGCACCATGGCCGTGACCAGTTTCCAGGACCTACCTCTGGCGGACCGTGACCGGGAGTGGGACGGCGCTGCCGCGGAGAGACGAGTCCGTGAGTGGGCGGGCGTCGGCGACGAACCCAACGAGAAGTACCGCGACGCGCATGTCTGGTACGACGCGGAGAAGAAGCAGAACTTCACCGCCTACAAGCTCCTGATCGCCGACGTCATCGACGGCGAGCTCTATGCGGTGCCCCGCGGCGTCATGGCGGCGGGCAACGTCATGCAGGGGTCGCGCGGCGGTGTCGACCTGCCCGAGAGCGACATCGACAGGGTCAAGAGCCACCTCGCGAAGTACTACCAGAAGATGGACGACCAGCCGCCCTGGGACGACTGAGGTCCCGACATGCCCAGGTGTCTGGCCGGCGTCACAGGAGGATGTCGGCCACGACACCGGCGTGGTCCGAGGGCCACAGGCCCGACGCGGTCCGGTCCTCCGGGAGCGCACCGACCACCCAGCAGCCTGTGACCTCGGCGTCCCGGACGAAGACGTAGTCGATCCGCTCGGCCAGCCGGCTCTCCCCCGAGAGATCGGCGCTCTGCCCGCAGGTGAGGCCGTCCCGGTCTCTGCCCGCGACGGCCCACGCGTCGACGTACGAGGAGGGCATGCCGACGGCTTCCGGCGCCGCGTTGAAGTCGCCGACGAGCACGACCGGGCTGTCGTCCCAGCCGATGGCGGCGAGCAGCTCGTCCCGCTGCGCGTTGCGCACGGTCTCGTCCCACGCCTCGGTGTGCGTGTTCACGAAGCGGAACGGGTGGCCGTGGACCTCGGCATCGACCCTTCCCCAGCTGCGAGCGATGTTGAGCACCAGGTCGGGCATGCCGGTGGCGACGTCGAGCGTTCGCGTGAAGTCACCGGTCCTCTCGCCGGTCACCGTCACCCCGCTCCCCTTGCGCACCAGCACCACGTTGTGGCCGAGCACGGTCATCGCCGCCTCGCCAGGGATCACGGCGCCGCCGCGGAAGTTCGCCGTGCAGGCGTGTACGTCGTACACCTCGCCGGCCCTCCGCAGCGCAGCCAGCAGCTCGTCGAGGAAGTCGAGCCAGACCTCGGACCGCTCCCCACCGTCCGCGCCACTGTCCGCGGCGTCAACGGCCCGGGACCACTGAGCCACCTCCTGCAGGCCGACGACGTCGACCCGCTCCCTGACCAGGATCGCCGCGATGGCCCCAGCACGTGCCGGGAAGTCGGTCGCCAGCACCTGGGCGAGCACGAGGCGAGCTCGCGCGGCAAGGTCCTCGGCGCTGGTGGCCCCGAAGACGACCGTCACGTCGGCGCCCAGGTAGAGGTTGTACGTCGCGACGCGGAGGCTGGTCACGCACCGCCCCTGAGCTTGCGCAGAGTCGCCTCTCCGGCGACGTCACGGACATACTCCGGGTCTCCACACACGACCAGGCAGTCGGTGGCCCGTGACATGCCGACGTACAACCGCTCGCGCGAGCGGTCGCGGCTGTCACCCTCGTTCAGGGCGAGCACGACGGCCCTGCGCTCCAGCCCCTTGAAGCCCAGCACATGGCCGTAGAAGACCGAGTCCTTGTCCCAGAAGGTCGCCCAGTAGCCGTCCTGGCCGAGTGTCTCCTGCAGATGCGTCTGGTAGGGGTGCCGGGAACCGATCGTGAGAAGCGCGAGATCCTCGGGGCGCCAGGTGTCCAGCAGCGTGTCGATCTGGTCGTCGGCGACCTCCACTGCCTTCTCGGCCGGGCACTGCACGAAGGTCACCTCGGGCCCGTCACCCCCCACAGCACGCATGCGCGTGGTGCCGAGGGACTGGAAGGTCTCGGCGATCTGGCGAGTGTTGCGCAGGTTCTGGTCGAGCAGCAGCGTCGGCATCGACACGGGCGCGTCGCCGAACCGGGCGAACACGCGCTGCCCCTCGTCGGAGAACACGTAGATGCTGCCGGTCTCCGGGTCCTTCAGCGATGCGAGCAGCGCCTCCCACCAGCTGTCTGCGAAGTCCTGCACCTCGTCGACGACCACCGCGTCGAACCGCTTGCCCTCCGGCAGCTCGCCCGCCAGGGAGACCATGCGCGCGGGCAGCTCCCGTTCCCAGTAGTCGCTGTCGGTGTCACTGCGGACCTCGGCGCCCCATGAGTGGCCCAAGCCGTGGAAGGTGCCGATGTAGGCGGGGCGCGCCTTGCGCTGCAGACCTTCCGCGCGCCGCTGGAGGAAGGAGGCGAGCCCCCGCGAGTAGCACAGCAGCGCCACCCGTTGGCCTTTGCGTGACAGCCGCTCGGCCTGCTCCATGGCGAGCCAGGTCTTGCCGCTCCCCGGCCCGCCACGGATCTCCGCCCGCGGGAGCAGCCTGATCGCATCGAGGAGTGCGCCCTGGTCCTGGGTGAGCCGGTCGGCCTCCGCCTCACGGTCGTCGGCGAGGGCGAGCAGGTCGCGCTGCAGCGGCATCCGGCCGTACCGCCACTCGTCGATCGTGTCCAGATCGTCGAGGTCGGCGAGCCGGTAACCGCTCTCCTGGTCCTCGAGGATGCGGCGCAGCCGTGGTACGAGGTCGTCCATCTCGGCGCGGTCCGTGATGCGCCACCGCGGACAGTCCGGCAGGCAGAATCCGCGGTCGACGCTGTCGAACGGGAGTACGACGGCGTGGCCGAACCGGATCCGGCCGCGGTCGCCCCACCTGGGATGACGGTAGAGCGAGTCGCGAACCGCGAACATCCCGTTCCTCGCCTGGTCCACCGGATGCACCTCGACCCGACGGCCGCCGCGCTCGATGGTCCATCGGTCCCCGTCGTACCGGATGGATCGGCCCTTCACCTCCAGGGCGACGACGCCGAGCCCAACGAAGCCGACCACGAAGTCGACCTCGCGGTCCTCGCCCTTGTGGGTCACCCGCACGTTGGCCAGCAACAGGTCGTCCGGGCCGGCCTGCTCGCAGAGCGCCCTCCACACCTCCCTCTCGCTGGCGTTGGTCAGCTCCGGGTCGTCGGCGGGCACACGTGGCATGGCCGACAGTCTCGCCCATCACCGATTGCACAGCACGCATATGGCTACAGTCGGCGCATGACTCGCCTCGGAAAGCTCATGCGCACGTTCGTGCGGCAGACCCTGGACCCGTCGCACACGCCGTCCGGGGAGAGCCGGCCCGCCGCCGAGTCGACCGCGGTCAGCTACTCCCCCGAGCTCGACGGCGCGCCGGACCCTGGCGAGGTGGTCTGGGCCTGGGTGCCCTACGAGGAGGAGGCCTCCCAGGGCAAGGACCGTCCTGTGCTGGTGATCGGACGCGACGCCGGCACGCTGCTCGCACTTCAGCTCTCCAGCCAGGACCATGACCTCGATGCCGCCGACGAGGCCCGGTACGGCCGCTACTGGATGGACATCGGCAGCGGCGACTGGGACCACGAGCGGCGGCCCAGCGAGGTGCGGCTGGACCGGCTGCTCAGACTGGACGAGCAGGCGGTACGACGCGAGGGAGCTGTGCTGCCCCGGGCGATGTTCGACGCGGTCGTCCGCGAGGCCCGGACCTACCACGACCTGTCCTGACGGTCGGCCGACTGGTGTGACGCCCGACGGCGCCGGGTCAGGCCGGGTCAGGCCGCGTCGAGAGCCTTGCGGATCCTGGTGTCGGAGACGGGGTGTGCGGTCCCGAGCTGCTGGGCCCAGAGGCTGACCCGGAGCTCCTCGAGCATCCACCGGACCCTGCGAAGCGCGGCGCTCGGCGGCCTCCCCGGAGGCAATGCCTCGACACGGTGGAGGTAGGCGTCCTGCACGGCGGCGATCTGGTCCATCAGCAGGCGGTCGCGTCCGACCGACGCCGGTAGCTTCTCGCGCCGCTGCTGCACCGCCGTGAGGTAGCGCGGCAGCTCGCGCAGTTGGGCGGCGCCGACGTCCGAGACGAAGCCCCGGTAGACGAGCCGGCCGACCTGCGCCTTCATGTCCGCGAGGGCGGGCAGCATCGGCAGGTCCACGGATCCGCTGAGGATGCGGTCGGTCTCCCGCCACACGGTCAGCACCCTGCCGACGTCCTGCACCACCGCGCGGGTCCGGCCCTCCAGCTCTCCGCGCACCTTGGTTGCCAGCTCGGTGAAACCCTCCCCGTCCCAGACCAGACCGTTCGCCTCGACCACGGCGTCCACTGCTGCGGCGACGCAGTCGTCGAGCAGGTCCTGGGTCGACGGGTACGGCGAGGCGGCGAGGGTGAGCTTCTCGGCGTTGCCCATCCCCGACGCGATGGACCGTGCCGGTGAGGGGAGCGTCAGCATGAGCAGCCGGCGCAGTCCGAGCCGCATCGAGGCCTCCTGCTCCGCCTCGGACCCGAACACCTGGAGACCGACGGTCGGTGTGCCTCCCGGCACCCGTGCTTCGTCGACGAGCGCAGGGAAGCCCCTCACCTCGTGGCCGGCACGCTGCTGCGTGAACGTCCGCTCGATGCTGCCGAAGGTCCACCGCGTCTGCCCCGTGACGGTCACGCCGCTGGACTCCGCTGCCTCCGCCATGGCTCGGGCGAACTTGGGACGCAGAGGCGCCTTCAACGCCTCGAGGTCCTTGCCTTCCGCGACGACCTTCCCCTGGTCGTCGAGCACCCTGAACGTAGGCCTCAGGTGGTGGGGCACCTTCGACCAGTCCCACGCCTCCCGAGGGACGACGACGCCGGTGGTCGAACGAAGGAAGCGCTCCAACGCGTCCAGCAACGGCTCCTCGCCGGGCGAGACGGCCGCGAGGAAGGCGCGGGCATGGTTGGGTGCCGGGACGAAGTTCACGCGCAGCTGCTTGGGCAGTGAACGGATGAGAGCCACGACCAGGTCCTCACGCAGCCCGGGCACCTGCCAGGAGAAGGCGTCTGCGCTGACCTGGTTCAGCGTGGCGACGGCGAGATGGACCGTCACGCCGTCCGCGGCCGCGCCCGGCTCGAACTGGTAGCTCAGCGGAAGGGTGAGGTCTCCCTCGCGCCATGTGTCGGGGTAGTCGGCCTCGTCGACGTCGGCGACCGAGGGGTTGACGAGCATCTGCGGGTCGAACGTCAGCAGGTCCGGCTTGCGCTGGCGGGTGCGCTTCCACCACGAGTCGAAGTGCGCGCCCGAGACGACCTCCTCACCGACCCGGGCGTCGTAGAAGTCGAAGAGCGTGTGCTCGTCGACGAGGATGTCGCGGCGCCGGGCGCGGTCCTCGAGCTCCTCCACCTCCTCGATGAGCGCGCGGTTCTCGGTGAAGAACCGGTGCTGGGTCTCCCACTCGCCGTACACCAGCGCGTGCCTGATGAAGAGCTCCCTCGAGAGCGCCGGGTCGACCTTGCCGTACGAGACGAGCCGGTCGGAGACGAGCGGCACCCCGTAGAGCGTCACCCGCTCGTAGGCCATGACCGCGGCGCGTTTCTTCGACCAGTGCGGCTCCGAGTAGGTCCGCTTCACCAGGTGTGAGCCGAGCCGCTCAGCCCACTCGGGCTTGATGGCCGCGTTCACCCGACCCCACAGCCGCGAGGTCTCCACGAGCTCCGCGGCCATCACGAGCTGCGGCTGCTTCCGGAACAGGCCGGACCCGGGGAAGATCGCGAACCGCGCGTTGCGGGCCCCGAGGTAGTCGCGGCGGTCCGGGTCACGGAGGCCGATGTGCGAGAGCAGCCCGGACAGCAGCGACTGGTGGATCGCGTCGGCATCCGGCACGTCCGCCGGGTGGCCGACGTTCAGCTGGAGCTGCTTGGCAACCTGACGCAGCTGAGCCTCGAGCTCCTGCCACTCGCGGATCCGCAGGTAGTTGAGGTACTCCCCCTTGCACATCCGCCGGAACGCACTCGACGAGAGCGTCCGCTGCTGCTCGCGGACGTAGCGCCACAGGTTGACCAGCGTCATGAAGTCCGACGTCTCGTCGCGGAACCGGGCGTGCATCTGGTCGGCCTGGGCCCGGAGCTCGACCGGCCGCTCCCGGGGGTCCTGGATCGACAGCGCAGCAGCGACGACGAGGACCTCACGCAGACAGCCGAGCCGATCGGCCTCCACCACCATGCGCGCCAGCCGCGGGTCGATGGGGAGTACGACGAGCTGCCTCCCGAGCTTGGTCAGCTGGTGCCTCGGCCCGCGGTGTCCCGGCTCCGTTGCGGCCCGGGTCTTGGTCGCAAGCGCGCCGAGCTCCTCGAGCAGCTGCACCCCCGCCTTCACGTTGCGCTGGTCGGGCGGGTCGACGAACGGGAACCGGGCGAGGTCACCGAGACCGAGGGCGGTCATCTGCAGGATGACCGAGGCGAGGTTGGTTCGCAGGATCTCTGGATCGGTGAACTCGGGCCGGCTCTCGAAGTCCTCCTCGGAGTACAGCCGGATGCAGATGCCGGCCTCGACCCGGCCACAGCGACCCTTGCGCTGGTTGGCGGAGGCCTGGCTGATGGGCTCGATCGGCAGGCGCTGCACCTTGGTCCTGAACGAGTAGCGCGAGATCCGGGCGAAGCCGGCGTCCACGACGTACCTGATCCCCGGCACGGTCAGCGACGTCTCCGCGACGTTGGTGGCCAGCACGACCCGGCGCCTGGTGTGCGCCTCGAAGACCTTGTGCTGCTCAGCGCTCGACAACCTGGCGTAGAGCGGCACCACGTCGAACTCGTCGACGGCGCGGCGTGGGGTGACCTTGCGGAGTACGTCGGCGGTGTCGCGGATCTCCTGCTCACCGGGTAGGAATACGAGGATGTCTCCGGGACCCTCCGCGACGAGCTCCTTGACGGCCTCGACGATTGCCTCGGTCTGGTCGCGGACGACGGGCTCGCCCTCCTCGTCGTCGTACACCTCCTCCACCAGCGGCCGGTAGCGGACCTCGACCGGATAGGTGCGTCCCGACACCTCGACGATCGGAGCGGGCTCACCGTTCGCGTCGGAGAAATGGTGGGCGAAGCGCTCCGGGTCGATGGTTGCCGAGGTGATGATCACCTTCAGGTCCGGCCGCCGCGGCAGCAGCTGCTTGAGGTAGCCGATGATGAAGTCGATGTTGAGGCTGCGCTCGTGGGCCTCATCGATGATCAGGGTGTCGTAGGCCGACAGCATCCGGTCGTGCTGGAGCTCGTTGAGCAGGATGCCGTCGGTCATCAGCTTGACCAGGGTGTCGGAGCTCGACCGGTCCGTGAAGCGCACCTGGTAGCCGACCGTGCTGCCGAGGTCGGTGCCGAGCTCCTCGGCGATCCTCTCGGCAACGCTCCTCGCCGCGATCCGACGCGGTTGCGTGTGTCCGATCAGACCGTGCACGCCACGACCGAGCTCGAGGCAGATCTTCGGCAGCTGCGTCGTTTTGCCGGAGCCGGTCTCGCCCGCCACGATCACGACCTGGTTGTCGCGGATCGCCGCGGCGATGTCCTCCCGGCGCTCGGCAACCGGCAGCTCGGGTGGATAGCGGATGGTGGGCACGAGTGCCTTGCGTGCCTCGACCTGGTCCGGGCTGAAGCGGTGACGACGTCCGTCGCGTCCGCTGCCGGGCCTGCCCTGCTCGCGCCTGCCCTGAGGACGTCGACGCCGGGGCCGCCCCTGAGACTGACCTTGGGGGTGCCCCTGGGGGCGACGCTCCTGCGAACCGGCCTCAGACATGACAAAGGCGAGTCTAGGTGTCGGCACAACCGGATTGCGCGGTGTGCCATCCCGCCTGCCGACACCGCGACTTCCCCAGTGGCGCCACGACTTCACAAGCGTTGTGGACTCATCGCATGCGGTAGGCCGCTTGTGTTCCGTCCATAACCCCGCGTTACCAGAGGTGGGTGGCGTGGGGGACGACACGCCCGGGCGTCCCGACGGGGTTGCGGTCCTCCACCATGGCGGGCACGGTGGAGACGACCGACGCACTCAAGCGAAAGGCACTTCGTGCTCACTCTCACCGAGAACGCCAACAACGTCGTGAAGCACATCGTCGAGCAGTCCGGCCAGAACGGCGAGGCCGGGCTCCGGATCAGCCAGGACGCCCCGGACAGCCCGGCTCTGCACGTGATGCCGACCGAGGCCCCGCAGCCCGGCGACCAGGTAGTCGAGGAGGAGGCAGGCGCCCGGGTCTTCCTGGAGGAGACCGCCGCGGTGACCCTCGACGACAAGATCCTCGACGCGCAGATCGACCAGTCCGGCGGGGTGCAGTTCACCATCGCCGTGCAGCCGGTCTGACTCCGGCTCAGCGGAGCGCGGACCGGGTCAGCGGCGGGTACAGCTCGTCGGCGCCGTTCACGTGGCGGTACAACGCCGCCGGGCGCCCCGGTCCGCGCTGCACCATCGCTCCCGTCGGCTCGATGAAGCCGGCGTTGGTCACCTTGCGGTGGAAGTTGCCCGCATCGAGGGCGACTCCCCAGACCACCTCGTAGACCCGGCGCAGGTCCGCGACCGTGAACTCCTCGCCGACGAAGGCCGTGGCAAGAGCGGTGTACTCGAGCTTCGAGCGGGCCCGCTCGATCCCGTCACCGAGGATCGTGTGGTGGTCGAAGGCCAGGTCCCCCGGACCCAGCAGCGCCGTCACCGGCCTCCACTCGGCGTGGGCGGCGTCCGAGCCGGCCGTCGGGTCGACGCCGTTGGGTACGACGGCCAGCCAGGCGACACTGACCACGCGGCCCCGCGGGTCTCGTCCCGGGTCGCCGTAGGACGCCAGCTGCTCGAGCCGGGTCACCCCGTCGCCGACACCGGTCTCCTCCACCAGCTCACGTCGCGCGGCGTCACAAAGTCCCTCGTCCGGCTCGACGAACCCGCCGGGTAAAGCCCATCGTCCTTTGAACGGCTCATTCCCTCGCTGCACGACGAGAGCACAAAGCACGTCGTCGCGAATCGTGAGGACGACGATGTCCACGGTCACCTGGAAGATCGGGTATTCACTGGTGTAGGTCAATGCCCCGCCCCGAAGGTTTGGATTCCCATCACGAGGGCACAGTGTCCTCGAACAGGAGGGAAACATGGCTACCTTATTGTGGATTCTTGCAGTGATCCTCGTGATCTGGGGCATCGTCACCCTGGTCCGTGGCGGCGTCCTCATGGGGATCGTGTTGATCGTCGTTGGGCTGCTCATCGGCCCCGGCGGCGTCAGCATTTTCACCTAACAAACGCACCAAGCAACACCCTCGCTACACCCTTTCCCGACGATGGCCCGGTCATGAGACCGGGCCATCGTCGTTTTGCACGGGACAAATGCACGCGATCACGGACGCACCACCGCGACGGGACAGTAGGCACGCTCCACGACGCCACGGCTGACCGACCCCAGGAGCGTGGTCGTGAGCAGCCGGCGGCCACGGGTGCCGACCACGAGGAGGCCCGCGGTGCGCGAGGCCTCGACGAGCTGGCGGACCGGTTCTCCCCGCCGGTAGGTCTCGGTGACCGCGACGTCGGGATACTTCTCGCAGAGGCCCGCGACCGTCTCGGCGACGAGCCGCTCCTCCTCCTCGCTGAGGTTCACCTTGTCGGAGTAGCTGCGCAGGTCGAGCACCGGGGCCGCGTGCTCGCGCAGGTCCCAGGTGGCGTGGAGCAACGTCAGCGGCGCCCGTCGTACCGACGCCATCCGGAAGCCGAACTCGACCGCTGCCGTGGAGACGGGGGTGCCGTCCACCCCGACGACCACGGGACGCTCCGGTTCGTCCTCCGGGAGCTCCTCGAAGCCGCGGACCACGATGAGGGGACAGTTCGACTCCCGTGCGATGGTCGCGCTGACCGACCCGAGGAGCGCGCTGGCGACGGTTCCCCGGCCACGCGCGCCGATCACCAGCATGTCGGCGGTCTCCGACGCCTGGATCAGCACCGTCTCGGGGTGCCCCATGGTGACCACGGACTCGACCCCGATCGTGCCGTCCGCCTCTCGGGCCTCGCGGACCGCGTCACGGGCGATGGACCGGCCCACGGACAGCAGGCCTCGCTCGTTGGCAACGATGTCCTCGAAGTCCTGCATCGCGCCGGGCATCCCGCACGCGTGTACGACGGTGAGCGGCCTGTTCTCGAGGGCGGCCTGCCGGACCGCCCAGTCCAGGGCGGCGGCGGCAGGCTCGGAGCCGTCCACGCCGACGACGACCGAACCATGCACAACGGACATGTCCATGCGACAAGGCTGTCCCTGGCCCGAGGCCCTCGACAGGGCACACGGACCGACAGGTTCGGGACCTTCGGCCCCGCTAGACGTGCAAACCGACCACGAGCAAGGTAGAAAAGCCACATGGCTAACACCCCGATCCGCGTCTTCCTGCTCGACGACCACGAGGTCGTCCGCCGAGGCCTCCATGACCTGCTCGAGAGCGAGGGCGACATCGAGGTGGTAGGTGAGTCCGGCTCGGTCAAGGAGGCGATCGCTCGCATCCCCGCCCTCCGCCCCGACGTCGCCGTCCTCGACGGCCGTCTTCCCGACGGCAGCGGCATCGACGTGTGCCGCGAGGTGCGGTCCATCGACCCGAACATCAAGGCGCTGATCCTGACCAGCTACGACGACGACGAGGCGCTCTTCGCCGCGATCCTCGCCGGCGCGGCCGGGTACGTCCTGAAGCAGATCGCGGGCAGCGACCTGATCGACGGTGTCCGCCGGGTCGCGGCGGGACAGTCCTTGCTCGACCCCACCCTGACCGCCCGCGTCCTCGAGCGGGTGCGCAAGGGCCCGGAGGTCAACGAGGAGCTCTCCGCCCTCACGGAGCAAGAGCGCAAGATCCTCGCGCTGATCGCCGAGGGGCTCACCAACCGGCAGATCGGTGAGCGGCTGTTCCTCGCCGAGAAGACCGTGAAGAACTACGTGTCGAGCATTCTGGCCAAGCTCGGCCTGGAACGCCGCACGCAGGCGGCCGTGCTCGCCGCGAAGCTCCTGCGCTGACCTGACCTCGACCTGGTGACCGAGCCGCGGCGCCGATGAGCGGGCAGCCTGCGCTCGAGCGTCGGCTCGGCACCGGCGACGCGGTGCTGCTCGGCCTCGGCTCGATGATCGGGGCCGGCGTGTTCGCCGCCTTCGCTCCTGCGGCGGCTGCCGCCGGCGCGTGGTTGATGGTCGGGCTCGTCCTGGCAGCGCTGGTCGCCTACAGCAACGCCTCCTCGTCGGCACAGCTGGCAGCGCAGTACCCATCGTCCGGAGGCACCTATCTCTACGGCCGGGAACGGCTCGGTGAGTGGTGGGGCTTCGTCGCCGGATGGAGCTTCGTGGCGGGGAAGACGGCCAGTCTCGCAGCCATGGCGCTCACCTTCGCGGCGTACGCCGTGCCGCCGCAGTGGCAGCGCCCGGCGGCAGTCGCAGCCGTCGTCGCGGTCGCGGCGGTCAACTACCGAGGTATCGCGCGGACCGCCCGCCTCACGCGGGTGATCGTGACGGTGGTGCTCGCCGCGCTCGCGACCGGAGTCGCCGTGAGCCTTGCCGGGGACGATCCAGCCGCCTCACGCCTCGCCCTCACGACCGGCAGCGCCGGCGTCTACGAGGTGCTGCAGTCGGCGGCGCTGCTCTTCTTCGCGTTCGCGGGGTACGCCCGGATCGCCACGCTGGCCGAGGAGGTGCGCGACCCTCGACGGACGATCCCGCGCGCGGTCACGATCGCGTTGCTGGTGACCGTCCTCGTCTACTCCTCGGTCGGCGCCACCGTTCTCGCGGTACTCGGACCCGACGGCGTCGCCACGTCGGCCGCTCCCCTTGCCACTGCGGTGGAGACCACGGGTTCGGACCTGGCCGGGACGGTGGTGCGCGTCGGCGCGGCTGCAGCGTCGCTCGGCGCCCTGCTCGCGCTGGTCGCAGGCGTGGGACGTACAGCGCTCGCGATGGGAAGACACGGTGACCTCCCCTCCTGGCTTGCTGCCGTCCACCCACGCTTCCACGCTCCCCACCACGCCGAGGTCTCAGTCGCCGCGGTGGTCTGCGTCCTGGTGCTCACCGTCGATCTGAGAGGCGTCATCGGGTTCTCGGCTTTCGGCGTTCTTCTCTATTACCTGGTCGCCAATCTCGCTGCATTCACGCAGGATTCCGAGCACCGGAGATATCCCAGGTTCCTCCAGGTCACGGGCGTCGTGGGGTGCGGAATCCTGGCTTTGACGGTGCCTTTAGGGTCGCTTCTCAGCGGAATTCTGGTGCTCGCGGTCGGCGTCGGCTACCGCCTCTGGCTAGTACGACACGCAGGAAAATAGTCCACTTTTCCCCCGGGACCTTGGGCCTATCAGGTCATGTCCCTCGGCACTCTCGCGCGGTATTGCCCCGCCCCGATGCTTATGACAGTCAGAGATGACCAACTCAAGTTAAAACTCAGAATCCCGCTAGGAAGGAATCCGAGATGGCCACCATGCATCACCCAGTAAACGTCGAAGACGTCGTCTACGAGCAAGAGATCGTCCGGTCTTCCGCGGCCCGGAAGGCACTCGGTGCCCTTCGGATCGCCTTCGGCCTCACGTTCCTCTGGGCATTCTTCGACAAGCTGCTCGCGCTCGGCTTCCACACCGGCGTCAGCACCACCCCCGCAGGCAAGGAGGTCGTCGACAGGTTCGGCGACGCAGCCTGGATCAACGGCGGAAGCCCCACCGAGGGGTTCCTGAAGTTCGGTGTCTCCCCCGACAACCCGTTCCACAGCTTCTACAACAGCATCGGCGGCACCGCCGGCGCTGACTGGCTGTTCATGCTCGGGCTGCTCGGCATCGGCGCCGCCCTCACCTTCGGGTTCGGGATGCGGATCGCGATGGTCACCGGCGCGCTGCTCTACACCATGATGTGGACGGCCAGCTGGCCGCTGGAGAACAACCCCGTCATCGACGACCACGTGCTCGGCGCTCTGAGCGTGATCGTCCTCGGCCTCACCCTCGCCGGCGACACCTGGGGCCTCGGCAAGGCATGGGCGAAGACTCACCTGGTCCGGCAGTACAGCTGGCTGCGGTGAGCTCCAGAGAAGTCGACCTTCGATGACAGTCGAGGTCAAGGCGACGGCGACCGGCGAGTGGGAAGGAACCCACGAGCCGATCGTCGTCGCCGTTGACGGTTCAGAACGCAACAGGAGCGCTGTGGCCTGGGCAGCTCGCGAGGCCGCGGCGCTCGGCTGCGACCTCGTGCTGGTGACCGCTCTCCAGGACTACGTCGTCGCGACCCCGCACTTCAGCATGCGGAGCGAGGACCAGGAGACGCTCGACATGCTGGCCGACGCCCGCGCCGCAGTGCGCCACATCCTCGACGAGAAGAGGATCAGCACGGTCGCCGTCGCAGGGTCGCCCGTCGACGTGCTGCTGGACCGGGCCGCTGAGGCCCGGCTGTTGGTGGTCGGCAAGCGTGGGCTCGGGGGCTTCGCCCGGATGATCGTGGGCTCCACCTCGATCGCGCTCGCCGGTCGCTCCCCCGTTCCGGTCGTTATCGTCCCCGACGGGTGGGAGCAGACCGCGCACGACGGGCGTCCGGTCGTGCTCGGAGTCGACCCGAACAAGCCCGACGACCGCCCGATCGAGGTCGCCTTCCGGCGTGCCAAGCGGCTGGGTGTGCCCCTCGTGGCAGCACACGGCTGGGAGACCCCAGCGGTGTTCTCCTGGGACGCCGAGACGGTCACCGGCGCCGTGACCGAGCACGACAGGCAGGCCGAGGCGCTGTTCGACGAGCTGCTCCGGTCGTGGCAGGAGCGGCACCCCGACGTCGTCGTACGGCCCATGCGGGTGCACAAGCACCCCGCCACCGCGGTGCTCGAGGCGGCCGAGGAAGCGCAGGTCGTCGTACTGGGTCGGCACGGTTCCGGGATGTTCGGCGGCTTCGCCTTCGGATCTGTCGCGCGGGCGGTGCTGCACTACGCCGAGTGCCCGGTCGTCGTCGTACCCGCCGGGAACGGCGCGCACAAGTTGGACTGAGCCGGCGGGCGGCTAGGAGATCCGCAACGGGACCGTCCACTCCAGGACGGTCCCGTGTGGCTCCTCAGGCACGAGGCGCAGCGACCCGCCGTTGTCGGCAGCCCGCCTCCTCGCGTTGCGCAGGCCGCTCTCGTGCCGGTCCGGAGGCAGCCCCTTCCCGTTGTCCGCGACACGCAGCATGACCTCGTCGGCCCGAGCCTCCACCTCGACGACCGCCGCGTCCGCCTCGGCGTGGCGCGCGACGTTCGAGAGCGCCTCGCGCAGGACGGCGAGCAGCTGCTCGGCCACCTCCGTCGGGACGGCCGTGTCGAGAGGACCAGACGTCCGGACCATGGGTGTGAAGCCGAGCACCGGTACGTACTCCTTGACGAGACCTCGCACGTCGGCGCGGAGCGACAGCTCGTGACCGTGCTGGAGCTCGAAGATCGTGGAGCGGATGTCACGGATGGTGACGTCGAGGTCGGCCACGGCGACGTCGATCCGCTCCTTCACCTCGTCGTTCTGGGCGATGCGACGGGCGCCCTGGAGCTGGAGACCGGTCGCGAAGAGCCGCTGGATCACGAGATCGTGCAGGTCGCGCGCGATGCGGTCACGGTCGGAGACCAGCATCAGCTCCTGCCTGTCGGAGATGGCCTGGGCCCGGTCCAGCGCGAGGGCAGCTTGGTCGGCGAACGACGCCAGCAGCTCCGCCTCGTCGCTCTCCAGGGAGCCCCGGCCTGCGTCGAGGACGACCATGAGCACTCCGTCGGGCGCCAGGTGGGCACGCAGAGGCACGAGTACGACGGTCCGCTCGGCGCCCTGGGGGACCACGACGACCGTGGCCTCCTCCTCGGCCCCTGCGATATGGGTTTCGAGCGAGGTCACGAGCGTCGCGAGCTCCTGACTGCGCCGCCCGTCCCAGGCGGCCATGTCATGGCCGGACTCCCCCCGACGGACGACCGCGACAGCGGATGCTCCGGACACCCGCCGGGCACCGATCGCGATCTGGCGCAGGGCGTCGTCGAGCCGCACGGGCGGCTGGAGCGCGTCGTTGATCTGGGCGGTGGCCTCGAGCCACTGGCGCCGGCGCTCACTCTGGGCGTAGTCGCGGGCGTTCTCGATCACGAAGCCGGCCGCGGACGCCAGCGCCATGACGAGCCGCTCGTCTTGGGCGGTGAACTCTCCCCCGCCCTCCTTCTCGGTCAGGTAGAGGTTGCCGAAGACGGTGCCCCTGATGCGCACGGGAACGCCCAGGAACCGCTCCATCGGCGGGTGGTTCGGCGGGAAGCCGTAGGACTTCGGGTGGTCCTGGATGTTGCGCAGCCGGATCGGCTCCGGGTGGTCGATCAGGAGGCCGAGAATGCCGTGGCCACGCGGCAGGTTTCCGATCTTGGCGTGCTCCGACTCGTCGATCCCGTGGGTGACGAAGTCGACCAGACCGCCCCCGTGGCCGATCACGCCGAGCGCGCCGTACTTCGCCTGGGTGATCTGGCAGGCAGAGACCACGATCCGGAGGAGGACGCTGTGCAGGTCGAGGTCAGAGGAGATGGCGACCACGGCGTCGAGGAGGGCGCGCGCGTTCTCCGGGAGCTCGAGGTCGTCCTGCTCGGCTGCGGTCGTCAGGATCTGGTCGGTCATGCCGACCAGCCTAGTCAGGCAGGTCAGAGTGCGTTGCGAACAGGCGCCATCGTGCTGCGCGACCAGTCGCTACCGACGCGGCGGCCGGTCAGGTCCCGCCAGACGAGGCGGATGTAGAGGTGCCGGCGTCCGCCTGCCCACGGAGTGGGATCCATGTTGCGCCGGATCGCGTTGAGCTCGTCGGGATCCTCGACCAGGCTCGCCCGGCCGATCGCGACGACGCTCCAGCCCTGGTGCTTCTCGTAGTCGATCTGGTCGATCTCGAACGCGAGGTCGGTGTTCCACCCATAGGTGCCGAGCTCGCTGTAGGGCGTCGTGCGGAAGAGGATCGCGTCGTCGCCGTCCATCGCGTAGTTGATCGGGACGATGCGCGGACCCATCGGGGTCGACAGAGCCACTCGCCCAAGCACCCCACTGTGCAGGAGCTCCAGGCACTCCTCGACCGTGAGCTCCACCGGCTCGTTCATCGGCTCTCCTCTTTCGTCCACGTCGGCTGCTGGGGCACCGCTTCTGGCACACCACAGCCCACCATCCCAGGACCATGATGCAGGCGCGCCCGCCGCTGATCACGGGTCGAAGGTCCCGCAGGCTTCGTCCGTTACGCCCTGCTCTGCTGTTCTCCCCGCTGCGACTCTTGGACAAGAACCCACACATGCAGGAACCCACCCCGTTGGTGACCGGGACGACGGCGAGGAGACAGCGAGATGACTAGCAGGGAACGGATCGTGGTCGGCGGCGACACGACCCCGTCTGCCACCGCGGCCTTGCGGTGGGCGGTCGGGGAGGCTGCACGAAACCCCCAGTGCTCCGTGCTGGTCGTGCATGCCTTCGACGTCGAGGGCCGCGCAGACCTCGCGCTGGAACGTGACCTCGACCGGTCTCGGAGGGATGCGAGGTATCGGACCCAGTCCTGGGTCGTCGAGGTCCTCGCCGAGCTCGAGCCGGCGGTGTCGGTGCTGGTGCAGACCCCCGACGCCTCCATCGAGGACGCCCTGGTCGACGCGTCACGCAACGCGACCATGGTGGTGATCGGCGAACCGCACAACGGCCACCGCCGCGACCTCGCCGAGAGGCTCTCCGAACGCTGCACCTGCCCCGTCGTGACGGTGGGCGTCGGCCAGACCCCCGCACTCGCGGGCTGAGGGTCATGTCCGTCCAGCGGCCGGTCGCGGCGCCACCCGAGATAGACCTGGCGCAGGCCTTCAGCCAGGGCCCTCGCACCGTACGGCGTACCTGGATCGTCGCCACGACTCTCGGTGAGACGGCGGGTTTCCTGGTCCCCGCGCTCGTCGCTGTATTCGCGTTCGACCTGCACCCTGCTCTCACGCTGCTGCTCATGGTGTCGGCCGGGCTGGTCGAAGGTGCCGTGCTCGGCGCGGCCCAGTCCGTCGTGCTGCGCCGGGAGTTCCTCGGCTTCTCGCGTGCTTCGTGGATCGCAGCGACGAGCGTCGGTGCGGCGGCGGCCTGGTGCCTGGGCATGCTCCCGAGCACGTTCTACCCGGCCTGGACCGACTGGTCCCCCGTGCTTACCGTCTCGCTCGCCGTCGTGCTCGGCCTGGCTCTACTCGCGACGATCGGCTTCGCCCAGTGGCTGGTGCTGCGTCACCACCTCGCCCGGTCGCGCACGTGGGTCCCGGCCAACGCCGTCGCCTGGCTGCTGGGTCTCGGGGTGCTGATGGGCATCGCGATGCCGCTGTGGCGCGAAGGCCAGAGCACCGCGCTGGTCGTCGCCATCGGGGTCCTGGGCGGGCTCGCCATGGCGGCCACCGTCGCTGTCGTGACCGGGCTCTGGCTGGCCCGGCTGGTCCGGCCCCGGAGCGGCGCGGCGCAGGTCACCCGCCCAGTGCCTCCCGGCGTGCCCGAGGACGACTGGACCAGGCTGGCCCAGCCGACCGACCGGTACCGGGTGTTCGACCCCACTCAGCTCGAGGACCTGCCCGACCCTGTCCAGCGCTGGATGCGCCACGCGATCGCGCCGGGTGCGACGCTGCTCACCGGCGTCGACCAGGAGTGGAACGGGCACCTGCGGCTCGGGAAGACGTGGCGGCAGTTCTGCTCGCGTCAGCGGGCGACCCTCGACGACGGTTTCGTCTGGTCGGCCCGCACCCGCCTCCACGGCCTTCCCGTGGCCGGGTTCGACCGCTTCACGCGCCAGCAGGGCCAGATGTCGTGGCGGATCCTGCGCCGTGTCCGCCTCTCCGCGGAGTCAGGTGACGAGGTGACGCGCAGCTCCGCAGGGCGCCTCGCGGCAGAGCTTCTCGCCTGTGTCCCCTCGGTCGCGCTGGACCCCGCGGTTCGATGGGAGCCCATCGACCAGGGGTCCGCGGTTGCCCACATCACGGTGGGCGGGAAGGACCAGGCAGTCACGGTCGGAGTCGACCCTCTCGGCCGGCTCCGCCAGGTCTCGATGGACCGGTGGGGTACCCCACCCGGCTGGCCCTTCGGCAACTACCACTTCGGCGCGCTGCTCAGCGAGGAGCGTCGCTTCGACGGGTACCTCGTGCCCACCGAGGTGGTGGCCGGCTGGCACTTCGGGACGGCCCGCTGGGACGAGGGCATGTTCCTGCGGTACCGCGTCGTCAGCTGCTCGTTCCACTGACCCGCGGGCTCAGACGTCCGATCCGGTCCTCAGCGCAGGCAGCACCTTGTCGCCGTACGCCTTGATCATCGCCTCGTAGTTCGGTCCCATGTTCGCGACGTACACCTCGTCGTAGCCGGCGTCGGCGTACGGCGCGAAGGTGTCGACGTGACGCTCGACGTCAGGACCGCACACCACGGACTCGGCGGTCGACTCCTTGGTGACGAGCTGGGAGGCCTGCTCGAAGTGCTGCGGGTTCGGCAGCACCTGCGCCAGCTCGCCGGGCAGCCCGGAGTTCGCCCAGAGGCGGTGCGCGATGTCCACGCCCTCCTCCTCGGTGTCGGCGTAGGCGACCTTCACCCCGGCCTGCGCGGGTTTGCCGCCGGACTTCTCCTTGAAGAGGCGGAGCAGGTCGTCGTCGGGCGCGGTGTTGATGTACCCGTCCCCGATCCTGGCCGCCAGCTCGGTCGCCTTCGGTCCGAAGCCGGACACGTAGATCGGCGGGGGCTGGTCCGGAAGCGTGTAGATGCGTGCCGTGTCGACCGTGTAGAACTCGCCGCCGTAGGTCACGGTCTCCCCGGTGAACAGCTGTCGGATGATGTCGACGGCCTCCTCGAGCATCGCGAGGCGTACGTCGGCCGTCGGCCACGCACCCCCGAGGATGTGCTCGTTGAGCGCCTCGCCGGAGCCCACGCCGAGGATGAACTTCCCGTCGAGCATCACCGCACTGGTCGCCGCCGCCTGGGCGATCACCGCGGGGTGGATCCGGACCGTCGGACAGGTGACCGCCGTGGTCACCGGCAGGTCGCAGACCTGGGAGACCGCGCCGATCACCGACCACACGAACGGGCTCTGGCCCTGCTCGTTGTTCCACGGGTGGTAGTGGTCGCTGATCCACAGGGCGTCGAAGCCTGCCTCCTCGGCGAGGCGGGCCTGCTCCACGAGCTGTTGGGGGGTGTACTCCTCGCAGGAGAGGAAGTAGCCGATGCGCATGATCTCCTCCTTCGTCGACGTCCTTCGCGAGGTGCCCCAAGCGGGCCTCCGCATGCGGGAGTCCGGGAGATCATGGCGGCATGGTGAGGGTCGAGCCCGGGACGCGAACTCTGGAGGAGTTCTTCCATGAGGCGCCGCTCGGCAGGAAGGTGTACGACGCCGTGGCCGCTCTGGTCGACGCCCTCGGGCCGGCCACCGTTCGGGTGACCAAGAGCCAGGTCGCCTTCCGCCGCCGCACCGGCTTCGGCTGGGTATGGCTTCCCGGGACCTACCTGCCGCACCCGGCGGCCGAGGTGGTCCTGTCCGTCGCGCTTGCCCGGCAGGACCCGAGCCCGCGATGGAAGCAGACCGTGCAGGTCTCCCCGACACGGTGGATGCACCATCTCGAGGTCCGTGACCTGGGCGACCTCGACGGCGAGGTCGAAGGGTGGCTGGTGGAGGCCTACGAGCTGGCCGGATGAGGAGCACCGGCCCGACGCCCAGGGTCGGGCGCCGTCGCCGCGAGCACCGCGGGAAGCGCCGCCGCGAGAAGCCGCAGGAGCTCCTCCTTGGGGATCTGCCGCTCCTGAACCCAGGTGATCACGGCCTCCTCGACCATCGCGGCCCACCCGTTGACGAGCATCCGGGTGGCCGGTGAGTCGCTGAGCCCCAGCTCCCCCACGCTCTCGAAGATCCGCCCGGTGAGGGCGCTGCGGGCGTCCTCGTAGATCTCGCGCAGGAACCGGTCACCGCTTGCGGCACCGCGCACCAGCGACATGAACGGCTCGAAGTTGCTCTCCACATAGTCGATGTAGGCAGCCAGGCCGGTCGTCAGCCGCGTCAGGGCGTCCAGCGCCGGGTCGGGTGTGGTCACGGCGAGCATCTCGTCCGTCGCCCGTCGTACGACCGCGCGGTGGAACTCCTGCTTGTTGCGGAAGTAGTGGTAGAGCAATCCCCGTGAGATGCCGGCCTCTTCGGCGAGCAGGTCGATCGACAGCTCGTCCAGCGACCGCGTGGCGAGCAGCTCGATGCCGAGGTCCAGCAGTTGTTCCCGCCGGTCGTCGGGGTTGAGCCGGACACGGGTGTTGGTCATGCCGCGACTCTACTGAACTCATGTCAACAACGCTATTGACTCGTGTTCAATACCGTCGGTATGGTCCTCCGCATGACTTCCACGACTGCGGCTTTCTCGGTCCAGGGCCGCCGGGAAGAGCTTCCGGCACACACCCGGGTGCTCGTCATCGGCGCCGGTTTCGGCGGCCTCGGCCTCGGCATCAGGCTCACGGAGCAGGGTCAGCACGACTTCCTCGTTGTCGAGCGCGGCGCCGACGTCGGCGGGACCTGGCGCGACAACACCTACCCCGGTGCCGCCTGCGACGTCCCCTCGCAGCTCTACTCGTTCTCGTTCGCACCGAACCCCGAGTGGTCGCGCTCGTTCTCCCCCCAGCCCGAGATCCAGGCCTACCTGCGGCGGGTGGCGGCGGAGTCCGGCGTGCTCGACCACTTCCGGTTCAACACCACCGTCGAGGGCGCAGCCTGGGACGACGAGGCGAAGCGGTGGCGGGTCGACACCTCCGCGGGCACGGTCACCGCGGACCTGCTGGTCTCGGCGGCCGGCGCGCTCTCGGACCCGAAGATGCCCGAGATCGACGGCATCGAGACCTTCCAAGGGGAGATCTTCCACTCCGCGAAGTGGAACCACGAGTACGACCTGACCGGCAAGCGGGTCGCCGTCATCGGCACGGGCGCCTCCGCCATCCAGATCGTGCCCGAGATCGCCGAGCAGGTAGCCCACCTCGACGTCTACCAGCGCACCGCGCCCTGGATCATCCCGCGTCGCGACCGGGCCTACACCGCGCCCGAGCGGCTCGCCTTCCGGCACGTGCCGGGGATCCAGAAGCTCTATCGCTCGGCGATCTACCTGGGACGTGAGACGTTCGTCCCGGCCTTCACGGTCAACCCGAAGATCGCCGCCCCGGCGAAGAAGGCTGCCCTCGCCAACATCGACAAGGGCATCGCCGACCCGGAGCTGCGCGAGAAGGTGACCCCGACCTTCCAGATCGGCTGCAAGCGGATCCTGATCTCCAACGACTGGTACCCCACGCTCGACCGGGACAACGTCGAGCTGGTGACCGACGGCATCGACAAGGTGACCGGCAGCGCGATCGTCACCCGCGACGGCGTGGAGCGGGAGATCGACGTGCTGGTGGTGGCCACGGGCTTCCACACCACGGACCTACCGATCGCCGAGCGCCTCACGGGCCGCAACGGCGAGACGCTGGCCCAGCAGTGGGAGCGCGAGGGCATGTCGGCATACAAAGGAGCGACCACGCACGGCTTCCCGAACCTGTTCTTCATCGTCGGCCCGAACACCGGCCTGGGCCACTCGAGCATGGTGTTCATGATCGAGTCACAGATCGCCTACTTCCTCGACGCGTTGCGCACCATGGACGCCGAAGGCATCCGCGCGGTCGAGCCGAAGCCCCGGGCGCAGGAGCGCTGGAACCGAGACCTCCAGCGCCGCATGAAGAAGACCGTCTGGAGCTCAGGCGGCTGCTCGAGCTGGTACCTCGACTCGCACGGGCGCAACGTGACGCTCTGGCCGCGGACGACGTACAAGTTCCGTCAGCTCACCCGCAGGTTCGACGTCGAGCAGTACGACGTCACGCAGTCCCGATCAGAGGCACCATCCACGACGAACACGAAGGTGGGACACACCGCATGAGGACTTTCGACGGCAAGGTGGCCGTGATCACCGGCGCAGGCTCTGGCATCGGCCGCGCTCTCGCCCTGAACCTCGCTGCGCGCGGCGCGGTGCTGGCGCTCTCCGACAAGGACGAGGTCGGCCTGCTGGAGACCGCGGAGCGGTGCACCGCACGGCACGCCCGCGAGGTGCACACAGAAAAGCTCGACGTCGGCGACAGGCCCGCGATGGCCGCCTACGCCCGCTCGGTCGCCGCGGACCTCGGCCGGGTCAACGTCGTGGTCAACAACGCCGGTATCGCGCTGCACGGTGACTTCGAGGAGACGCCGTACGACGAGTTCGAGCGGATCATGGACGTCAACTTCTGGGGCGTCGTCAACGGCACCAAGGAGTTCCTCCCCCACCTCATCGCCAGCGGCGACGGCCACCTGGTGAACATCTCCAGCCTCTTCGGGCTGATGGGAATGCCGGGGCAGACCGCCTACAACGCCTCGAAGTTCGGCGTACGCGGGTTCACCGAGGCGCTGCGCACGGAGATGCTGATCGCCAAGCACCCGGTGCAGGTCTCCTGCGTGCATCCCGGCGGCATCAAGACCGCGATCGCCCGCAACGCCCGGACCACGTCGAGCCACGACCAGCAGACGGTCGCTGAGTTCTTCGACAAGAAGCTGGCCAAGACGACCGCGGAGAAGGCGGCGGAGATCATCGTCGACGGGGTGCTGAGGAACAAGCCGCGCATCGTCGTCGGCGCCGACGCGAAGCTCCTCGACGGCTACGTCCGCCTGGTCGGCCCCCGCTACCAGAACGTCGTCGCCAAGCTCTCCTCCCGGGTCATGCCGAGGTCGGGCCGCTGAACTCCCCGCGGTTCGGGCTACATCACTGTTAGCCGTCGCCCCCGGCGGGTACGTGGTCTGCATGTCGAAGCAAGCCAGCACGCTCGAGCGTGAGTACCCGGGGGCGACCGCAAGCGAGCCCAAGCAGATCCCGAAGAAGGGCTGGTTCCAGGTCACCAAGCGGGCCTGGGCAGAGGCGAAGGTCGACCAGGTCCCGCTCCTCGCGGCCGGCGTGGCGTTCTACTCCTTCCTGTCGCTGTTCCCCGCGATGATCGCCGCCGTCACGATCTACGGTCTGATCGCCGACCCGGAGACCGTCGCCCGGCAGACGAAGGCCCTGTCCGAGGCCCTGCCCAAGGACGCGGCCTCGATCATCGGCGGCCAGATGGACGCGATCGCCTCCCAGCCGCAGCAGTCGCTCGGACTCGGCCTGATCATCGCCCTCGTGCTTGCGCTGTGGAGCGCCTCGGGCGGCGTGGGGAACATCGTCACCGCCATCAACGTCGCCTACGACGAGGAGGAGACCCGCGGCTTCGTCAAGCGCAAGGCGCTCTCGCTGGGCTTCACCCTCGGCGGCATCATCTTCGCGGTCGTCGCGGTGTTCCTGATCGCCGTCGCGCCTCCGCTGCTCGACGCGTTCTTTCCCAGCGGTGCCATCCACTGGGGGCTCCAGGTGGTCCGCTGGGTCGGACTCGTGGTCGCCGTGACTGTGGCCCTCGCGGTCCTCTACCGCTTCGCCCCGGACCGCGACGCACCGCGGTTCGCCTGGGTCTCGGTAGGTGCCACCGTCGCCACCGTGCTCTGGCTCCTTGCCTCGCTGGGCTTCTCGCTGTACGTCGACAACTTCGGCAGCTACGGCAAGACCTACGGCGCCCTCGCCGGTGTGGCCGTGCTGATGCTGTGGCTGTGGATCACCGCCTACATCGTGCTGCTCGGTGCCGAGATCAACTCCGAGGCGGAGCAGCAGACCATCGAGGACACGACCGTCGGCAGCCCGAAGCCGCTCGGCGAGCGCGAGGCGGTGAAGGCCGACAGCTACCCCGACGAGCAGCCGACCGAGAAGAAGAAGGCGTGACGCAGGCAGCTGCCTGAGAGCGCCCGAAACACAACGAACGCCGTCCTCCTCCCAGGGCGGCGTTCGTTGCGTTGTCTTCACGGTTCCCAGCCGCCGCGCGTGGTGAAACGCCGGTCTGGACCGGCGTGCTCTCTAGGATTGCGCGCATGAACGGGGTGCGGATGGTCTTCACCAAGTGGGGCGGCCTCGCGCACTGGGAGTACGACACCGTCCGCCTCGGACAGGACTTGCACGGCACCTGGCTCGGGCTCCCCCGGGGCACGCTCGTCGGCCGTCCGGAGGCACGCTTCGAGACCGACGTGGACCAGGTCGTCCTGGTGCCGGATGCCGGGTTCGTCACCACGTTCTTCGCACCCGGCGGTCGGAGCCCCTGCGACGTCTACGTCGACGTCACCACCGTCCCGAAAGTCGGGAAGGAGACTGTCTCCGCGGTCGACCTCGACCTCGACGTGCTCCGCGGCTGGACCGGACGGGTCTGGGTCGACGACGAGGACGAGTTCGCCGACCACCGGGTGCGCTTGGGCTACCCCGACGACCTGGTCGCTCTCGCCACCCGCACCTGCGAGGACGTACGACGGGCGGTCGAGCTGGCACAGCCGCCCTTCGACGCGGCCACCTCTCGTCGTTGGCTCGCTGTCGTGGGTGAGGCGATGATGTCGCAATGAACACCGACGTGGTCGCCCGCAGGGTCGTGGTGCACGGCAGGGTGCAGGGCGTCTTCTTCCGGGACTCCTGCAAGAGAGAAGCCCACCGCGCCGGGGTTGCAGGCTGGGTCCGCAACGAGCCCGACGGCTCGGTGGGCGCCGTGTTCGAGGGGCCGGCCCATGCGGTCGAGGCGCTCGTCGCCTGGTGCCACGAAGGGCCTCCTCATGCGCGGGTGGAGCGAGTCGAGGTGACGGAGACCCGTCCTGACGGGTCGACCACGTTCGACGTACTCGGGTGACCTCGTGGCGCTCGCTGTCTGCCTGCTCTTCGACGCCAGGAGCGAGCTCGCGATCCGGCGCTTGTGGCACCGCCTCGAGGACCTCGGCGTGCCCACCCTGCTGAGCCACACCCACGGCCGGCACGTCCCGCACCTGTCCTACGCGGTGCTGCGCAGCTACGACGTCGGCAAGGTCTCCGAGGCCCTCGAGCTGCTACCCGACGAGGAGCCGATGGTGCTGCGCTTCGACGCCATCGGGATGTTCCGTCGCAGCCGCACCTGGCTGGTTCCCTCCGTGACCTCCGACATCGCCAGGCGACAGGAGCGGGTGGTGGAGGCGGTCGAGTCCACGGGCGCCGAGCTGCACCGGCACTACCTGCCCGGGGTGTGGGTGCCGCACTGCACGCTGGCGCCGCGTACGACGCTCGAGCGGCTGCCGACCATCGCGGCGGCCGTCTTCGACGTGCTCCCGCTGGTGACCACCGCCGACCGCGCCGCCCTGATCGACACGAGCACCGGAGCTCAGTACCCGCTCGAGGTGCTCCCCTGACTGATACCTCCTCGTGAGAGGGCTGAACACCCATGGTGGTGCTCTGACCGTTTTGTCGAGGAGGTGCCGTTGTGGCGTTTGTTGGTGGTGAGGATCAGGCTGCTTTCCTGCGGCTGGTGAGCGAGGCCGGGGCGACCCGGACGGTGTTGGTCGGGATCGATGTCGGCAAGCACGACGCGCTTGGGCTGATCGCTGACGGCCGCGGAGAGCTCCTCGGTGAGCCAGTCCAGTTCGGTCTGGACGAACCGGGGGTCAGCTCGCTGGAGGCTGCCGTCCGGGCCAGCTGCCGGGAACGGTCGGCGGCGGTGGTCCGTCTTGGTGTCGAGGCGTGTGGCCACTACCACCGGCTCTTGGTTCATCGGCTGCGGTCGGCTGGCTGGGACACTGTGGATCTCTCGCCGGCGCAGGTCCATGCCGCCCGGACTCAGATGGGCTATCGCCGTGTGAAGTCGGACCTACGGGACACAGCGGCGATGATCGAGCTCTTGATCCGCGGTGCCGGTCGGTCGCACACCTGCCACGTCGACGCCATCGCCGAACTGCAGGCGTGGGTCGGGCACCGCAACCGCAAACAGGCCGCCCGGGTGGCGTTGGGCAACCAGCTCTTGGCCGGCGTGGATCTGGTGTTTCCCTCGTTGCAGGGCTGCTTCAGCGATCCGCTGGCCCGCAAGAGCTTCTGGCTGGTGCTGCAGGTTCTGGACGCTGACGTCGATCGAATCGTCGGCCTGAATGTCTCCCAGATGCGCGTGATCGCCGCCGAGAACGGTGTCCGACTTGAGGGGCCGAAGGCGGCCGCGATCATCGAGGCGGCGCGTCGGTCGCTGCGGCTGCCGGAGCCAGAACGCCAAGCCAGACTGGCGATCCTGCGTAGTGACACCACCAGACTGGCCGAGTTGTTCACCGAGTTGGCGACCGCTGATGCGACTATCGCGGGCCTGCTCGCCGCGACCCCGGCCAGCGTGCTCACCAGCCTGCCCGGGGTTGGTGCCATCCGAGCCGCTGACTACGCCGCCGCGCTGGGTGATCACACCCGCTACCCGACCGCGGAGCATGCCTACCGCGCCAGCGGTCTGGTGCCGTCCCAATACGACTCTGCTGGCAACAGCCGCCGCGGCGGCATCGCTCGCGAGGGATCTGCTGACCTGCGCCACGCGGTCATCGAGATGGGTCGTGGCCTGGCCCAGCATGACCCGCATTTCGCCGCCTACAAGCGCACCCTGCTCGCCCGAGGCAAGCGCCCCAAAGTCGCCAACGTCGCCGTCGGTCACCGCGCCCACCGGCTGGCATTCTCGCTCATCCGCAACCAGGAGACCTACGACCCCGACCGGTTCGCAAAAGCGATCAGCAACCGAGGTGAGAGGAGAGCAGCGGCGGACAGGCCCGTCAACGGCCGTCGAGCGGCAACATGCGCAAACGACGTGACCTGCCCGCCACCACCAACGGTGACCCAGGCGGCAGCACGCCGCAACACCCCGGTCGCCAGCTGACCCGCGCCTGGTGGCGGGGGCCCGGAGGAACGTCGACCTGACTCTGCAGCCCGGACTCGTCCGGGACCGCGCCCTGAGTAGGACGCCGGGCCCCTCCCATCACGCGAGCGCGCACGCCGTTGCATCAGCCGCCCAGTGAGCTTGAGTCATCAGTGAGCACCGCCGGGAACGTCACCACCGCCGATCGGCGCGCGACCAGCGCCCAACCGCCCGACGCCGAGCGGTCAGACTCGCTCGTCTTCAGCCGCCCTTGACAGCAACAGACCGTTACTCAGGCCGCCTGCTGCGTCTGCACGCTCGACTTCGGGCGCTTGACGGCGCGAGCCCGGATCGGGCCGACGAGCCTTGGACCGGCGAGCCGGTCCTCGAGGCGGCGCACCTCACGCTTGAGCGGCTGGGCGATGTACTCCCCGAGGATGACCCCGGAGGCGATCGCGATCGCGACTGCCGCAGCCGTCACCAGCGCGATGACGCCGGAGCCTTCGCCTGCCGACATCAGCGAGAGCCCCCGGTAGATCGAGAGGCCGGGGAGCAGCGGAACGATCGCCGGCACGACCACGACGAGCGGCGGCACCCGCACCCGGCCCGCGACGGAGTAGCTCACCACACCGATCATCACCGCCGCGCACGCCGAGGCCCAGGCGGGGCCGGCGTCCTTGACGTAGAGCAGGTACCAGATCGCCTCGCCCAGTGCGGCGATCGCGGCGATGGGCAGGAGCGACCGGAGTGGGGCGTAGCACGCAAAGGCGAACGCGGCGGCGCAGAGGCCTGCCCCGAAGGTCACGACCGGCAGCGCCTGGAAGCCCGCGGCACCGGGGTCGAGCCGGTGCAGCTCGACGCCGAGCATCTTGCCCACGGTCAGGCCGCCGCTGACCCCGGCGATGATCCCGGCTGTGGCCAGAAGCGCCTCGAGCAGCCGGGCCCCGGCGGTGATGTAGAAGCCGGTGAGCGCGTCCTGGATCGCACCCATGAAGCCGATGCCGGCGAGCAGCATGATGATGCTTGCAGTCACGACCATGGACGGATCGACGTCGAGGTGCGTGGCGGCCGTCCCGACGGCGAACAGGGTGGCGAGCAGCCCGCCCGCGACCTGCTGGTAGAACGACGGCAGCCGCCGGCGCGACATCGCACGCTGGAGGATGTTGATGCCCGCGGCCGCGATGAAGGCGATGGCGACCACGATCAGGTCACCCCCGAGCAGCAGACCGACCCCGAGACCGGTCATGCCCTGCCCCGCCGTGACCGCCCAGCGCGGGAGCCGGTGACCCGAGGAGATGATCTGCGCGAGCCTCTGACGGGCGCCGTCGCGGTCGGTCTCGCCGGCGATGACGTCGTGGATCAGCTCGTTGACCAGGGTCAGGTCCTCGTAGTCGATGTCGCGGTGCCGGACGTTGCGGACCTGGATCAGGGCAGGTTCCTCGAAGCTGACCTGGTAGCTCATCGACAGGGCGGTGAACGTGACGTCCACGTCGGCGTTGCGCAGGCCCAGACCGTGCGCGAGCGAGAGCATCGTTGCGGTCACATCCGCGGCGCCGGCCCCTGACGAGAGAAGCACCTCCCCGATCCGCAGGCAGAGGTCGAGGGTCTTGTAGATATCTCTCGTCTCGGACACGGCCCCAATCTTCGCGCTTCCGGCAGGTCCGCCTCCACCTGGGACCGACCGCCTGGTCCGTGGCCTTGCTCACTCTCCCGATGAGCGCCCGAGGGCTCGATCACGTCACATTGAGGGCGTTCGCGGATGCAAGGGTAAAGAGGCCACTACCCTGGCCTCGTGCTCCCACGTCTGCTCCCCCCTGCTCTGAGCCTGCTCACCACCGCTGCGCTGGTCCTCGGCCAGGCACCGGCCCAGGCTCTCCCGGCCCCCGGGTCCCCGTACTCCGGCGACTCGGTGATCGCCGCACACGGCAACGGGGGGTACGACGTCAAGCACTACGGCATCGACCTTCGCTGGTTCCCCGCCTCTCGGAGCATCGTCGCCTCCACCGCCGTGCGAGCCCGGGCGACCCAGGACCTGTCGGCCTTCAACCTCGACCTCCAGGGCATGCGGATCCGCAGCATCACCGTCAACGGCACGAAGGCGTCGTGGTCGCGCAGCGGGTTCGAGCTGACGGTGAAGCCGGCCATGCCCGTCCTCGACGGGACGAGGTTCACCACGGTCGTTCACTACCAGGGGCAGCCGAAGCCTTTCCGGAGCAAGCAGCTCGGGCGCATCGGTTGGATCGGCACCAAGGACGGCGCCACCGCGCTGTCGGAGCCATACGGGTCCGAGACCTGGTTCCCGGTGAACAACACGATCCGCGACAAGGCGACCTACGCCATCTCCGTCGACGTACCCAACCGCCTGAAGGCCGCCTCGAACGGCCGGCTCGCCCGGAAGGTCGTCGGCAAGCGGCGGACCGTCTGGCACTGGCGCGAGGACCGGCCGATGTCGCCGTACCTCCCGACCGTCTCCATCGGTCGTTACCGGATGTACCGCGACAAGACCGCCGCCGGAGTCCCGCTCATCACGTTCGTGGACTCCTCGTTGTCCAGGGAGGTCCAGGGGCGTCGCGAGCTGCGACGCATCGTGGACCTCTTCCAGCGCCGCTTCGGCCGGTACCCGTTCGCGACCTCGGGCATGATCGTCGACAACATCAACGTCGGGTACGCCCTCGAGACCCAGGGCCGGCCGGTTCTTCCGGGGATGGCGCCCGGCTACCTGATCGCCCATGAGATCGCCCACCAGTGGTTCGGGGACTCCGTCACCCCGGAGGACTGGAGCGACATCTGGCTGAACGAGGGCTTCGCGACCTACTCCGAGTGGCTCTACGACGCCTGGCGCTACAAGAAGCCGCGCACCCCGCACCAGCAGTTCACGTTCCTCTACGACATCTACGGTCCCAAGGCAGCCTTCTGGAAGATCCCGCCGGCCAACCCGGGCTCGGTCCAGAAGCTGTTCGCGGGCCCGATCTACGACCGGGGCGCGATGGCGCTGCAGGCCCTGCGTGAGCGAGTCGGCGACAAGGTCTTCTTCACGATCCTGCGCCAGTGGGTCCGCCAGAACGCCCACAGCACCGTGAACACCAAGGACTTCATCGCGCTCGCGGAGAAGGTGTCCGGAAAGGACCTGACCCACCTGTTCCGGGTGTGGCTCTATGTCCCCGAGAAGCCCCGCGGGTACTGACCGAGCGGTTCAGCGAGCCCCGGTGAGGCCTTCGCTGTGGCTGCCGGACAGCCGCTGAGCGAGCCAGATCGGGATGATCGAGCCGACGACGAGCACCGCGGCGACGACGTTGACCACCGGTGACTGGTTGGGCCGGAAGAGGTTGTTGAAGATCCACAGCGGCAGCGTCTGCTGCTGAGCGCCGGCGGTGAAGGTCGTGACCACGATCTCGTCGAACGAGAGCCCGAAGGCGAGCAGGCCACCCGCGAGCAGTGCGGAGCGCAACATCGGGAAGGTCACCAGGCGGAAGGTCGTGAACGTGCCGGCGCCGAGATCCATCGACGCCTCCTCGAGGTTCCCGCCTAGGCGCCGCAGCCTGGCCTGCACGTTGTTGAACACCGTGACGATGCAGAAGGTGGCATGGGCCACCACGATGGTCAGGAAGCCGAGCTCCCAACCGAAGATCGTCCGGAAGGCGTTGTTGAGCGCGATGCCCGTGACGATGCCGGGCAGGGCGATGGGCAGGATGATCAGCAGCGAGACGCTGTTGCGGCCGAAGAAGTGGTAGTGCTGGAGCGCCATCGCCGCCATCGTCCCGAGAAGCAGAGCCACCACCGTGGCAAGCGCAGCGACCTCCACACTCACCCAGAGGGCGTCTCGCGCACCTCGGGCGCCCGCGGCGACGCTCCACCAGTGCAGGGTCAGCTCCGTGGGCGGCCACTTGAAGGTGCGGTTGGCGTTGAACGAGTTGAGGATCACGAGTGCGAGCGGCGCATAGACCAGCACCAGTGCCAGCACGGTGAACACCAGCAGCAGGACCCGGGTCCCACGAGACAGCGTCATAGGTTCTCCAGAGCCCCGGTCCGGCGTACGGCGGCAAGGTAGAGCAGCATGACGACCACCGGGATCGTGGCCACAGCCGCCGCGAACGGCAGGTTGTTCGCGGCGCCGACGTTGTCGTAGACCACGTTGCCCAGCAGCTGGTTGGCGCCGCCCACGATCTTGACCGCGATGTAGTCACCGAGGGACAGCGAGAAGGTGAAGATCGAGCCGGCGACGATCGCGGGGAACGCCATGGGGAGCACGACCCGCCGCAGGGTGTGTCCGGCCGAGGCACCGAGGTCGGCCGACGCCTCGAGCAGCGAGCTCGGGAGCCGCTCGAGACCGGCGAAGATCGGCAGCACCATGTAGGGCAGCCAGAGATAGGCGAGGGTGATGATCGTGGCGGTCAGTCCGTAGCCGGGCGAGGAGAGCCCGAACGGCGCCAGCACCCAGTCGATGATGCCCCCGTCGGAGAGCATGCCGCGCCAGGCGTAGGCCTTGACCAGGTACGACGCCCACAGCGGCATCAGCACCGCGACCACGAGCAGCCGTTGCACACCGGCCGAGGCCACCTTGGCCATGTAGAAGGCGATCGGGAACGCGATGACCGCGTCGACCACCGTCACCAGCGCCGCGATCGCCAGCGTGCGCAGCGTGATGGTCCGGTACACCTCGAGGGTGAACAGGTCCCGGAAGTTGTCCAGCGTCCAGGTCCGCTCGATCTCCCCCGTGAAGCTGTTCTGTCCCCACAAGGAGGTCACGAACAGCGCCGCCAGGGCCCCGAGGTAGGCCACACCCAGCCACAGCATCGGCGGCGTGAGCAGCAGCCCGAGCCGGAGCCCCGGACGGCGGTGCAGGAAGCCGGACAAGGTCAGCCCTTCACCTCGGTCCAGGCCTGGGTCCACCGGCCGTAGTCGGTGCACTTCACGTCCGTACGGCCGTCAAGGCACTGCTCGATCGGCGTCGTCCAGTACCAGATCCTGTCGGAGTAGGCCTTGTCGGCGGCGTGGTAGGTGTCGCAGAACTTCGGGTCCGCGGTGAAATCACAGGACTTCGCGTTCGCGGGAGCCTCCCCGAAGTACTCCGCGACCTCCGCGTTGACCTTCGGGCTGGTGATGTAGTCCATCCACTTGTAGGCGCAGTTCGGGTGCTTCGCCTCGGCTCCGACCATCCAGGTGTCGGACCATCCGGTCGAGCCCTCGTCGGGCAGGATCGCCTGGACCGGGACCTTGTCGCTCTGCGCCAAGATCACCATGAACTGCCACGTCGTGCCGATCACGGTGTTGCCGGTGGTGAACGCCTGCACCTGCTTGAGGTAGTCCGACCAGTACTCCGAGACGTTCTTCCGCTGCGTCTTGAGGACGTCGACCGCCGCCTGCAGCTGCTTGTCGTCGAGGGAGTAGGGGTTCTTGATGCCGAGGTTCGGCTGGGTGTTCATCAGGTACAGCGCGGCGTCCGCGATGTAGATGGGCGAGTCGTAGGCCGTCACCTTGCCGGCGTACGGCGGGCTCTTCTCGAACACCGCGCTCCAGCTCGTCGGGGCCGGCTTGACCTGGTCGGTGCGCCACATCAGCAGGTTCGCTCCCCAGCCGTGCGGGATTCCGTACATCTGCCCGTTGACGGAGTTCCAGTCGCGGTCCTTCAGGAAGCTCTGGATGTCCTTGTAGCTGGGCACCAGGTCGGTGTTGACCGGCGCCACGTCTCCGGCCGCGACGAGCCGCAGCGAGGCGTCGCCGGAGGCGGAGACGACGTCGTACTCCCCGGTCTTCATCAGGGTCACGGCCTCGTCGGAGGTGCCGAAGTACTTCACGTTCGCCTGGCAGCCGGTGTCCTTCTCGAAGGGACTCACCCAGTCGACCTTGGGGTCGGTGCTGCCGTCCTCCGCGTAGCCGGGCCACGCCAGGATGTTCACCTGGCCCTCCCCCTCGCCGAGCGACTTCTGCATCGGTACGTCGGGCGGGGTGAACCCGGCTCCGGCCTGCGGTGACTCACCGCCACCCCCGCCTTCGCCACCGCCGCCGGACGTGCCGCACGCGGCGAGGACCAGGCCGAGGGCACAGGCTCCGGCCAGCGCTGTCATCTTGCTCATGCGTTCTCCTCAGTGGACGTGTGCCCGAGTGGTTCGACTTCCGGACCCCCGAGTGTCACGACGTGCACGCGCTGCCAGGTGAGGAGGACGTCCTCACCCCGATGGGCGAACGCGTGGTCGACGGAGCTCCCCAGGTTCTGCTGGAGGACCGTCAGGTGGCCGCCGGCGTCGAGGTCGACGACCGAGTGGGTGGCGGCACCGAGGTACACCACCTCGCGCACCGTCCCCTTGGCCGCGCATTCCTCGCGCCCGGGGGCCTGTGGGGCCGGCGCGTCGCCGGCGTGGCGCAGCCGGATCTTCTCCGGCCGGATGCTGAACGTGCCTCGCTCACCGAGCAGCTGCTCTGCCACCTCTCCCTCGAGAAGATTCGAGGTGCCGACGAAGCCCGCAACGAAACTCGTCGCCGGCCGTTCGTAGAGCTCCATCGGTGTCGCGACCTGCTCGATGACCCCGTTGTTGAAGACTGCGATCCGGTCGCTCATCGTCAGTGCCTCCTCCTGGTCGTGGGTCACGAACACGAAGGTGATCCCGACCTCGCGCTGGAGGGCCTTCAGCTCGATCTGCATCTCGCGACGCAGCTTCAGGTCGAGAGCTCCCAGAGGCTCGTCGAGCAAGAGCACCTTGGGCCGGTTGACGAGCGCCCGCGCGAGAGCCACTCGCTGACGCTGACCACCCGAGAGCTCATGTGGCCGGCGGTCGCCGTACCCGCTCAGCCGGACGGTGTCGAGAGCGGCGCTGGCCCGTTCTCGCCGCTCACCTCGCGGCACACGTCTGACGCGAAGGCCGTACTCCACGTTCTCGAGCACGCTCATGTGCGGGAACAGCGCGTAGTCCTGGAAGACCGTGTTGACGTCCCGGGTGAACGGCGGCTCCGAGGTCACGTCCCGACCGCCGAGCACGACCGACCCGGATGTCGGGCTCTCGAAGCCGGCAACCATCCGCAGCACGGTGGTCTTGCCCGAGCCCGAGGGGCCGAGCATCGAGAAGAACTCCCCGTCGGCGATGTCGAGGTCGATCCCGTCGACGGCGGTCACCGGCCCGAACGTCTTGCGCAGGGCTCGGAGCGAGACCGCAGGCGGTCCGGCCTCCATGCCGCCGGTGTGGGAGGACATAGGCGCAGTATGGCACCAGGACGACAACCGATTCCGCTGTCTGCCCTGGCAAGTTCAACGAGTTCCACACATTGACTAGACAAATGCGGCGTATTTCAGCAGCAGGTGCCGTGCCAGTGCGTCCCGGGGGATCCGGATCAGACGGGGACGGCGGCCGCACCGAGGGTCCGGCAGGCCGTCGCGCACCGGTCCGCGTCGAGCGGCTGGCCGCAGGCGCTGAACAGCCGGCACGCCTCGCGGATCAGGGCGTCGAAGTCGCCCTGTCTGCCCTCGGCACGGGCAAGGTGCGCCCGCGCCTCGAGGACCGCGGCCTCCCACGCGACGCTGTCCCACCGCGCCGCCGACTCCTCGGCCACCGCCAGGTGACGCCTGGCCGCCTCGAGGTCACCGACGTCGGCGCAGGCGATGCCGGCCGGGACGGCGAGCATGATCGCGCAGAACGGGCACGCGTCGCTCTCACCCAGCGTGGCCTCTGCCTTGTCCACCACGATCCGGGCCGCCCAGGGGTCCGGTGCAGCGGCGATCATCGTCCCGTAGATCCGCTGGAGCAGGTGCATGCTCATGATCGACCAGCGAGCCAGAGGAAGAGCGCGCTGCAGAAGCCGCTGTGCCTCCTCCCTGTCCCCCCGCGCGAGAAGCACCTCGGCCAGACGCTGCAGGCTGTGCGCCTCCCCCGCGGGTGCGTCGGACTCCTGGTGCAGGTCCATCGACTCGCGCAGCTCCCGCTCGGCCACGTCGAGGTCGCCCTTCAGCAACGCCGCCTCCCCGATCAGCGCGGACGCGAAGGCGACACCGCGCAAGGCGCCGAAGTGCGAGGCGCGACGCCGCAGACCTTCGGCCTGCTCGATCACCTCGTCGTAGGGCACCGGTCCGTAGAGGACGTACTCGGCCACGCACAGGTGCGCGTCGAACACGGTGGTGGCCAGCTGCTCGCGGCCTTGGGTGCGCCGGAGCTCGAGCCGGAACCGCTCGAACCACTCGCCCCGCTGGTGAGCGATCAGGCCCTGGAGCGCGACGAGGTCGACGTACTGCCAGGGGTCGTCGGAGGTCCCCAGCATCTGCCGGGCCGCGGAGGCCGCATCCCACGCGGCGTCGACGTCGCCGCTGAAGTACGCCAGGTTCCCGCGGGCCAGGAGGATCGTGCCGTCCGCGGCGTCGCCGACGAGCTCCAGCCCGTCGAGCGCGGCATGCGCGGTCTCGAGGTCACCGCCGAAGCAGGCCGCCCGCCCGAGCCGGGCCCGGACCAGACGCTGCTGGGTTCCAGACGTCGCGGCGAGAGCGTCCCGATACGCCGACACCGAGCCCGGGTCGCCCATGGCCAGCAGCAGGTCCCCCCGCCGCGCCAGGAGTCGGCCGAGATCGTCACCGGTGGCATACGGACGCACCGCGTCGACGAGGTCGAGGGCGTCCCGGTAGGCGCCCAGCGCACCGGCGGTCTCGACGGCCGGAAGCACGTAGGGGATCGCCCTCTGCGGCTGACCGGCGGCGAGGAACTGGTGAGCGACCCGACCGGGTGCGGCACCGAGACCGGCGAGCCGCTCCGCGACCTCCTGACGCGCCGCGGCATGCAGGTGGGGCGGCATCGAGCTGAGCAGGCCCTCACGCACGAGCGCGTGCCGGAACCGGTAGCCCGTGTCGGCGGGCTCGACGACCAGCGCCGCGAGCGCGGTCTCGAGATGGCGGTAGGCGTCGGCCTGCCCCACGTCGGCGACGGCGAGCAGCTCGTCGGTGGTGAACGTGGAGCCAAGCATCGCCACGCGCTCGAACGTCCGACGGACCGCAGGCGGCAGACCGGCACCGACGCTCTCTGGCCGTCCTGCCACCGCCGCGCGCGCGAGCTCCTGGACCGTGAACGGGAGACCGCCGCTCACCTCCCAGATCCGATGCGCCGCCTCGTCGTCGAGCGACTCGAACTGCTGGGCGAGCAGCCGTCGCGTGGCGGCCTCGCCCAGGGGCGCCAGGTCGACGCGCACACCGATACCCCGGCTGATCAGGCTGGCGTGCATCTCCTCGAGAACCTCGCCACCTCCGGACCGGTGGGCCAGCGCCAGAACTGCCTTCTCCTCGAGCGCGCAGCGGGCGAGGTAGTGCAGCAGCCGCAGGGACGCCTGGTCGGCCTCGTGGATGTCGTCGACCACGAGAAGCAGTCCGTGGCCGGCGGAGGCGAGGCGTAGCAGCTCGGCGGCCGCCACGAACAGCCTCTGGTGGGCGGACTCGCCGCTCCAGCTCACCTCCCGGGCGGACAGCGCGCGGTCGAGCTCGTGGCGGAAGTTGTCGTCGAGTCCGTCGAGGAGGGACGGGTGCTTGCGGCACAGGTCGCCGAGCGCCTCGAGGACCGGCGCGTAGGGCCACTGTCCCTCGACGGCCGACGCGGTTCCCCGCCCGGTGCGCCACCCGCGCTGGTGGGCAAGGGCGACGGCCAGGTCGAGGACCGCGGACTTCCCGACCCCCGGCGGTCCCGTGACGAGCAGTGTGCTGCCGCGTCCGGCGTCCGCCTCCGCGAGGTGTGCCCGGAACAGGTCGCCGACGTCACGGCGCCCGACGAGCCGGTTCCCCGCGGGAGGCGGAGATGTGGCCTCAGCCGGCTTTGCCGCTGGCCGGTCGACCTTCTCGAGCAGCGAGCGGCGCAACGCCTCGGCGGCCGGGCTCGGAGTCGTGCCGAGCTCTCGTCGGAGCGCCTGGTCCATCCGCTCGAGCTGGCGCAGTGCGGTGCGCGTGTCTCCCCTGTCAGAGGCTGCGCGGACCAGGGCGAGGTGTGCCTGCTCGTCCGCGGGGTCCTCGCGGAGCAGGTCCTCCCACCGGCCGGTGAGGCGGAGCGCCTGGCACCGGAGCGCCGCCAGCGACTCGCGGTGCTCCTCGACCCACGGCTCGTAGAGGTCCTCGGGCAGGAGCGAGCCGCCGTACATGTCGAGCGCCCGCTCCGCGCGCTCGCAGGATTCCTCGGCCAGGGCCGCCTCTACCTCCGACCTGAACTCCAGCGCGTCGACCACGACGTCGGCGCCGGGCAGCAAGGTCACCACGTCGTTGCGCAGCACCAGGGTCCCGGCCTGGTCGCCGAGGGCGCGGCGGGCGTAATGGGCTGCTTTGTGGAGCCGCGGGCCGGCAGCGTCGATCGAGGTGTCGGGCCAGAGGGCGTCGATGACCTGCTCGCGGTGCATCCGTCGGCCGCGCGACAGGGCAAGCAGCTTGACCAGACCAGCGGCGTGGCGCCGGCTCCAGGCGTAGTCCGCTACGGCGACGCCGTCGACCGTCACCGAGAATCCCCCGAGCATGTCGATGCGAACGTGCATCCGTAAGGCCCGATCTCGATGGAACGCCGTCACGCTACTCCGGCGCGAGGACTCTGTCAGGTGGGATGTTCCGGGCGAGCCCGGCGCTAACGTGCCGAAGGGGAAGCCGTTCCAGGGCCTCGACCTCGTCGACCATGGCCGAGCTGACCTCGCGGAGCAGCCGGCGAATCCGGTCCATGTCCCAGTTGTACGCCGCGATCTTGTCCGTGGCCTCGAACAGCCTCCTCGACAGCAGGTCACGCTGCCGCTGGTAGGCGGACAGCGCCTGCTCCTCGGGACAGAGGCCGGCCGTCGCCTGCAGGATCGCGTCCGCGAGCAGCTCGGCGTCGCGCATGGCGTCGGTCATCCCATGGGCCGTGATCGGGTCCTTGAAGTAGCCGGCATCCCCGACGAGCGCCCAGCCCGGGCCCCAGGAGCGGCGCACGAAGCCAGGGGCGCCGCTCCAGCCGTGCATACGGCTCGCCGGGGTCGACATGTGCAGCCGTGGAAGGTGCTCGGGTGCCGCCTCGGCGAACAGCGTCTCGAACGCCGCATCGGCACCGCGCCGACGCAGACTCCGGATCCGTTCGGGGCCGGCTGCGACGAAGACACACGTGAGCCCGTCGTTGGTGGGGATCATGCCTGCCGAGCTGGTGGGCCCGTAGCACCACTCGTAGCCGGCGACGCAGAAGTCGCTGTGGTAGCGGTAGAGCGAGGCCCCCAGGGCATCGGACCATCGCTCGACCGGCGCGCCGACCTGGTCGGCCACGACCGACCGGAGGCCGTCGGCGCCGACCGTGAACCCTGCTCGCAGGTCGAACGACGCCCCGTCCCGGGTCGTCGCGCGGACGCCTGCCACGCGACCCCGGCCCGAGTCCAGGAGGCCGGTGACCGTGACGCCGTGGCGTACGTCGACACCGGCGGCCGCCGCCGCGTCGACGAGGATCCGGTCGACCAGGTACCGCCGCGGCGCGTACAACGCCTCCACGCCGGGGGTCGGCCGGATCGAGACCTGCACGGTGTCCTCGTCGGCGTAGTGGAACAGGACCTTCTCCACCGCGGGAGTGTTCGCGGCGACCACTTCCGGCAGGACGCCCCAGCGCGAGAGCTGCAGCACACCGGCGCGCATCAGGGCATGGGTGGACATGGTGTCGCTGCCGTAGGCCGCGCGGTCGACCAGGGCCACCTTCAGCCCTGCCCTGGCAAGGAGGAGGGCGGTGGACGCGCCGGCCACGCGGGCGCCGACGACGACGACGTCGTACGTGCTGTTCATGAGGTCACCTCGGGGTCGGGTCGAGCGGCTGGCTGGAGGTCAGATGGGAGACCACCGACTCGGCGTCGTAGCGGGCGCCGTGGATGAAGCCGGAGTCGCGGCGGTGCTGGAAGCGCTGTCCGACGACGTACAGTCCCGGGGCCGGTGTGATGCCGCGGTGCTGCCGGATCGAGCCGTCGGGGGCCGTGACGGGAACGCGGAGCCAGGAGTGGTCCGAGCGGTAGCCAGTGGCGAGCAGGACGGTGCTGATCCCCTGGGCGTGGAGGTCCAGCCGCGTGGGTGCGTCCTGTGGGGCGAACTGCCGGGGCCGCGAGGGTGCCCACACCTCACGGGTGAGACCGCACTGCTCGATGTGCTCGTCCACGGCGTCGAGGAACCGGTGCATCCGCATGTCCGACTCGGTGATCGAGGCCTGCAGGTTCCCGGCGAAGGAGGCGACGCCGCCGCTCAGCTCGTGCAAGCGTCCGGCGACGCGGACGCCGCGGCTCGCCAGGGCGGCGAGGTCGAGGTCCTCCACGAAACGGTCGGGCGAGTTGTGCCCGACGAGCTGCATCGACGGCTCGTTCCTGGCGAGGGCCGGGTCGCGGACCTCGTCGATGGTCCTGGAGAGCCGACCGGTGCGGTGCAGCCACCAGAAGATGTCCATCCCGCGGTAGCGGCGCGGCATCCTGGTGTGCCGCCCGACCGACAGGACGACCTCACGGCCGGCCCGGGCGAGCTCGTCGGCGATCTGGACCCCTGAGGAGGACGCGCCCACCACGAGGACTCCGCCGTCCGGCAGCGCACCGGGGTTGCGGTAGCGCGACGCGGTGGTCAGGTGGAGCCGCGACGACGTGGTGTCGACACCGTCCGGGACATGGGGTTTCCCCCAGGGCCCGGTGGCGACCACCACGTGGCGGGCGGTCCAGGTGCCCTGGTCGGTCACGACCCGGTAGCCCTGCCCCCGGCGGCTGACGAAGCGGACAGTGGTCTCGGTCCTCACCGGGGCGCCGAACGAGTCGGCGTACTCCTCGAGGTGCCGGACCAGGTCCGCGACGGCCATGTAGCCCTCGAGGTCGTACCCGGCGTACTCCCAGCCTGGGAGGCGGGTCATCCAGTTCGGGGTGAGGAGGTGGAGCGAGTCCCACCGCTCCGAGCGCCAGCGTTCGGCGACCCGGCCGCGGTCGAGGACGACGTGGTCTCGTCCGGCCTCGGTGAGGCGCTGGCTGACCGCCAGACCGGCGTGGCCGGCCCCGATGACGACGGTGTCTGTGCTGGGCATGGGGGGTCTTCCTTGTCTCGGACTTGGTCCGTCCCGGGCCGGCGGCAGGTTGTTGCCGGCCGGCCACGGAGCGGGGGCGAGGGTGACGGCGGTCAGCCGGTCACGACCTCGACGGACACGGGGGTCGGGTTGGTGAGTGCGTCGTAGACGGCGGAGCGCCGACGTGACTGCTCGACGATGGCGCGCAGGGTCTCGTCGTCCGCGTCGCCTTCGATGTGGAACGTGACCTTGATGCCTTGGTAGCCGTTGCGGACCGTGCCGTCGGACAGACCGAGGAGGCCGAGCAGGTCGATGTCTCCCTCGACCTTCGAGGTCACCTTGGTCAGCGTGACGCCGCGGGCGGCTGCGATGTTCGCGATGCCTGCGGTCAGGCACGAGGCCAGGGCAGGCAGCAGGTACTCCACCGGCGTCGGGGCGTTGTCCTGTCCCACCAGCACGGCGGGGTGGTCGGCGTCGACGACCGTCTCGTGCTTGTGTGCCATCTCCTGCATGGCTCCGTAGAAGCCGGAGATCCGCGACCGGCTGTGCGTGCCGGCGACCCATGTGTTCTCAGCGCGGAACTGGAACTTCGCGATCTCGTTCTGCCCCTTGATGGCGTCGAGAGTGGCGAACAGCGTCGCTGTGTCTACCCCGTTGCGGCTCGGCTGGGCGGTGATGCTCATGGTTCCTCCAGTGGTCGGGGCCGCCGTGTGCAGCGGCTCTCCTTGTCGATGCCGACGAAGCTATGAGGGCCTTCTTCCGTCGGCCTTCCCCCCGGCGAATGCCGTGGGGAAGACGCGGGGAAGGTTCGAACCCGGTTCAGCCGAGTGAGGAAAGCCGGCGGGCAGGTCGGGGAAAGATCCGGCGCTCACCGTGGCGTGGTCAGTCCTGGTCACCCAGCACGGAGGACGCCATGTCCCAGCTTCCCGAGGCCGAGCTCCATGTCGCTCACGATGAGGGCCAGCTCGATGCCAGGCTTCGCGACGGCACCGTCGTCACCCTCAGACCGCTCGGGCACGGCGAGACGGAGCCGCTGCTGAGGGTCTTCGACGGGATGTCCGGCGACTCACGGGCACTGCGCTACCTGACCGGCCTCCCCCGCCTGCCCCAGCCGATGCTCTCGGTGCTGACCGATGTCGACGACGACCGACACGTCGCCTGGCTCGCCTCCGTCGAGGACGAGCCGGCTGGGATCGCCCGGTACGTGCGATCGGCCGGGAGCGCCCGGACCGCGGAGGTCGCGTTCGAGGTGGTCGACCGGCATCACGGACGCGGGCTCGGCACGCTCCTGCTCGACACCATCACGACCGTCGCCGCGGCCCGCGGCATCCGCCGGATCCAGGGCACGCTGGCACCGTCGAACACCGCGTCCAGACGTCTGCTCGCCAAGGTGGGCGCGACCACCCGGCTGCTCGACGGGCTGTTGGAGGCGGACGGTCCTCTCCGGCTGCTCGACCCTCCCGTGGTAGACCGGTCTGCCGTACTCCGCGTGGTGTGCGGGGGTTCCTGGGACGCGGCTCTCGACATCGGCTGAGCAGACGGCGCACGCTGGTGCCAGGAGGACCGCCCGTGCTGGTGTGCGTACTCGGGGCAGTCGAGCTCGTCGCAGACGGAGGAACCACCGTCTCGCTTCCGGGCACGCGGCAGCCTGCCCTGCTGGCGGCGCTCGCTGCCCGTGCGGGCCAGCTGGTGAGCAGCGACCGCCTCATCACGTTGCTCTGGGGCGACGACCTCCCGGCGAACCCCGAGGCGTCCCTGCACAGCGCCGTGTTCAAGCTACGCAACAGCCTCCGTTCGGCGAGCGGCCGCGACGTGCTCCTCACCCGGGAACACGGCTACCAGCTGGCACTGTCGCCGGGGGACCTCGACGCGGACCTCTTCGACCAGCTCCTGGCCCAGGCGGCCGGCCAGGCCCCGGAGGAGGCGGCCAGAACCCTCGACAAGGCCCTCAGGCTCTGGCGTGGGCCGGCGTACGGCGGTTTCGCCGACAGCGAGATCGCCCATCTCGAAGCGATGAGACTGGAGGAGGGGCGACGCGCAGGCGTGGAACGACGTGCCGAGGCGCTGCTCGCATCCGACCGCGCGAAGGAGGTCGTGCCGTTGCTCGAGCCCTTCGTCGCAGAGCATGCGCTCCGGGAGAGCGCCAGAGCGACGTTGATGCGCGCTCTCCACCGTTCGGGGCGCACCGCGGAGGCGCTGGACCACTACCAGAGCTACCGGCACCAGATCGGCGAGGAGCTCGGCCTGGAGCCCTCCCGGCTCGTGCAGGAGATCCAGGTAGAGCTCCTGCAGGGGCCGTCACAGGAGGCCGCGCCGGCGGCGAGGCGGGGGACCGCAGCCGCCCTGCGACCACGAGGACTGCCGGGTCTCCAGGTCCGGTATCTGCGCACCAGGGCAGGAAGCGTCATCGCCCACGGCACGACGGGGACAGGACCGCCGCTCGTCGTGATACTCGGCTGGATCTCCAGCCTCGAGGTCATCGCGTCCGGGAGAGACCCGCGCTCGTCGCTGCTGGAGCGGCTCACCGACGCCGACGTCTCCCTGACCCTCTACGACCGGGCCGGCACGGGCCTCTCCCCCGGCCCTGTCATGGACTACGGACTCGACGCGAGCGTCGAGGAGCTCGCCGACGTCGTGCGAGCCATCGGCCCTCCGGTCTCCCTGCTCGCCATGTCGGCCGCGGGTCCGGTCGCGGTCTCACTTGCGGCACGCCGGCCGGAGTGGGTGCGCTCGCTCGTCCTGTTCGGCACGTTCGCGGACGGCCCGAACACCTTCACCGACAAGGCGCTGCGCGACATGATCGTGCAGATCTCGAAGACCCACTGGACCATGGGCTCGAAGATCCTGGCGGACCTCTACAGGCCCGGTGCCAGCGACGACGCCACATGGCACCTGTCGGACGTCTTTCGCGAGTCGGCCGAACCCGGTGTCGCTGCGGACTACCTCGAGTCGATGTACGACCACGACGTCGTCGACCTGCTGCCCTCGGTGCGGGCGCCCGCGCTCGTCCTGCACTACCGCGGTGACCGGCTGATCCCCTTCCGGGGAGCCTTGGACTTCGTCACCGGGCTGCCGGACGCGACGCTGGTGCCGCTCGACGGGAGGGTGCACCTCCCTGACGCGGCAGACCTCGACCACATCGAGAAGGCCATCGTCGACCACATCCAGCGGCACGGTTGACGACGGCTCCGCTCCACCGCTCAGGCGGTTCGCGACGAGACCGCGTCCGTCGCTGCTGCGACCATGGGGTCCCTCCAGACCACGGCCGAGCCGTCGAGCACGACGACCCCGTCCTGGTTGGTGATGGTGGTGGCCAGCGTCGTCACCGGCTTGTCCTCCCGTGCGGTGACGACGCGGACCTCCGCGGTGATCACGTCTCCCGGGCGCACGGGAGCGAGGAAGCTCCAGTCGACGCGCATGAAGACGCTTCCGGGTCCTGGGAGCTGCTCTGCCACCAGCGCGTTGAGCAGGCCGCTGGTGACCCCGCTCTGGACGAGGAGCCCGCCGAAACGACTTCGAGCGGCGAGCTCTGCGTCGTAGTGCAACGGGTTCCGGTCGCCGGACAGCTCGGTGAACAGCTCGATGTCGCGAGCCGTGACCTCGCGAGTACGACGGGCAACGTCACCTACCTGCATGGGACACCTCCTGTTGTGTCAGCTCCTCGACTGGGACGCGGGCGACCTCCGGAGCCGCCACGAAGAACTCCTGGGCCCACCAGCGGCGGAACCGTTCCTCCCCCACCAGCCGGACGAGCCCGTCGAGCTGGGAGGCGTGAGCACGGAGGGCGGCGTACTTCTGCTCGACGAGCTCCTCGTCGAAGAACACCTGACCCGCAAGGTCGGCCTCGCTGGTGGCGGGTGGGCGGCTGCCCTCGAACCACAGACCGACCTCGTCGTTGAGCCTGCCCCATCTGTGATGGAAGGAAGGCGTGAGTGTGGCGTACCAGAGGCGTCCGGGGCGGCCGGCCCGCCACCAGGCGTCGGTCACCCAGCCCGACACAGTCCGATGGTCGTCGTGGCCGGTCATCCCGTCCGGCCCGAAGGTGACGACTGTGTCAGGTCGCACCTCGTCGATGAGGTCGGCGATCTGCGAGACGACCGCGGACCGCCGTACCTCTGCCAGCTCTCCGTCGCGGTGACCGAGCCACCGGTGCTCGCTCACGCCGAGGATGTCGAGGCTCCGGGCCAGCTCCTGCTCGCGCAGCGGGGCCAGCCGCTCAGGCGGCCATCGCTCGGGATCGGAGGTGCCTCGCTCGCCGCGGGTGGCCGTGGCGACGACGACCCGGTCGCCCATCGCGCGAGCTCGCGCCATCAGGGCGGCGGAGAGGAAGGCCTCGTCGTCCGGGTGCGCCCAGACGCCGAGGAGGGTGCCGGTGCGGGGTGCTGCCGCGTGGTGGTTGCTCATGGCGTCCACCGTGGGCAGCGCGCCTTCCCCGAACCTTCCCCGGCTCCGTGCGGCATGCCCGGCGGAAGAAGGAAGCAGGAAGCCGGCGCCTCGACAGTCTCAGGTAGCCAGCACCTGAGGAGGTCGAGATGAGCCAGACCGAGGTCGAAGTCGTGACCCGTGACCGTGACGACGCGATCGCGGGGGTGCGGGCGATGGCACCGATGCTCCTGGTCTACGCGCCGTTCGGTCTCCTCGTCGGGGCAGCGGTCGCCAGGAGCGAGAGCCCGACCGTCGCCTGGCTCTCGACCTGGACCGTGTACGGCGGAGCGGCCCACCTCGCGGTGCTGGACGTGCTCCAGCAGGGCACGGGTGCCCTGGGCGCGGCGGTGGTCGGCCTGCTGATCAACGCCCGCATGGTCGCCTACGCGGCCTCTCTGGCACCTCACTGGCGTGACGGTTCGACGCGGTCGAGGGTCGCGGCAGCCGCGATGCTGACCGACGCCACGTGGGGCCTCGCCCAGAGCCACCCGGCCGAGAACGCCTCCGCCCGCCGCCGGTTCTACTTCGGGGCCGGACTCGTGCTGTGGTTCGGCTGGCCACTGCTGGTCACCCTCGGTGTGCTGGTCGGCGGCTGGGTCCAGGACGTCCCCGTGGCCACCCTCCTGCCTTGCCTGACCCTGGGCTCGCTGGCGGTGAGACAGCTGCGGACCCGGCCGGCACTCGCGGCCGGCGCAGCGGCCGCCGCGGTGGCCGTCGCGACCGCGGGTCTGGACGGCGGCGTGGCGCTGATGCTGGCGGCTGCCGTGGGCGCCACTGCGGCAGCGATCGTCCACAGGCGGGCCTCATGACCACCGTGGTCGCGCTGGTGCTGGTGGGCGTCGGCAGCCTGGCGTTCCGGCTGTTCCCCCTCCTGGGCGCCGCTCGTGTCCCGGCGGCGGTCTCCACCGTCGCCGGCTGGGCCGGCCTCTCGGTCCTCTGCGCCGTCACCGTCCGCGGCGTGCTGAACCACCAGGACCACACCATCCCGTGGGCTGCGCCTGTCGCCGCTGTCTCCGTCGGCTTGGGGCTCGTCGTGGCCGCCCGCGGGAAGGGCATGCTGCTCGTGCTCGGTGTCGGCGCCGCCACCTACCTGGCGCTGTCGACGGTCGTGGCTGCGTTCACCTAGCCGGTCGCGTCGTCGGCGCCACCTCGTCCGCCCCAGCGGCCGGGCTGCAGGTCGTCGGGACCGCCGTAGTGACCGGCCGGCGTGATGATGGTCCCCGCCTCACCCGCGACGATCGCCGCTGCGTCCTCGAGCCGCCCGATCGCAGCCATGTCCCCGGTCACCTCCACGAACCGGCACACGGCGTCCACCTTGGGGCCCATGGATCCCGCGGGGAAGGACTCTCGCTGCAGGGCGGCCGGTGTAGAGCGCAGGATCGGCTCGGCGTCGGGTGTCCCGAAGCCACGGACCACGTGCGGCACGTCGGTCAGCACCAGCAGCGCGTCGGCCTCGAGCGCCTCGGCGAGGACCGAGCTGGTCAGGTCCTTGTCGACCACGGCCTCCACGCCCTGGAGGTGGCCCTTCTCGTTGCGGATGACGGGCACTCCCCCGCCACCCGCGCACACCACCACGGCGCCGCTGTTCAGCAGCAGACGGATCAGGCGGGTCTCCACGACGCGGCGCGGCTGTGGCGAGCCCACGACACGCCGCCACTTGTCGCCGTCGGGCTTGACGACCCAGCCTCGCTGCTCCGCCAGCCGCCTGGCCTCCGCCTCGTCGTAGACCTCTCCCACGAACTTGGTGGGGTTCTCGAACGCAGGGTCGTGGGCCTCCACCAGGGTCTGGTTGATGATCGCTGCCACCTGCCGCCCCGGCAGCGCGTTCTGCATGGCCTGGAGCAGCCAGTAGCCGATCATCCCCTGGGTCTGGGCCCCGAGCACGTCGAAGGGGTAGGGCGTCGTCAGGTGCGGGTCCGAGGCGCTCTGGAGAGCGAGCACACCGACCTGGGGGCCGTTGCCGTGCGTGATCACGAGCTCGTGCTCGGCGGCCAGTGGTGCGAGGGCCTCGACGGCCCGGGCGACGTTGGCCTCCTGCACGTCCGAGTCCGGTTTCTGGCCGCGCCGGAGCAGAGCGTTCCCCCCGAGCGCGACGACGATGCGCACCTCAGCCGCCCAGCGTCGCGACGAGGATCGCCTTGATGGTGTGCATGCGGTTCTCGGCCTGGTCGAACACGATGGAGTGCTTGGACTCGAAGACCTCGTCGGTCACCTCGAGGGCGGTCATCCCGGTCTTCTGGAACAGCTCCTCCCCGACCTTCGTGTGCCGGTCGTGGAAGCCGGGCAGGCAGTGCATGAACTTCACGTTCTGGTTCCCGGTCATGTTGAGCAGGCGCTGGTTGACCTGGTAGGGCCGCAGCAGGTGGATCCGCTGCTCCCACACCTCCGGCGGCTCACCCATCGACACCCACACGTCCGTGTAGAGGAAGTCGACCCCGTCGACCGCCTGGACGTCGTCGGACTGGGTGATCCGCGCACCGGTCTCGAGCGCGATGTCGTGGGCCTGCTTGACCACGCTCTCGTGGTTCCACTGCTCCCGCGGGCCGACCATCCGCACGTCCATGCCCATCATCGCGCCGGCGACGAGCAGGGAGTTGCCCACGTTGTTGCGGGCGTCGCCGAGGTAGGCGAACGAGATCTCCTCGTCGTGCTTGTACGAGTGCTCGCGCATGGTGAGCATGTCGCACAGCGTCTGGGTGGGGTGCCACTCGTTGGTCAGCCCGTTCCAGACCGGGACTCCGGCGTACCTGGCGAGCGTCTCGACGTTCTCCTGCGCGGAACCGCGGTACTCGATCCCGTCGTACATCCGGCCGAGGACCCGCGCGGTGTCCTCCATCGACTCCTTGTGCCCGATCTGCGAGCCGGACGGGTCGAGGTAGGTCACCCGAGCGCCCTGGTCGAAGGCCGCGACCTCGAACGCGCACCGGGTGCGGGTCGAGGTCTTCTCGAAGATCAGGGCGATGTTCTTCCCGGTCAGCCGAGGCTGCTCCGAGCCGGCGTACTTCGCGACCTTCAGCTCGGCCGCCAGGTCGAGCAGGAACTTCCACTCCTTGGGAGTGAAGTCGACCTCCTTCAGGAAGCTGCGGTGCCGCAGGTTGAACGCCATGTCAGATCCCTTCCCGCTCGATGGGGCAGCTCATGCAGCGCGGGCCGCCCCGGCCCCGGCCTAGCTCGCTGCCCTGGATGGTGACCACCTCGATGCCCTCCTTGCGGAGGAAAGTGTTCGTGGTGACGTTCCGCTCGTAGGCCATCACCACACCGGGACTGACCGCGAGCACGTTGCAGCCGTCGTCCCACTGCTCCCGCTCGGCGGCGTGCACGTCCTGGGTGGGGGTGAGCACCTTGATGTCGTCGAGGCCGAGGGCCGCCGCGATCGACTTGTGCATGTCGTCGGCGGGGTGAGTCGTGATCTTCAGCTCCTTCTCGGTGTCGCCGGGCTCGATCGTGTACGACGGCAGCATCCCGAGTCCGACGTACTTGGTGAACGTGTCCTCGCTGACCATGCTCATCACGGTGTCGAGGTGCATGAACGCCCGCTTCTGCGGCATCGCCAGAGCGACGATGCGCTGCGCCGAGCCCTTGGCGAACAGCCGTTTCGCGAGCCGCTCGATGCCCTGGGCCGTGGTGCGCTCGCTCATCCCGATGAGCACGGCACCACGGCCGAGCACGTGCATGTCGCCGCCCTCGGTGGTGGCGATGCCGTTGACCCTGCCGTCGGACCAGACGTTGAAGCCCGACCCCGCGAACAGCGGGTGCCACCGGTAGATCGCCTCGTAGTGGATCGTCTCGCGCTCGCGCGCTCGTTTGCGCATCGAGTTGATGGAGACGCCGTCATAGATCCAGGCCGACGTGTCACGCGTGAACATGTGGTTCGGGAGCGGAGGCAGCAGCATGTCCTCGAGGTCGAGCGCCTGGACGACGAGCGACTTCGGCTCGTCCACCCGGTCGAGCAGCTCGCGCTTGGTGATGCCTCCGACGAGGTACTCCACGAGCGTCTCGTCGTCGAGCCCGGTGAAGAAGGCGTGGAGCGCATCGAGCGCCATCGGCCCGTAGACCAGCTCGTCGAGCGAGTGCTCGAGGATGTACTTCTTGGCCTCGGGGATCGTCACGGTCTGCAGCAGCAGGTCCTCGAGGAGGTGGACCCTGACGCCGAGGTCACGAAGCGACTCCGCGAAGGCGTCGTGCTCCTGCTTCGCCCGCTTCACCCAGAGGACGTCGTCGAAGAGGTACGCGTCCTTGTTGCTCGGGGTGAGCCGTTTGAGCTCCAGATCCGGTCGGTGCAGGATCACCTGCTTGAGACGCCCGACCTCCGAGTCCACATGCATGTTCATGACGACCTCTCGCTCCAAGGGATGCCTTGGGGCAAGGGTGCGTCTGCGTCGGCGCCCTGATTCAGGGCCGAACGGCCCGAAGCCGGAGGCCCTTGGGCAGCGGCGCAGGAAGCATGGCGACTGCTGTGCTGAGAGACGACAGGCCGCCTAGAGCGAAGGATGACCCATGGCCACCGCAGACGTCCGACCGACCGGCGAGCGACCGGCCAGCGAGAAGAAGAGGAAGTTCACCTTCCCTAGTGCCTTCACCGTGCTCTTCGCGGTCACGGTGTTCGTGTGGCTGCTGGCGTTCATCATCCCCACGGGTGCGTACAAGCTGACCAAGGACGGGCGCCCGATCCCGGGGACGTACCACAGTGTCGACGCCGGGCTGTCGTTCCTCGACCGTCTGATGCAGCTGTTCCTGAGTCCGATCAACGGTCTCTACGGCGTCAGAAGCAGCACCGGTTTCATCGGTCCCTACGAGACCGGGGAGCTGTTCGGAGCCGCCGGCGTCTTCCTGTTCGTCATCGCCATCGGCATCTTCATCACCATGTCGATGCAGACCGGCGCCATCGACAACGGCGTCGCCCACATCGCCAAGCGGTACGGCAACCGCGGCGCACTCGTCATCGTGATGCTGATGGTGCTGTTCTCCATCGGCGGGACCACCGAGGGCATGGCCGAGGAGACGCTGGGCTTCTACGCGCTCGTCGTACCTCTGATGCTGAGCCTCGGTTACGACCGGATGGTTGCTGCGGCCACGATCATGATCGGGGCAGGAGTCGGCGTGCTCGCCTCCACGGTCAACCCGTTCGCCACCGGCGTCGCCTCGGACGCCGCCGGCATCTCGATCGGCGACGGGATCCTCTTCCGGTTCGTGATGTACGTCGTGCTGGTGCCGCTGAGCATCTTGTTCGTGCTGCGCTACGCGAAGAAGGTCAAGGCCGACCCCTCGAAGTCCATGGTCGGACTTCGAGAGGACGACAAGCTGCTCGCGGCTCGCGGCGCGGAGTCGACCGGTGAGTTCGCAAGGAAGAACCCCGACCTCGTCGTCGCGCCTCCGGCCCTGACCGGCAAGCAGAAGAGCGTGCTGGCCGTCGTCGCGTTCACGTTCGCCTTCATGATCTTCTCCATCGTCCCCTGGGCGCAGGTGATCAACGGCCCGAACGCCGACAGCTACGCCTGGCAGCTCGACTGGTACTTCCCCGAGCTCGCCGCGCTGTTCATCGTGATGTCGATCGTCGTGGGCCTGATCGGCGGTCTGGGCGAGAGAGGGCTGACTGACACCCTCGTGCGCGGCGCCGGCGACTTCATCGGAGTCGGACTGATCATCGTCCTCGCGCGCGGCGTCACCGTGATCATGAACAACTCGCAGATCACCGACACAGTCCTCCACTCCATGGAGAACGCGGTCAGCAACACCTCGACCGCCGTGTTCGGCGGGCTGATGTTCCTCATCAACGTGCCGCTGGCGTTCCTGGTGCCGTCCACGTCGGGCCACGCTGCCCTCGCCATGCCGATCCTTGCGCCGCTCGGTGACTTCGCGAACGTGTCTCGGGCCATGGTGGTCACCGCCTACCAGTCGGCCTCGGGCGTGGTGAACCTGATCACCCCGACCTCTGCCGTGGTCATGGGTGGCCTCGCCCTCGCCAAGGTCCGTTACGACCAGTGGCTGCGCTTCACCTGGCCCCTCGTCGTCGGGCTGCTGGTGATGTGCACGGCCTTCGCGGCCATCGGCTCTCGGCTGTAAGCGCCGCCTGAACGCGGCGGCTCGCGTCGGACCGGTCAGTCATTCCTTGGCACGCGGCACTTCGTGAGCCAGATCGTAGGAGTAGTCGCCGTGCTCGTCGGGAGGTGGCGCATCACCCGGTCCCATCGCGGGGTGCCGGGCGGCCTTCGCCGGCTGCTGCGACTCGAACACACCGTCGTGGGCCGAGTCGTAGGAGTAGTCACCCGACGCGTCCTCGGCGTCGCCGCCCTGCTGCTGCGCCATCCCCTGATCCTCCACGCCCATCACGTCGCCTCTTCTCGTTGCTGAAGCCTGCCGGTGCTCCGGTCCATCAGCCACGCTAGATCGGTCACACGGCCGCCGCCAGCCGATCCGTATGAGCACATCCGAGATGTGCCGTGCGACACATCCGACATGCGGCGCCCGCAAAATCACATGTGTCATGGGTTGCAACGATGTAAGTTTCCCGCTCGGGGTCGGGGGGCCGCAAACCTTCTTCCGACCTCTCTCGGACATCTCGGGTCACCATGCACCTACGCACCAAGAGAGAAGTCCGCTGTGACGCAACCTGCCCTGCTGACCGACACCCACCAGAGCGCGCGGAACGCCGCCAGAGTCGTCGCGGCCCGCAAGACCTACGGCACCGGCGAGTCCGAGGTCGTCGCGCTCGACAGCGTGGCCGTCGAGTTCGGCGCCGGGGCCTTCACCGCGATCATGGGCCCTTCCGGCTCCGGCAAGTCCACGCTGATGCACTGCATGGCCGGCCTCGACACCCTGACCTCCGGGCAGGCCTTCATCGGTGACACCGACCTCGCCTCCCTCTCCGACAAGGAGCGGACGCTGCTGCGCCGCGACCGGCTCGGTTTCGTCTTCCAGGCGTTCAACCTGATCCCGACGCTCACCGCCGAGGAGAACATCACCCTTCCCGGCGACCTCGCGGGCCGCAGGCTCGACAGCGACTGGTTCAACACGGTCATCTCCACCCTCAAGCTCGGCGAGCGACTCGAGCACCGCCCCTCGCAGCTCTCCGGTGGCCAGCAGCAGCGCGTGGCCGTCGCCCGTGCCCTGGTGTCGCGGCCTGAGGTCGTCTTCGGCGACGAGCCGACGGGCGCGCTCGACTCGAGGACGAGTACCGAGCTGCTGACCTTCCTGCGCTCCGCGGTCGACGACCTGGGCCAGACGGTCGTCATGGTCACGCACGACCCGGTCGCGGCGTCGTACGCCGACCGGGTCGTCTTCCTCGCCGACGGCGCGATCGTCGGCGAGCTCGCCGACCCGACGCGTGACGCCGTGCTCGAGACGATGAAGCGGCTGGGTGACTGAGCGTGCTGAAGCTCTCTCTCCGCAGCCTGCTGATGCACAAGCTGCGGCTCGTCCTCACGGTCGCCGCCGTCACGGTCGGCGTCGCCTTCGTGTCCGGCACCTTCGTGCTGGCCGACACGATGAGCAAGGCCTTCGACGAGCTGTACGACGGGCTCACCCAGGGCACCGACGTCGCCGTCCGCGCTGAGGCCGCCTACAACGACATCACCACCCAGGGCCAGCTCCGGCCGCTCGACGAGAAGGTCCTGGACCGGGTCCGCTCGGTCCCCGGGGTCGAGGTCGCCGAAGGCTCGGTGAACGGGTTCGCGCTGATCCTCGACAAGCACGGCACGCCGATCCAGCCCGGTGGAGCGCCGACGATCGGAGCGAGCACGAGCGGCGACGAGCGCCTCGCGGGCGCGTTCTCCTACCGTGACGGCGGCTCGCCCAAGGGCTCTGGCGAGGTGGCCCTGGACGCCGCGACCGCCAAGAAGGCGGGTTACCACGTCGGCGACGAGGTCGGCATCGTCCTCGAGGACAGCAAGCGGACCTTCACCGTCGCCGGCATCGTCGGCTTCGGCAAGACCGACAGTCTCGCCGGAGCGACGGTGGCGACCTTCGACACCGAGACCGCGCAGGAGCTGTTCGGGAAGGTCGGCAAGGTCGACGAGATCGACGTCAAGGCCGCTGACGGGGTCAGCGCCGAGCAGCTGCGCGAGGACATCGCCGCGGCCCTGCCCGAGGGCACGGAGGCGATCACCGGGCGCGAGCTCGCCGACGAGAACTCCCAGGCGGTCAGCGACGGTCTCGGGGTGTTCACCAAGGTGCTGCTCGCGTTCGCGGCCGTCTCCCTGCTGGTCGGCTCGTTCGTCATCTGGAACACCTTCAACGTCCTGGTGGCGCAGCGGCGCCGGGAGGTCGCGCTGCTGCGATCCGTCGGCGCCACGAGGCGCCAGATCCTCGGTGGGATCATCGCCGAGGCCTTCACCATCGGCCTGGTCTCAGCTGTCGTCGGCCTCTTCGCGGGGGTCGCTCTCGCCTCTGGCATCCGGGCCCTCCTCGGCGCCATCGGCATCGAGGTGCCGACGACCTCAGCCGCCATCGAACCGCGCACCGTCGTCGCCGCCTTCCTCGTCGGTGTCGTGGTCACTGTGGTGGCCGCTGTCGTCCCGGCATGGTCGGCGACCCGCGTCGCACCGGTCGAGGCGCTGCGCGAGGCCACCCCAAGCGGAGGCGACATCGGCCGGGTACGCCGTACCGTCGGCTGGTTGCTGCTCGCCGGTGGCCTCGGCGGTCTCGTCGCCTGCGCCGCGGTGGGCAACCAGCCGCTGCTCACCGGGCTGTGCACGCTGGTCGCCTTCGCGGGCCTCGTGACGGCCGGGCCGCTGCTCGCTCGAGCCATGGCCGGCCTGGCCGACCGCGGTCGCCGTGGAAGCGGCTGGCGGCTCGCCGCCCGCAACATCGCGCGCGCACCACGGCGCTCGGCCGCCACGGCACTGGCCCTGACGATCGGGCTGACCGTCGTATGCGCGGTCGCCGTCACGGCTTCGTCCATGAAGGACTCGGTCGCCGAGAGCGTGAACGGCGGCAACCGGTCCGACCTGATCCTGAAGCCGGCCGGACAGGGCAGCGGGATGAGCCCCGCGGTGGCCGACGTGCTGCGCAAGCGCGACGACGTCGACACGGTCGTGGAGATGCGCTACTCCGGCGCGCGGGTCCAGAGGAACTCGACCTTCGTCGCTGGTGTCGACACCGACGGGCTGACCGAGGTCGCCGACCTCGGCGTCACGTCAGGCAGCCTCGACGACTTCGGCGCCGGATCGATGCTGCTCGGCGTGAAGCAGGCCAAGGCCCTGAAGGTCGGCGTCGGCGACCACGTCACGGTCACCTTCCCGGAGACCGGCGATGTCGACCTCCGGGTCGCGGCGACGTTCGAGCGCGACTCGCTCGTCGGCTCGGCGTACGTCGTGTCCATCGACGACTTCGCCGAGAACGTCACCTCCCGGCTCGACGAGGCGATCCTGGTGACGAACACCGACGACGGTCAGGCGGCCGCGACCAAGAAGGCCGTGAAGGCCGCCCTGGCGGACTACCCGAACGTCAAGGTCAGCAACCCGTCCGAGCTCACCAAGGACGCCCAGGCCCAGATCGACCAGATGCTCGGCCTCGTCACGGCGCTGCTGCTGCTCGCGGTGGTGGTGGCGATCCTCGGCATCGTGAACACCCTGGCTCTCTCGGTGTTCGAGCGGACACGTGAGCTCGGCCTCATGCGCGCTGTCGGGGCCACGCGGCGGCAGGTGCGGACCGTGGTACGCCGGGAGTCCGTGCTCATGTCCCTGCTCGGTGCGTTCACCGGCATCGCGCTCGGCACGGTCGCCGGCGTGGCCTTGAGCCGGTCACTCGCGGACGAGGGCATCACGGCTGTGCACGTGCCGGTGGGGACCCTGGTCGCCTACGTGGTCGTCGCAGCCCTGGTGGGGGTGCTCGCCGCGATCGGTCCCGCACGTCGCGCCAGCCGTGTCGACGTACTCCAGGCAATCACGGTCGAGTAGGAGGAGGCTGGTGTACGCATGGCTCGGCCGGTCGGTCTACCGCTTCCGGTGATGGGTCCTCTCGGCCACAGGGTTACTGCTCGTCCTCGGGGTGGTCTGGGGAACGGGGGTCTTCGGGTCGCTCGGTGACGACGGCTTCGACGATCCCGACAGCGAGGCGTCGCGGGCCGCACACGCCGCCGAGGGCATCCTCGGCGGGACGGAGGCGAGCGCCTCTGCGTACGTCGACCGGCTCGAAGCCATGGACGGGGCCACCGGTGTGACCGTGGCGGGCAGCCGCGGCGACGACACGGTCCTCGACGTCACGCACCGCTTCGACGTCTACTCCGCCTCCGCGAAGCAGCTCGTGCGCGACGTGCGGGCCATGGATCCCGACACCGGGACCGCACTCGTCACGGGCACCACCGCGTTCCTGATCGACGTCCTCGACAGCCTCGGCTCGCAGCTTCCGCTGATGGCCGGGTGGGTCTTCGTGTCGACGTTCCTGCTGCTGTTCCTGGCCTTCGGCTCGCTCGTGCTGCGCACCGGCGGCATCATCGCGAGCGCGGCGCTGCTCCTGGTCGTCGTGATCGGCGCGTTCTCCACCAGCGGCATCACGTTCATCAAGATGATGATCGGTGTCGGCATGGCCCTGGCGATCGTCATCGACGCGACCGTCGTACGCGCTCTGCTGGTGCCGGCGACGATGCGTCTGATGGGCTCGGCGAACTGGTGGCTACCTGCCCCCCTCGAGCGTCTCTGGCGCCGGGTCGGCGTCCGGGAGTACGACGGTCCGCGGACTGCCCTGCCAGCCTGAGAGGTCGAGCAACCGGTCGGCGTGATCGGCTGAGGCCTCGATGAGCCGTGCGTTCGGCTCGTCGACGCGGTCGACCCAGGCCCTGGCGGCGGCCGGGTCCTTGCCGAACTCCTCGTGCCGGGCGACGAGCCGCTCGAGACGCCTGCCGTCGTCGCACCGCACGTGCCAGACCTCGTGGATGCGCCGCCGGACCTCGCGCCACTCCGGCAGGTCGAGGAGCAGGTAGTTGCCCTCGGTGACCACCACCTCGACCTCGGGCAGCACGGCGATCGCTCCGGCCAGCGGCTGCTCCAGGTCGCGGTCGAAGGACGGCGCGTAGATCGTCTCGTCCGGCCGGGCGACAAGGCGTTCGAGGAGGGCGGCGTAGCCGAGCGCGTCGAAGGTCTCCGGCGCACCCTTGCGGTTGAGCAGACCCTGGCGCATGAGCTCGACGTCGGCCAGGTGGAAGCCGTCCATGGGCACGTGGGCACCTCGACTGCCGAGGAGCTCTGCGAGGAAGGCCGCCAGGGTGGACTTACCGGCGCCGGGCGTGCCGGTGATCCCGATCACCCGGCGCGGGCCGCCTGGTTGGGGGAGCAAGGAGGCGAGCTCCTCGCCGGAGCGGGAGACATGCACAACGTCCAAGGTCACGCCCCTATGTAACCAGCGTTTGACGTCCGGCATGTGGGGTAACTCACCGCGGGAGATATGCCGACAAGTACGGAACGAGGGAGCGTCGATGAGCGACATGGACAAGAAGCCACTGAGCGCGGACGAGCTGGCCGCGGAAGGCGCCACGGCCCTGCCGGACAAGGAGGTCGTCTCGCTCCTCGACCTCAATGCAGACCTCGACCTTGCCATCGACGCGGCAGCGCCCATCGACCTGGCCATCGCGGCGAACGCCAACGTGGCCGCACCGATCGACGCCGCGGTCGGCGCGAACATCCTCTCCGACGGCTCGACCGCCCAGTCGCTCGCCGACCAGAACGTGCTGATCAACCAGGACATCACCGCCGACGCCACCGCGCACGCTACGCAGGACAGTGGCATCGACCAGTCCAACGACGTGATCGACGGCGGCACGACGGGCACCACCGACGGCACCACGGCCACCGCACCCGACGGCACGACCGTCCCCACCGACGGGACCACCGACGGTGTCAGTGGTGACGGCGGAGCCCTCGACGGCGCGACCACCGTCGACCAGGCCTCGCCGACCAACGTCGGTGACGCCTTGAACGGCGACCTGCTCGACGTGAACGTCAACCTCGACGCGGACGCCGACATCGCCGCGCCGATCGACGGCGCCGTGGCCGCGAACGCGAACGTCGCGGCCCCGATCGACGCCGCAGTCTCGGCGAACGTCGGCTCCGACGGGTCCGAGGCCACCGCGATCGCCCAGCAGGACGCCGTGATCAACCAGAACATCGACGGCGCTGCCGAGGCCACCGCCGACCAAGCGTCCGACATCCAGCAGTAACCGCACGTGACCACCGCTCCTCCGTCGGCGGGCGTTCCGGCGCCCGCCGACGGCATCGTCCTGATCGGGGAGATGGCCGGCTCCGGCTACCGCACCCCACCAGCCCTGGTCAGGCGTGCGGACGGTCAGACGATCCAGCTGACCCCGCTCCTGTACCGCGTGCTCGCCGCCATCGACGGCCGCAGGACGCACGCCGAGATCGCGGAGCGGGTCACCGAGGAGACCGGGCGACTGGTCTCCCCCGAGAACGTCTCAGCGCTCATCACAGGGAAGCTGCTGCCGCTCGGGCTGCTGCGCCTCGCGGACGGTTCGCAGCCGGCCGTGAAGCGGACCGCGCCGCTGCTCGGCCTCAGGTTCCGGTTCGTCGTCAGCGACCCCCACGTCACGCGCAAGGTCACCGCGCCGTTCGCCCGGTTGTTCCATCCCCTCGTCGTCGTGGCACTGCTCGGCGGGTTCGCTGCCGTCGCCGGGTGGGTGCTGTTCGAGAAGGGCCTCGCGTCGGCGACCCATCAGGCGCTCTACCAGCCGGGGCTACTGCTCACCGTCCTGGCCGTGACCGTGGTCTCCGCGGGCTTCCACGAGTTCGGACACGCGGCCGCGGCGAGGTACGGCGGAGCGACGCCGGGTGCCATGGGCATGGGGCTCTACCTGGTCTGGCCGGCCTTCTACACCGACGTCACCGACAGCTACAGGCTCGGCCGGGCCGGGCGGGTGCGCACCGACCTGGGCGGGCTGTACTTCAACGCGATCGTCTCGGTGGCGATGTTCGGCGTGTGGACGCTCACGCGATGGGACGCGATCCTGCTCGTGATCGTTGCCCAGATCATCGAGATGCTCCGCCAGCTCGCGCCGCTCGTGCGTTTCGACGGGTACCACGTGCTGGCCGACGTCACCGGCGTCCCCGACCTGTTCCACCACATCAAGCCGACCCTGCTGGGTCTGCTGCCTCAGAACTGGGGCAAGCCTGAGTACCGGGCCCTGAAGCCGTGGGCCCGCGCGGTGGTCACGGCGTGGGTGCTGTTCGTCGTACCCATCCTGCTCGGCACCGCGGTGCTCATGGTCGTCCACTTCCCTCGGGTCGCGGCCACCGCGTGGGACAGCCTGGGCCAGCAGTGGAGCACCCTATGCACGTCCTACGGCCAAGGGGACGTAGCCGACGTCGCCGTGCGCCTGGTGTCGATTCTGGCGATCGCCCTGCCGGTGTTCGGGATGGCCTACGCCATCTCGCGTCTCGTGCGGCGGCTCAGCCTCAACGTCTGGCGGCGCACCGACGGCCATCCCGGTCGTCGGGCCACGGCCGTGGTCACTGCCCTTGCGGTGCTCGCAGGGCTTGCGTACGCGTGGTGGCCCGAGGAGGACCGCTACCGGCCGATCGAGGCCTACGAACGTGGCACGCTCATCGACGCGCTGCCCATGGCCGCACCCACGGGTCTTCAGTCGGGTGCGGTCGCCCGCGCCCGCACCGTCTGGCCGACCGGCGAGCCTCTTCCGACCCATGACCGGCCCGCTCTGTCCGTGGTGCTGGTGCCCCACGACGGCCGGGCCGCTGGGGCATCGGACAGGATCACCACCGCGGAGCCCACGAGCGGATCGGGCGCCATCAGCGGCTCCGCCCCTGGGGACGTCGAGACTGCGGACCCGGGGACCTGGGTCTTCCCGTTCAACCGCCCTCCGGCTCCTGCGGAGGGCGACAACCAGGCCCTCGCGGTCAACACCGAGGACGGCTCGACGGTGTACGACGTCGCCTTCGCTCTCGTGTGGGCCGAGGACGAGCCGGCCGACAACGTCAACTCCGCCTACGCGCTCGCCAGCTGCACCGGCTGCACGACGGTCGCAGTCGCGTTCCAGGTGGTCCTGGTGCTCGGGCAGAGCGACGTCGTGCCGCAGAACCTTGCCGCAGCCGTGAACTACAGCTGCATGGAGTGCGTCACGGGCGCACTCGCCCAGCAGCTCGTGCTCACGCTCGACGGCCCGCTCAGTGACGCGACGCGGCAGGAGCTGGCCGCTCTGTGGGCACGGATCGCGGAGTACGGCACGACGCTCGAAGGTCGCTCACTGAGCGAGATCCGGGCGCAGCTCACCGACTTCGAGCGGCAGATCCTCGCCGTGCTGGGTGTCCAGGCCAAGGACTCGGCGGCGAGTACGTCGGGGACGAGCCCCTCGGCGTCGCCGACAACGTCCCCGACGGCCACCGCGACCGCCTCGTCGGTCTCGTCCTCGCCCACCTCGACGTCGGGGACAGGCTCGACGTCGGAGGCAGGCTCGACGACCACCACCGCCCCGGGCCCCGACGCCACCACGGCCGTCACGCCGACCGCAGCAGCCACCGCGACCCCGGAAGCGACGACCGCCGACAACAGCGAGCCGACCCCGACCAGCTCGCCGCCGGACAGCGACGGCAGCACCACCCAGACACCCACGTCCCAGCCGTCGCCGACCGCGTCGTCCTCGCCCTGAGGCCGTGGCTGCCCGTGACCTCAGACAGCGCCGCGCGTTGGAACAGGAGCACCACCCTGCCCTGCACCGTGTTCTGACCGCCTCAGGATGGCCCATGACCAGCAGCTCCACCGGCAAGCCCAGCAAGCCGACCCGCCCGAGTCCCCGTACCCGCGTCGTACGACTGCTCGCGGTCCTCGGAGTGGTGGGAGTCGGCGCAACGCTGATGACCACGGCCTCGAACGCCGAAGGGGAGCCCTCGCTGGCTGCCGTGCCACGAGCACACTGTGGACCCGGTTCGCGGCCTGAGACATCGATCCAGGGCCGAGTTCCTGCGAGGGACTACAAGACCGGGCGAGCGCAGAAGGGCTACACCTGCAACACCCGGCAGGTCAGCCACCACGGCGGCAGCGGCGGCTTCAAGGTGTTCCGGTACGTCGACCGGACCGGTCGCGCCTGCGCCTACTACGACTCGACCCTGCTCTCCCCCAGCGACGTGCCGTTCAACGTCGGCCGTGAGGGCACCGGCGTCGTGGTGCTCGACATGTCCGACCCACGGCGCCCGAAGCAGACCGGGAACCTCGTCACGCCGGCGATGCAGAGCCCGCACGAGTCGCTCATGCTCAACAAGCGGCGGGGCCTGCTCGTCGGAGTGCTCGGCAACCCGGCCACCAACGTGGGCATGCTCGACGTGTACGACGTGAAGTCGGACTGCCGCAGCCCCAGGCTGTTGTCGAGCACGCCCACGGGTGTGCTGGGCCATGAGAGCGGATTCGCGCCCGACGGCAAGACGTTCTACGTCTCCTCGACCTCGGGGCAGACCCTCGTCGCGGTCGACCTGAGCGACCCCCGGCTCCCCCGCACGATCTGGACCCGGACCGGCGTGGTCTACCACGGCATGCGGGTCAGCGCCGACGGCAGGCGCCTCTACGTCGCAGAGATCGGCAACCCGGGCAACGGCGTGCTCTCCAACGGCGGGCTCACCATCCTCGACGTGAGCCAGATCCAGGCTCGGAAGCCGAACCCCGAGGTGCCGGTCGTGAGCAAACTGCAGTGGCGCAGCGGCTCGATCCCGCAGGTGCCGATCCCGATCACGATCCGTGGCCACAAGTACCTGCTCGAGGTGGACGAGTTCGCGAACTACCGCACCAACCAGCCCACCGTCAACGACGCCGGCGCCAAGGTCGGTGCCGCGCGCTTGATCAACATCGACGACGAGAGACACCCGCGCGTGGTGTCCAACATCCGGCTCCAGGTGAACCAGCCGTGGGCGCGTAAGGGCCCCTCCCAGAACGACCCCGGCGCGCAGCTGCAGGTCCAGGGCTACGCCGCCCATTACTGCTCGGTGCCGCGACCCAAGAACCCCAAGCTCGTCGCGTGCAGCTTCATCGCGTCGGGTCTG
>DATGYO010000084.1:0-37376 GCA_035297905.1 Nocardioidaceae bacterium
TGTGGCTCTGATGAAGAAAAGGCTTCAGACTCTCGGAATCGTTCTGGCCGTGCTCGGTCTCGGCTTCCTGGTAGGGGGAGGCGTTGCCTATGCGAAGGTCCAGGACGGCTACGACTCCCTCCAGGCGTTCAGCAAGGCACAGAACGTCGAGCTGAGCTACAACGAGGACGGGAAGCTCGTCGACCGTGGTGAGACGGCAGGGGCGGAGGCGATCATGTCGCTGCTCACGGATGACTGGAAGTACCCGGTCGTGAAGTCCGACATGGACCCCAACGACCCGCTCGTCAACACCGCGTCCGAGTACATGTACCAGATGGCGACCATCGCCTACCACACGCTGCACGGGACGCAGACCGTGGTGCTGGACAAGGACACCGAGTACAACGGCAAGCTGTACAAGGCCGGCACGTACGACTTCGCCGTCGACGGCCGTTACTGGACCGACTTCGACCGCGAGAACCCGATCGAGGGCCAGGCGCGTGAGCAGGCCTGGACCGGCACCGCGCACGGTCTGATCGGTGAGCTCGGCGTGGGAACCGTGACGCACTCCGCGCTCCAGATGGGTCTGGCTCTCGCCGGTGTCCTGGCGGGTGTCGGCTTCACCGTCCTCCTCGCCGGACTCGGGCTCGTGTGGGTCGCCAGGGCGAAGGCCGAGGTGGCGGCGCAGCCGGTCGACGCACAGTCCGGTCGCCCGATGGCTGCGTGACCTGATCTCAAGGGGGCCACTCCGCCCCGGCCATCGCGGCCGGGGCGGAGTGCCGTGTTGGCGAAGGTTCGTGCGAAGCGCAGCGAGTCGCGCCCGGGCACCGGGCCCTGGCGGCCGCTCCTCGGGGAAGATGGCGTCGTGCTGACTGACGAGCAGATCGCGGCGATGACGGCCGAGGAGCGGGGCGCGCTGATCCGCCGACTGGCGTGTCCGGTCGACGACCTCGAGCCGCCACGCTGGGTCCTTCGTCGGATGCGGGAGTTCCGGGTCGTCTTGATGGTGGGCAGCGTGCTGGTGATGGTCCCGTGGACGATCAACCTGGCACTGACCCTGCCCCGCTACTACGTTGCCCAGAACTGGGACCGCACGTGGGTCGGGTTCGACGTACTCCTGCTGGTGATGCTCCTCGCCACCGGCGTCCTCGGCTGGCTGCGCCGACAGATGGTCGTGCTGACCGCGTTCGCCACCGGGGTGCTGCTCCTGTGCGACGCGTGGTTCGACGTGATGACCGCCCAGCAGGACGAGGTCGCGCTCTCCATGACCACGGCCCTGCTCGTCGAGCTGCCGCTTGCCGTCGTCCTGGTGGCCACCTCGCTGCAGCTGATGCGTCTCATCGCCGCCCGGCTGTGGGTGCTCGAGGAGGGCGCCCACGCATGGCAGATCCCGATCCCGCTGCCCAGCGTCGCGGACGCCGCCGTACGCCGGCAACGTCGACGTGCCGCGTCGGGGCGCACGGTGGCTTCGTGAGCTACACCAGGCCGGTGGCGCCGAACAGCTGACCGACGGCGTACGTCGCCGCGAGCGCCAACGCGCCGCCGACCACGACCCGGACCGACGCGCGCAGCCTCGGGCCACCCCCAAGGTAGGCACCGGTCCACCCGGTCAGCCCGAGCGCGACCAGCACCGCCGCGAAGGTGATCGGGATCCGCCAGGCCTCCGGAGGCAGGAGGATCGCGAGCATCGGCAGGACCGCGCCGACGGTGAAGCTCACCGCCGAGGCCACGGCGGCGTGCCAGGCGCTGACGACGTCCTCGGGATGGATCCCCAGCTCGACCGAGAGATGCGCGTGCAACGCGTCGTGCTCGGTCAGCTCGATCGCAACCTGGCGGGCGGTCTCGGCGCTCATCCCACGTGCCTCGTAGAGGCTGGCGAGCTCGGCCAGCTCAGCCTCCGGGTCCTCCTCGAGCTCGCGACGCTCCTTGGCGATCAGGGCCTTCTCGCTGTCGGACTGACTGCTGACCGAGACGTACTCCCCCAGCGCCATCGAGATGGCGCCACCGACGAGGGCCGCCATCCCTGCGGTGAGGATCGCGCCGCTGCTCGTAGTCGCGGCGGCGACACCGACCACGACCGCGGCCACGGAGACGATCCCGTCGTTGGCGCCGAGGACACCGGCCCGCAACCAGTTCAGGCGCTGCGCCAGGCCCGTCCCCTCGTGCGGCTCGTCAGGGTGGAGCCCCGGCTCCAGGTCGCTCTCGCTCATGACCACAGGCAAGCACGACTCCACAAGCCCGCGCCACCGGCCAGGACCGAGTCGTCCTCATGTGCGAACAGTGAGTAGATGCCGACCCGTCCCGGCCGGAGGCCGGCTGCGCCTCAGGCGAGGGTCATTTGTACAGGGCGCAGCCGAGCTTCGCGGTCGTGGACGACAGCACCGGCGACACCGCGGTCACGCAGAACTCGTGCGGGCCGCTGCCCAACGGGTCGGGCACCTGCACCGAGAAGCCGTGCTTGTGGTCTGTGCCGCGGTCGTAGAGCGTGTTGATGTCAGGGCGGTAGACGGTCGTGTCGACCGAGGCGACCTGCTTCCCGTTGTCGGTGACCACGATCCTGACGGGCTTGGCCTTGTACCAGTCCAGCATCGCCCAACCGACCAGCCGGACCTTGTCGGTCCCGGCCGGCATGGTTGCCTCGAGCCTGCCGTGCGGCGGGATCGCGTTGCGTACCCGGTTGTTGTTGCTCGCGAAGTACTTCAGGCCGTTGATGTCGCCGGCCTTGAAGGTCGACACCGGGGCGTGGTTGACCGAGCGCATCACCTGGGTGCTGCCCTTGTACCGGCCGTCGAAGTGGCCGAGGCCCGCCGCGTGGCCGAGCTCGTGGCGGACCGTCGCCGACCACTGCCACTTGGCGTAGCGGAACAGCTGGGGGCAGATGACCACGCGGGCGCTCTGCATGTACGCCTTGTTGTGCGGGAGCGGCATCGAGGTGTGCCACGTGATACCGGCGTGGCCGCCGGCGCAGCCGGACCGTGCCTCCGTGACGAGGATGACGCCTTCCCTGAGCCTCGGGGCGCCGTAGCCCTTGTACGTCGCCTTCAGGCCGAGCTTCTTCCACAGGGCGACCGTGACCTTGGCGTTACGGGCGAGGACTGCCCGGTGCGGTGCGCTGCGCCTGACCCACACGCGAAGTCCGGCCGGGGTCTCACCCAGCAGACCGCTCACGCCGAGCACGTAGCCCGAGGAGGTCGTGGTCCGGGCGCTGGCCAGGCCTCCCTCAGCCATTGCACCCTCTCGAACCACGGCCGTGCCGGGGCTGAGGGTCGTCTGCGGCGCCACGATGACGCCCGTGGCCCTGCCGACGGGCTGCGCGGTGGCTGTGTCGGCCGGTGTAGTGACCGGGTTCAGCGAGACGACCGCCGCAGCCGATGCCAGGGCAGCCGTGACGGCGGTGAACCCGGCGGCGACGCGCGAGCGGCCGCGCAGAGGTGCAGGCATCGGGGCTCCCTGGGCGCGAGGTGGTGCAAGGCGATGGTGGTGTGGCCGGACCCGGAGACACCTCGGTCGCAGGAGCGGACCCGTCGTGAACCCCGCCTCGTCCGACAGCCGCGGCAGTGGCGAGGCGCGGAGGAAGGGCCGATGCGGCCCGTGACATCCCCGTGCCTCGATGTAAACAGTTCGGGTGACACGCCAGTCGAAAACGTAAAAAAATAGTCAACTAGGGCTATGGGCGGATTACGTGCAACGGCCGGTCCCGGTGTCGACGACCTCCCCGCCTACCGTCTTGTACTCCCAGGCATAGGCGGCCTTGCCCAGGCGGAGGGCGAGGACCCCGAAGGCGCTGCTGTCGCGAACGACCGAACCGGTTACCGGCGTCGCGAAGTCACGCAGACCTCGTCCGCCGGTGCCCGAGACGAACGAGGCGATCCCGGCCCTGGCCGGTTCGCCGAACGCGTTCAGCTTCGCAAACCGCTCGTAGTCGTGGTCGTGGCCCGCGAGAGCGAGGTCCGTGTGGTGACGCATCGCGGTCCGCCACATCGGCCGGAGGAAGGCGTTCGAGCCGTGCTCGCCGGAGGAGTACCTCGGGTGGTGCATGGTGATCGCGGAGCACCTGTGCGGGTGGGCGGCCATGTTGCGTCCGAGCCAGCGGTTCTCGCGGGTGCAGCTGATCCGGTCACAGTTGGAGTTCAGGGCGTAGATCCGCCAGGCCCCGACGTTGAAGGCGTAGTAGCCGGGTGCACCGGCCTGCTGGTCGCGGAAGTAGCGGTAGTAACCGGATGCCCCTCGGGTGAGGTACTCATGGTTGCCGGGCACCGGCTTGGTGATCGACTTGAAGGCGCCCCACGTGCGCGCGTAGGAGTTCCGGTACGCCGAAAGGAGGCCGGAGTCGTACTGCGAGTCGCCCAGGACGAGCACCCGGCGGGGGCGGTATCCGGCGGCGAGCCTGGCGGTCGCGGACTGGTCACAGGCCAACGCGCTCACCGCTGAGCCCGGAGGACACGAGATGTCACCGACTGCGACGACGAGCGGGCCGTCGACCCGACCCAGGGCGGTGGTGGCGGAGGTCCCCAGCACCTCCGCCTCAGTCTTCGGCGCTGAGGGGTTCCCCTGACCGCAGCCGGCGGCGACGAGAGCGAGCGAGGCGGCCAGGGTCGCTGTGATGCGACGCAGGTTGTTCACATTCCGCCTCCGTTCGGAAACCCGGCGTGCGAATCTCCGCTCCGGGCGTTCGGTAACAACGGTAAATCGTTCTTTGCGGCTTTCGTCACGTCTGACAAAAGGAATACGAAGTCCCTTCCGGTCGTTGTCGCCACGCGTGACCATCGAGAGAACACGCAGCGACGTCGGGCTGCGCAGCGAACGCGGCCCGGTCCTGGGGGCGGTGATGCTGTGCACCGCCCTCGTCGCCATCGACGCGACGATCCTGGCCGCCGCCGTACCCGCGATCGTCAGCGACCTCGGTGGGTTCAGCCAGTTCCCCTGGCTGTTCTCGATCTACCTGCTCGCACAGGCCGTCTCGGTCCCGATCTACGGCAAGCTCGCCGACGCCGTGGGACGCAAGCCGGTCATGGTCGTCGGCATCTCCCTCTTCCTCGTCGGGTCGGTGCTCTGTGGCGCGGCCTGGACGATGCCGCTGCTGATCGGAGCCCGAGCGGTGCAAGGGCTCGGCGCGGGCGCGATCCTGCCCATGTCGATGACGATCGTCGGGGACATCTACACCGTCGAGGAGCGGGCCCGGGTCCAGGGCTTCATCGCCAGTGTCTGGGGAATGGCCTCGATCGTCGGCCCGACCCTGGGCGGGGTCTTCTCGGAGTACCTCTCCTGGCGCTGGATCTTCTTCGTCAACCTCCCTGTCGGCGCCCTCGCCGCCTGGATGCTGACCCGGCACTTCCACGAGCACATCGAACGTCGCCGGCACCGCATCGACTACGCCGGAGCGAGCCTGCTCGGGGTGGGCTGCACCCTGCTCATCCTCGCCCTGCTCCAGGGCGGGCACTCATGGGACTGGGGCTCGGCGGTGAGCATCACGCTGCTCGTCACCAGCGCGGCGATGCTGGTGGCGGTCCCCTTCGTCGAGCGACGCGCCGCGGAGCCGATCCTGCCGCTGTGGGTCTTCAGCCGCCGGGTCCTCGTCGGCGCCAACGCCGCGTCCCTGCTCGTCGGGGCCATCCTCATCGGACTCACGTCGTACGTCCCGACCTTCGCCCAAGGCGTGCTCGGGTTCGGGGCGTTGCTCGCCGGCTTCGCTCTGGCCGCGATGACCATCGGCTGGCCGATCGCGGCCGCGACGGCGGGGCGGATCTACATGCGCCTCGGCTTCCGCGACACCTCGTTGATCGGCGTGGCCTTCATCGTGCTGGGCGCCTTGCTGATGCTCACGGTCGGCGAGAGCAGCAGCCTCTGGATGATCGCGCTCTTCACCTTCGTCGTCGGGATCGGCCTCGGCTACACGGCCAGCCCCACCCTGGTCGCCGTGCAGTCCGTCGTCGGCTGGGACCGCCGTGGCGTGGTCACGGGGACGAACATGTTCGCCCGCTCCGTGGGCAGCGCGGTCGGCGTGGCCGTGTTCGGAGCCATCGCCAACGCGTCACTGGGCAGGCAGTTCGCCAACCCGCCCTCCGGCATCGACGGCCACCTGCCCACCACGGCCGACGACGCCGCGCTCGTGCTCGACCCGAACTCCGGAGCCGCTCCCGCCGTTCGCGAGTTCGTCCGGTCGGCGCTCGCGGCCGCGACCCACCACGTCTTCGTCGGCGTCGCCGTGCTCGCTGTCGTGATGGTGGCCGCCGTACTCCTGATGCCCCGGCGCTCGGAGCAGCTGCAGTTCGACTGAGCGTCCCCGGCCGCTCGCGACCCACCGTGACCCGGGGTCACGCTGAAACCGGCCGGAATGTCCCAACGATATCGTTTCGGTGTCGTTTGTCATGGCCAGTGCAGAGTCATAGGGCTAGAAAAATATGGGCATCACGGGTGATGTCCGGTTATGCACCACAGGTGCATTCTTCGAGTAAAGACAAAGTAAAGAAGCGCTACGGGGGACCAGCCAGCGTGGACGTCTTCCACGACTGGCTGCCTCACCCAGCCAGCCCTTGCAAAGAGGTGAGGAGCATGGGTGCGTACGTCAACCAACAGTCGGTGTCGGTCCTCGGACCCGCCATCGGACCGGACCTCGGGACTCTGAGACTGCAGAAGTCCGGCTTCTTTCGCGCCACTACTCCGCTCCAGGTCAACTTCCCCAGATGTGAATCGCGAAAGGACCGACAGGCATGTCGAACTCAAGGGGCAGGGAGAGAAAGGTAGTGCCGGAGGAGCGAAGCTTCCCCTCCGGCTTGTGGGCCATGCTCATGGGACTCATCGGGCTCATGACCGCCTTCGTCGTCGTGGCCACCCGGTGGAACGACGCGTCGGGCGTAGCCGCACTCGGAGCCGTCGCCAGCTCGATCGCGGCCATCGTGACCGGCTACTTCGGAATTCAGTACGCCCAGAGCCAGTACACCCAGAGCACGTCGACCCGGAAGCGGAGGTCGAGGTGAGATGGCCGAGCCCATGACCGCCGACGAGGTGGTGCGCGCGCTCAAGAGCTGGCGCGTCCCCTTCCAGACAACAGACGGGTGGCGCACCCGGAACCGGAACCACGTGGGCCCCTGGGGACCGGTGCACGGCGTGATCCTCCACCACACCGCCGACGACGCCCTGGACGAGGTCGACCTGCGGATGGTCACCCGGGGCCGCGCCGACCTGCCGGGGCCGCTCTCGCACTTCGGATGCGACGACGAGGGCACGATCTGGCTGATCGGCTGGGGCCGCGCGAACCACGCCGGCGGTGGTGACCCGCGAGTGCTGCGGGCGGTGATCGAGGAGTCGTACGGCGACTATCCGCCCGGGCCTCGCGAGCACACCGGATCGTCCGGGTCGACCGACGGCAACGACAACTTCTACGGCGTCGAGACCTTCTACAGCGGGTCCAAGCCGCCCACCGCGGAGGCTCGGCGTTCGCTGGTCCTGCTCTCGGCGGCCATCTGCGACCACCACGGCTGGTCCGCCAAGTCGGTGATCGGCCACAAGGAGTGGTCGGAGTGGAAGTCCGATCCGGGTCACCTCGACATGAAGACGTTCCGGAGCACGCTGGCGCAGCAGCTGCGACACGGTCCCCCGCCTGTCGACGGAACTGACATCTACCTGACGCGAGCGCGCCGGCGCCTGAGGGCGGCGTACGACGACCTCGTGATCGCCGAGCGGAACCTGAGCTGGGCGCTCGACGAGGGTGCCCGGGTCCGCGCCATCCGCGACCGGACCCGCGCCAAAGCGCTGTCGCTCAAGAAGGACGCGGAGCGTCTGAAGGACGGACGGTCCTGACCGGCACGGTGGCCGTGCCGCCGACGGTCAGCGGTCGTACGGCGGCCAGCCGTCGTACTGCGCTCACGGCGGATCCGGACGTCACGGCCCCTCGGGGGCTGCTTCGGCCAGGGCCTCGATCGCCTCGGTGAAGCACGCCATGGGCGGCGTGACCAGCCCGGCGCCGACCTGGCCGGTGCCGGCGACCCGGCCGGCCATGCCGGTGTTGATCTGCGGGAGCACGCCGGTGCGGACCACGGCAGTCACGTCGATTCCGGTCGGCGCGCCCCGGAACTCCAGGATCGGGATCGCGAAGGCAGGGTTCTCCCCGACCGTGATGTCGTACATCCGCTGCGACGTCGCGAGCGCGTCAGGCACGCTCCCGCCGACGAAGCGGACGATCGCGGGTGCGGTCGCCATCGCGAACCCGCCGATGCCGGCGGTCTCGGTGATCGCCGAGTCGCCGATGTCGGGGTTGGCGTCCTCGGGTCCGTAGCTGCCGAGGAACAGGCCCTCCGGGGTGTTCGCCGGGGCCGTGAACCACCGGTCGCCGGTGCCGGACACCTGGATGCCGAAGTCGGTCCCGTTGCGGGCCATGACCGTGACGACGGTCGAGCCGTCGATGCCGGCCGCCGCCGAGGTCTGGAGCTTGCACGCGGGCATGCCGAGGTTGAGGAAGAAGTGGTCGTTGCCGGCGACGAACCGCACCGACTCGGCGATGTCACCGCTGCGGTGGCCCGACTCGATCATCCCGGGTAGCAGCTCGCGCAGGAGCATGAGCGTCCCGGCCCGGTTGCGGTTGTGGCCCTCGTCGCCCATCTGCACCATCTGGCCGATGATCGCCTTCACGTCCACAGGGTCCCCGGCCCTCACGGCGCTCTGCAGGATGGGTCCGAGGACCTCCGTCATCCAGTGCAGCCGCTCGACGACCTCAGGCCCGTACGCGCCGTAGCGGAGCACCTTCCCCAGGCCCTCGTTGAGCGAGCACCAGGAGGTGTTGTCATGCGCCTCGTCGCGGAGCTCGAACATCCACATCGACGGCGACACGACGCCCGCCATCGGTCCGACCGCGCCGTGGTGATGGCACGGCTCCCAGGAGACACCGTCGCCAGAGGCGAGCATCTTCTCGGCCTCGTCGGGCGTGCCCGCCAGGCCTTCGAACAGCGCCGCGCCCATGAGAGCTCCGCGCATCGGTCCCGAAGCACGCTCCCACTCCACCGGCGGACCGGCGTGGAGGAACTGTCCCCGCTCCAGCCCCAGGGCCTCAGAAGCAGGGCGTACGTCGACCAGCACGGCCTCCGCGGCCAGCATGGCCTCGAGCGCCTTGGCGTTGGCCTCTCGACGCCGCTGGTCACCCACCACGCGGACGAGTGCGTGCTCGGTGCCCTCCACCGGGGGTCGCCAGTCGACCCGCGCCGTGGTGACCCCTTGCTGCTCCACGGCGTCGGCGAGCATCGCCGCACCGGCGGTGACGACCACGTCGGGTGTGGTGAGGCTGACCTGGCTCATGCGTCCGACTCCTTGGCGAGAAGCTCGATGGCGTGACGGGCGGCCTCGGCGTTGGAGAAGAAGACCCAGGCGCCGGCTGCGTTGAGGACCGACGCCTGACCGGCCCTGCCCTGAGGGTCGTCGTTCGTGCCCACCACCGACACCACGACCGGGACGCCGGCCGCCGACGCTGCCTCCACCAGCGGAGCCAGCTCGGCGGCCGGGTCGGGTGCGGCCCCGAGACCAAGCACGACGTCGAGCAGGAGCACGCCGCAGGTGGGGTCCTCGATCTCGGCGCGCATCCGCTCGGCCCGGATGGAGCCGTCGATCATCGGATGGGGGCGGCCCTGGGTGAGCCGATCGTCGCCGAAGTCGATCATCGTGTGCCCGTCCGAGGCCAGCGACTCCTCGAGGCCCCACGACGGCTCGAGCGGGATGTTCGAGCGGATCGTCCCGAGAGCCGACGAGGTGATGATCATGGCCTCGTCGCACAGCGTGCCGCCCGCGAACAGCCCGCGAAGCGATCCGCCCGACCTGGCGCAGTCGACCTGGCCGTCCAGGTGGCCGGGACTGCTCCAGGAGAGCCCGAGCGTCTCCGCGACGTGTGCCGCGGTGGCCGTGAGGTCCGGCTGGCCGACGCCGAGGAGCCCGAAGATCATCGGCTTGCCCGTGGAGGCCGCGTGCTTGCGCACCGAGTCGGCGACGTCCTCGTCCGGGGGCTTGGAGATGACGACGATCACCTTGGTCTGGTCGTCGCTCGCCAGCAGGTCCAGGGCGCGCATCGTGGAGGCACCGCCCACCGCGGAGGCGAGGTCACGGCCGCCCACCCCGAGGCAGTGGCTGATGCCGACGTGCACCCCGTCGAGCAGCGTCATCAGGTGCTGGGCGCCGGTGCCGGAGGCCGCGATGATCCCGACCGGGCCGGGCCGCACCACGTTGGCGAAGCCGAGCCCGACCCCGCCGACGACGGCGGTGCCGCAGTCCGGCCCCATGACGAGCACGCCGCGAGGCTCGGCGTAGCGCTTCAGCGCGACCTCCTGCGCGAGCGGCACGTTGTCGCTGAACACCATCGTGTGGAGCCCCGCGTCGATCGCGTCGACGGCGTCGAGGAAGGCGTACTGGCCCGGGGTCGAGATCAGTGCCACCCCGGACTCCGCGGCTCGCGCGGCGGCCCTGACCGTCAAGGGCGCGGGGGCGCCGCCGAGCGACAGCGACGAGGGCGAAGCTTTCGCGGTCAGCGCGACGTCCACCTGCGCGAGCGCCGCGTCGAGGGAGGCGTCGTCGTCCGCCTCGACCGCGACGAGCATCTCGTTGGGCGAGGTGTGCTCGGGGAGGGTGAAGCCCATCGACGTCGCGAGGTCGAGGTTGAGCTCCGTGGCCATGGCCACCAGGGCCGAGCGGACCCCCGGGAGCGAGGAGATCTGCTGGCTCACCTGCATCAGGGTCACCGAGTCGACGTACGCGCCTCGGCGCACGGTCAGGTTTCTCGTCACGCTGCTCCTTCGGTTCGTTCGCAGGCGGTCAGCCGGCCGGGGTCGGTCCTCAGCGTGTGGAGCACCCCGGTCAGGAGGGCGCCTCCCGAGGTGTGCCCGACCGCCAGCAGGTCCGCGGTGGCGGCGGCGGTGTCGTGACCCAGGCACAGGGCGGTCACGAAGGCGGCGAGCTGTGGCACTGCGTACCCGTCGAGCGCGTGGTGCAGCATCGCCCGCGAGATGTCGGTGGTCCGTCCCCGTGCCAGTGCGGCGACCGTCGTACGGCGCCAGGCCGGGAGTCGTGGGTCGTCCGTGGCGTAGGCGGCCACCAGGGCGCCGGCCAGCACGTCGTCGCCCGCGGGGGTCAGCCCGGGACCCAGCCCGATCAGCGCGTCCGGGGACAGGGGCAGGGCGAGCCGGGGGACGTCGGGGGACGCTGCGGGGACGCTGAGCCGGGCGACGTCCGCGCCCGTGGGACGGGGCAGGCCGCTCGGCTGCGACGGCTGCCACCACCGGCGTACACCCCAGGTCGCGGTGGGCGACGTCAGCCGGCCGTCACCGATCCGGAGCGGACCCGGAGCGGGCAGGGACCCGGTGACGAGGCTGTTGGGCAGCAGCACGGCACGGGAGGTGCAGACGCACAGCACCGGTACGACCGGGTCGCCGGTGAGGTAGTGCACGCTCACGCTCGTGCGGGCAACCTCGAGGAGCTCGACCCCTCCACCTTCGACCGGAGAGTCGAGCAGGTGCGCAAGCAGGGTCGAGGCGGCGCAGGGGATCTCGTGCGTTGCCACTCCCTGACGATAGGACTCGGGTACCGTCCCGGGCATGGGCAAAGTTGCCAACGATCGGCGTGCCGGTGATGGGGAGTTGCCAGACGGCGCCGCCACCCGGTCGATGAGCGTGGCCACCATGCTGTCGCTCCCGGCCTTCGCGGGCGCGAAGGTGGTCGCCGGTGACCGAGGGTTGGGTCGCACGGTTCGCAGTGCGAACGTGATGGAGGTCCCCGACATCATTCCCTGGGTCCGGAGCGAGGCGCTGCTGCTGACCACCGGCTACCCGTTGAGCGCGGCTGCCACCGGACTGCCGCAGCTGGTCGAGGACCTCGACGACCGAGGCGTCTCCGCGGTCGCGGTCAAGCTGCACCGCTACCTCGACGCGCTCCCCGAGGCGATGCTGGCTGCGGCGGACTCACGTGGCCTCCCGGTGGTGCTGCTTCCCGACGACATCGGCTTCGACGACGTGCTGACCCAGGTCTTCACCAGCGTGGTGAGCGAGCGGGCCTCGGTGCTCGAGCGCAGCGAGGGCGTGCACCGGCGGCTGGTCGACGTGGTCCTCGACGGTGGTGGGGTGACGGAGGTGGCCGACAGCGTCAGCGAGCTGTTCTCCGCCGTCGCGATGATCACCACGGCCGACGGGCGGGTGATGAGCAGGGCCGGCGACCGCGACCACCTGGCCGCCCTCGAGTCGTCAGCGGTCTTCCACCACCCCAGCGGTCGGTTCCGCACCGAGACGTCCACCCCGGGAGTCCACGTCGTCGACGACCTTCCCGGGTCGCACGCGGTCGTGCCCATCCGCGGTGGCCGGATCGACCACGGCCGGCTCGTCCTCTTCGACAGCACACGGGTGCTCACCGGCTCCGACACGGCTGTCCTGGAACGAGCGGCCACGGTCGCGGCCATCTCACTCACCAAGGAGATCGCGATCGGAGCCGTGGAGAGCAAGTACCGCGGCGACTTCCTCCGCGACGTCCTCGCGGGACGGGCCGGGTCCGCCACGGACGTCACCGCCCACGCCCGTTCGCTCGGCTGGGACGTCACCCGGCCGCTCGTGGTCGTCGTCTGTGCCCTGGAGACCAGCGAGGCCGCGTCGACGCAGCTCGGCTACCAGGGGCCGTTGGAGGTGGAGCGGTTCACGGCCGCGTGGCGGACCGTCGTCGGCCGCCGCGACGCCAGCATCCCCGTCGTCGGCTTCGCCGCCGAGGTCGTCGCGCTGCTGCCCGTCGCGGACGGAGTCACGGCGAAGAGCGCCGTGGAGCCGGTCATCGGGGAGGTCGCCGGGGACGGCGGTGGCGGCAGACGCCCCTTCGCGACGGGCGTGAGCCGGGTGGTGACGTCCCCCGAGGAGCTGCCGGCGGCGTACGAGCAGGCCCGGCGGGCCCTCCACGTCGGCCGTCAGCTCAACGGACCCGGCAGCGGGCCCGACAACAGACGCCGAAGCGGGCCCAGCGGGGTCGTCCACTTCGACGACCTCGGCGTGTTCCGCCTGCTCAGCCTCATCGAGGACACCAAGGAGCTCTCCGCCTTCGTCGACGAGACCTTGGGCGAGCTCGCACGCAGTACGACGACCGAGGCGTCCGACCTGCGGGCGACCCTGAACATGCTGCTCGACACCAACCTCAACGTCGCCGAGACGGCACGCCGGCTGCACTTCCACTACAACACCCTGCGCTACCGCATCAGCAAGCTGGAACGGATGGTCGGGCCGTTCACGACCGACCCGGCCCTGCGGCTCGACCTGGCCCTGGCGCTACGCATCGTCGCGATGCAGCAGATGGACGGCCAGAGCGCCTGAAACGAGCCAGGATTTCACGGGCAGGGGTGTGGGCAACTTCCGCCAGCGACCTTCCCCTGGATTCGGCAGAAGTTTTTGGTGCCACATGACGCACGTCACACCGAGGCTGGTGCACAGTGAGCAGAGGCTTGCGTGGGCGAGCCGCTCAAGGGTGCACCGGTCCAGGAGGACGGGTGCCGTGTTGGCCAGGAGGCCTGCATGTCGATGTTTTCGTGGAAAGTCGTCTACGGCGGCAAGACGCCGCCGACCGGGGCCGCTGTAGCCCCGGACGAGCGCCTGTCCTGGGGGAGGACGGCCGGGCTCGGAGCACAGCACGTCGTCGCGATGTTCGGGGCCACCTTCGTCTTCCCGATCATCATGGGTCTGAGCCCCCAGCTCGCGATCATGATGAGTGGCATCGCCACCGTCTGCTTCCTGCTCATCGTGCAGGGCAAGGTGCCGAGCTATCTGGGCACCTCCGCCTCGTTCGTCGGCGGTGCGACCGCGATCTACGCCCAGAACGGGGGGCCGCAGGACGTCACGGGCGCCATCCTCATTGCAGGCGCCGTCCTCGCGCTCGTCGGTGTCGCGATCCACTTCGCCGGCACGCGCGTGCTCCACGCGGTGCTGCCGCCGGTCGTCACCGGCGCGGTCGTGATGCTGATCGGGTTCAACCTTGCCCCGGTGGTCGCGAACATCTACTGGCCGCAGGACCAGTGGGTCGCCCTCCTCACGATGACCTTCGTGATCGTCGTGGCCGTCGGCGCCCGCGGGTTCATGGGTCGCATCGCGATCTTCCTCGGACTGATCTTCGGGTACCTGATCTCCTGGCTGTTCGACCTGCTGTTCGGCCAGATCAACTCCCTGAACTCCGCCACCCAGAAGGTCGAGCCGCATGACCGGGTGAGCTGGGCGAGCGTGAAGGCCGCCGACTGGTTCGGCTTTCCGCCGCACACCCCCGACGGCTTGACCGGCAACCAGACGGTCCAGGGCAACCTCGCCGCTGTCGGCTGGCACATGCCGAGCTTCTCCGTCGGTTTCGTGCTGCTCGTCCTGCCGGCTGTGATCGCGCTGATCGCGGAGAACACCGGGCACGTCAAGGCTGTCGCCGAGATGACCGACCGCAACCTGGACCCCGTCATGGGCAAGGCGATCGCCGCCGACGGCGTCGGCACCATGCTCGCCAGCGCCGTCGGTGGTTCGCCCACGACCACCTATGCCGAGAACATCGGCGTCATGGCTGCCACCAGGGTGTACTCCACCGCCGCGTACTTCGTCGCCGCGGGCGTCGCGATCATCTTCGGCCTCTCGCCGAAGTTCGGTGCGGTCGTCGCGGCCACCCCGGGCGGTGTGCTCGGCGGCATCACGGTGGTGCTCTACGGCATGATCGGCCTGCTCGGCGCGAAGATCTGGAAGGAGAACCAGGTCGACTTCGCCAACCCGGTCAACCTGGTTCCGACCGCCGCCGGAATCATCATCGCGATCGGTGACACCAAGCTCCAGATCACCGACAACTTCGTGCTCTCCGGCATCGCGCTCGGCACGATCGTCACCCTGGCCGGCTACCACCTCGCCCGTGCGGTGGCCCCCCCGAACCTGCGGGAGGACACCACCCTGATCGTCGTGGAACGGCCGGGGGTCCAAGAGGACGAGGAGATCCCTCCGCACGAGCGCGAGACGCGCAGGCGCGACCAGTAACCCGTAGCGAGTCGAGAACCAGGACGCACCTTGAAACCCCCACCGTTCACCTACCACCGTCCACACACCGTCGAGGAGGCCGTGCAGATCCTGGCCGGCCTCGGCGAGGACGGGAAGGTGCTCGCGGGCGGTCAGAGCCTGGTGCCGTTGATGTCCATGAGGTTGTCCGCACCCGCCAACCTCGTCGACGTCAACCATCTACCCGACCTCGACACGGTCGAGGTGACGAGCACCCAGGTCCGGGTGGGCGCCCTCGCCCGGCACTCCCGTGTGGAGAAGGACGCGGCTGCGTACGCCGCGATCCCGCTACTGCGACAGGGGCTCAGCAACGTCGCGCACCCCACGATCAGGAACAGGGGTACGACGGTGGGCAGCATCGTGCACGCCGACCCCGCCGCCGAGATGCCGGCTGTCCTGGTCCTCCTCGACGGCGCGGTGGAGCTGCGCTCCGTCGAGGGGACCCGAGAGGTCCCGGCCGGGGAGTTCTTCGTGGGCGCCATGGAGTCGGCCGTCCGACCAGGTGAGCTGGCAGTAGCCGCGACCTTCCGCCGGCCGCCCGACGGCAGCGGCTCGGCGTTCGTGGAGCTGGCCAGGCGTCGTGGCGACTACGCGATGTGCGGGGTCGGAGCCGTCGTCACCACGGAGGTGGGCGGTGCCCTGACGAGCGCCCGGGTGGCGCTCATCGGGGTCGGCGACCAGCCTGTGCTGGTCGACGTGACCGAGGCCCTGACGGGGTCGGGAGGCGGCTTCCAGCGCGACGGCCTTCGCGAGCTGGTCGACGAACGGATCGACCCGGAGGGCGACATCCACGCCACGGCGGAGTACCGCCGCCACCTCGCGCACGTGCTGACCGCGCGGGCGCTCGACGAGGCACACGGGCGCGCGGTGCGCGGGCGCCGTGAAGGGAGGGTCGCCTGATGACCACGGAGCCTGGCACGACCAGCACCGACACACCCGTCCACGTCGGCTTCACCGTCAACGGCGTGCCCTACGAGCTCGAGGTGCCCGCCCGTCGCCTGCTCTCCGACGCGCTGCGTCACGACCTGCGCCTGACCGGCACCCATGTCGGCTGCGAGCACGGCGTGTGCGGGGCCTGCACGGTGCTCGTCGACGGCGACCCGGTCCGGTCCTGCCTGGTCTTCGCGGTCTCCCTGGAGGGCGCCGAGATCACCACGGTCGAGGGGTGCCAGAACGCCGAGGGCGGCATGGGCCCGGTGCAGCAGGCGTTCCAGGACTGTCACGCACTCCAGTGCGGCTTCTGCACCCCCGGCTTCATCACCACGATCACCGCCTACCTCGAGGAGAACCCCGACCCCACCGCGGAGGAGGCTCGTGAGGCGATCTCGGGGAACCTGTGCCGCTGCACCGGCTACCAGAACATCGTCGCCGCGGTGCAGCGAGCCGCCGAGATCCGGTCCGGGCTGCTGGCCCCGACGGGCTCGACCAGCTCGACGGGCTCGACCAGCGAGGGCGAGACGCCGTGACGACGAAGCTGTTCGGGCAGCGCATCAAGCGCGCCGAGGACCCACGCCTGGTCACCGGCAACGGGCGGTACCTCGACGACCTCGGTCACGACGCCCTCGAGGCCGCCTTCGTCAGGAGCCCTCACGCCCACGCGCGCATCAAGGACATCGACGTGACCGGCGCGCTCGACGTCGAGGGGCTCGTCGCGATCTACACCTACGACGACCTCGCTGCCGACACCGGCAGCCGGATGGCCGAGCCGCTGCCGCTGCTCATCCCGCACCCCGCCCTCACGCACGGGCGCACCCCCTACGCGCTCGCGAAGGAGGAGGTGCACCACGTCGGTGAGGCGGTCGTGATGGTGGTGGCGGAGAACCGCTACATCGCCGAGGACGCCGTCCAGCGCATCGTCGTGGACTACGAGTTCCTGCCGGCGGTCGTCGGCATCGAGGCCGCCCGGGACGGTGCCGACCTGGTCCACGCGGACGTGCCGGGCAACCGGGCGGCGGTGATGGTGCAGCAGACCGGCGATGCCGACGCGGCCGTCGACGCGGCGCCCCACAAGCTCGAGCTCGAGCTCAGCATCGAGCGCAGCGCGTCGATGCCCATGGAGGGCAAGGGCGTGCTCGCGCGCTGGGACGCCGACGACCGGTCGCTGCTCCTGAACAGCTCGACCCAGACCTCGACCAGCGTGCGGCAGGCCGTCGCGGCGAAGCTGAACCTCCCTGTCGACCGGGTCGAGGTGGTGACGCCCGACGTCGGTGGCGGGTTCGGCGTCAAGATCGTGCACCCCTGGCCGGAGGAGGTCCTCGTCCCCTGGGCCGCCGTACGTCTCGGTCGTCCGGTCAAGTGGACCGAGGACCGGCGCGAGCACTTCATCTCCAGCGCGCACGAGCGGGGCCAGCAGCACAAGGTGCGGGTCGGCTACGACGACGAAGGCCGGCTGCTGGGTCTCTCGGTCAGGTTCTGGCACGACAACGGGGCCTACACGCCGTACGGCCTGATCGTGCCGATCATCACCTCGACCCAGCTGCTCGGCCCCTACAAGCCCGCGGTCTACCGCGTCGAGTTCACCAGCCTCTACACCAACACGGTCATCGTCACGCCGTACCGCGGAGCGGGCCGGCCCCAGGGCTGCTTCGTCATGGAGCGCACGATGGACGCGATCGCCGATGACCTCGGCCTCGACCGTGCCGTCGTGCGCGAGCGGAACTTCATCCAGCCCGAGGAGATGCCGTATGACCAGGGGCTGGTCTTCCAGGACGGGCGGCCGCTGATCTACGACTCGGGCGACTTCCCGGCCTCGCTCGACAAGCTCAAGAAGCTCGTCGGCTGGGAGAGCTTCGAGGCGTTCCGGGAGCAGGCGCGAGCCGAGGGGCGCACGGTCGGCATCGGCCTGGCCTGCTACGTCGAGGGCACGGGCGTGGGGCCGTACGAAGGCGGCCACGTCCGCGTGGAGACCGATGGAACGGTCGTCGTGTCGACCGGCCTCACCACCCAGGGGCAGGGCCACCAGACCATGCTCGCCCAGATCGTGGCCGACGAGCTCGGGGTGCCGTTCGAGCGCGTGAAGGTCACCACCGGCGACACACGCCGGTTCAAGTACGCCGTGGGCACGTTCGCCTCGCGCACCGCGGTGATGAGCGGCAGCGCCGTCGCGACGACCGCGCGCAAGGTCCGCGAGAAGGCGCTCAAGGTCGCCGCCGAGGCGCTCGAGGTCTCCGTCGACGACTTGGAGATGGTCGACGGCAACGTCCGGGTCAAGGGTGCCCCGGATGCGCAGATGGACATCGGCGCGGTGGCCGTGCTCTCCAACCCCCTGAGGTACGCCTTCGACGAGGCCGCCCAGCGGGCCACCCAGTTCGCCAGGCCGACCGACCCCGAGCAGCCCCCGATCGGCAGCGGCGAGGAGCCGGGGCTCGAAGGCACCGCCTACTACTCACCGACCCGGTCGACCTTCGCGAACGGCATGCACGCGGTGGTCGTCGAGACCGACCCGGAGACCGCGGAGATCAAGATCCTGCGCTACTGCGTCGTCCACGACTGCGGGACGATCATCAACCCGATGATCGTCGAGGGCCAGATCCACGGCGGTGTCGCGCAGGGCGTCGGCGGTGCGTTGTACGAGCGCATGGAGTACGCCCCCGACGGTCAGCTGCTCAACGCGTCGTACATGGACTTCCTGATGCCGTACGCCTCCGAGGTCCCCGCGATCGAGATCGACCACCTCGAGACGCCGTCTCCGCTGAACCCGATCGGGGTGAAGGGTGCTGGCGAGGCCGGCGTGATCCCGGGCGCAGCGGCCATCGCCTCCGCGATCGAGGACGCCGAGGGCATCCCGATCCGCCGGATGCCGATCTCCCCGAGCGAGCTGTTCCACCTCCGCCAGCAGTCCAGCCGACAACAGGGCCGACAACAGGGCCGACAACAGGGCCGACAGCCTCGGGAGAACCGATGAAGATCTCCGGAACGTCCACACTCAACGCGGATCGCACCACCGTCTGGGCGGCGTTGAACGACCCTGCCGTGCTCGTGCAGGCCATCCCCGGCTGCCAGCGGCTGGAGGCCCTGGGCGCCGACTCCTTCAAGATGACCGTCGCCGCCGGTGTCGGCTCGATCAAGGGCGTGTACGACGGGGAGGTCCGCCTCACCGAGCACCAGCACCCCGACTCCTTCACGATGCTCGCCCAGGGCGCGGGCGCGCCCGGCACGATCGGGGCCCAGGTCTGGGTGAACCTGATCGAGGGGCCCGACGGGAAGACCGAGCTGAAGTACGACGCGGACGCCACGGTCGGCGGCATGATCGGAGGCGTCGGCCAGCGCATGCTCACGGGTGTGTCGAGGAAGATGGCGGACGAGTTCTTCCGCAACGTCGATGCCGTCCTGGTCGGCGGCGTGCCGGGGGCCGCTCCGGTCGCTCCGGCGGGGGTTCCCGGCCTGGCAGCCGGGCCCGCGGCGGTCGGCGCAGCGCCCGGGCCCGTCGCAGCCCCTGCCGTGGGACCGCAGGTCGGTCAGGTGTTCACCGCACCGCAGGCGGCTGCGGCCGCCCCCACAGGTCCCGGCTTCCTGCTCGGCGTCGTGGCCGGTGCGGCGGCGGCTCTGGCCGGCGCCGTCGTCGGTGGCTGGCTCGCAGGTCGCAGGCGTAGCTGACCTTGCGATGAGCATCGACATCTACAGCACCGCGCGGGCGATGGCGGCCGCGATCGGGTCGCGCGACATCTCCGCGCGCGAGCTCCTCGACCTGCACCTCGACCGGATCGAGGCGGTGAACCCGCAGGTCAACGCGGTCGTCAGCCTCGACCCGGAACGCGCTCGTGAACAGGCGACCGCCGCCGACGAGGCGACAGCCCGTGGCGAGGCGACGGGTCCGCTGCACGGTCTGCCGTTCGCGTTCAAGGACACGCACGAGGTCGCCGGGTGGCGGACCACCTACGGCTCACCACTGATGGCAGACCACGTCGCCGACACCGACGACCTGGTCGTGGAGCGGGTCCGGGCGGCCGGTGTCGTCGTGATCGGCAAGACCAACGTGCCCGAGTGGGCGGCCGGGTCGCACACGTTCAACCCGATCTTCGGAAAGACCCTGAACCCCTACGACCTCACTCGCTCCGCCGGCGGGTCGAGCGGCGGGGCAGCGGCGGCCCTCGTCTCCGGCATGGTTCCCCTGGCCGACGGCAGCGACATGGGCGGCTCGCTGCGCAACCCTGCCTCCTTCTGCAACGTGGTGGGACTCCGGCCCAGCCTCGGTCGCGTGCCGGACTGGCCGGCCGACAACGCCTGGGAGACCACCTCCGTCGCCGGTCCGATGGCGCGCAACGTCGAGGACCTCGCCCTGCTGCTGTCCGTGATGGCCGGACCCGACCCGCGCACGCCTCAGGCACTCGAGACGCCCGGCAGCACCTTCGCCGCCCCGATGCAGGGCGACCTGCGCGGGGTGCGCGTCGCGCTCTCCGCCGACCTGGGTGGGGCGTTCGCGGTCGACGACGCCGTGGCCGGGCTCGTCGAGTCCCAGGCGGACGTCTTCACCGACTCAGGCGCCACCGTGACCCGTGCGCACCCCGATCTCGGCACCGGCGAGGAGACGTTCAGGACGCTGCGGGCCTGGCTGTTCTGGCACCGGTTCGGCGCCATGCTCACCAAGCACCCCGACGGGTTCAAGGCCTCGCTCGCCGACAACATCCGTGCCGGGGAGGGCTTGAGCGGCGAGGACGTCGCGCGGGCCTACCAGCTCCGCACCGACCTTGGGGACCGGATGCGCGTCTTCTTCGAGGAGCACGACGTGCTGGTGCTCCCGGTCAGCCAGGTCCCGCCCTTCAGCGCGGACCAGGAGTACCCGTCCGAGATCAACGGCCAGGCCCAGTCGACGTACCTGGACTGGATGCGCTCGGCGTACCTGATCACCGTGACCGGCTGTCCCGCGATCTCCGTCCCCGCCGGCTTCACCGCCGAGGGCTGGCCGGTCGGAATCCAGATCGTGGCTGCGCCCAACCAGGAACGACGCCTCCTCGAGATCGCGTACGCGTTCGAGCAGGCCACCCGCGTCGGCGACCGCCGGCCCCATCTCGCAGTGCAACACCTCACAGCGCAACACCTCTCCGGGGAGAAGATGTGACCGCCCAGACCCGCAGCATCCGGATCGGCATCGACACCGGCGGCACGTTCACCGACGTGGTCGCGGTCGACGAGCACACCGGCGAGCTGGCCACCACCAAGACGCCGTCCACGCCGCACGACCCGGCGGTCGGCTTCATGACGGGCGTGCACAAGGTGCTCGACACGCTCGGACTCCACGGCGACTCGATCAGCGCGGTCAGCCACGGCACGACGGTCGCGACGAACAAGCTCCTCGAGGGCAAGGTCGAGAACCTCGGGTTCATCACGACCGAGGGCTACGAGTTCGTGCTCGAGATCGCGCGCCAGTCGGTCCCCGACGGGTACGGCAACTCGTACTTCTGGGTGAAGCCGGACCGGATCGTCCCGGCGCACCGGGTGAAGACCGTCCCTGGGCGTCTCTCGGTGACCGGCGAGGAGATCCGGCCCTTCGACGAGGCGGCTGCCGTCGCCACGGCCAGGTGGTTCCGCGACCGCGGGATCAACACCATCGGCGTCTGCTTCCTGCACTCCTACGCCAACGACGCCCACGAGCTCGCGATGCGCGACGTGCTGGCTCGCGAGCATCCCGGCGCGACGATCTCCATCTCCAGTGAGGTGCTGCGGGAGTACCGCGAGTACGAGCGGAGCGTCACCACGCTCGTCGATGCGGCGGTGAAGCCGAACATCCGGCGGTACGTCGAGAACATCGCCGGCCACCTCGACGCCTTCGCCTCGGCGTCGCAGGCCGTCGCGAAGCGGGTGCCGTTCTACGTGATGAAGTCCAACGGTGGCGTGCTCTCCGCCGACGAGGTCGTGCACCAGCCGATCACGACGGTGCTCTCCGGACCGGCCGCCGGCGCGCTCGGTGCTGCCGTGGTCGCCGAGAAGGCGGGCTTCCCCCAGGTGGTCACGCTCGACGGCGGAGGTACGTCGACCGACGTGACTGTCGTGATCGACGGCAGGCCCGCGCTCACCACGGAAGGCCACGTCGGGGCCTACCCCTCGAAGATCCCGATGATCGACGTGGTGACCGTCGGTGCGGGCGGCGGCTCGATCGCCTGGATCTCCCCTGAGGGCACGTTGAAGGTCGGGCCGCAGTCGGCCGGGGCCGACCCCGGGCCGATGTGCTACCGCACCGGCGGCACGGAACCGACGATCACCGACGCCCACGTCCTCCTCGGCCGCATCCCGCCCCACCTCCTCGGCGGGGAGGTGCCCCTCGACATCGAGGCCGCCCGAGTCGGCATGGAGAAGCTCGCGGCGGACCTGAACCTGTCGCTCGAGGCGTGCGCCACCGGCGTGCTCGAGATCTCCGCGTGGAACCAGGCGAACGCGCTCCGCCAGATCACGGTGAACCGTGGCCTCGACGTCCGGGACTTCACCATGGTCACCTTCGGCGGGTCCGGCTCGCTGCTGGCCTGCCGGCTCGTGGACATCCTCGGCCTCGAGGGCGTGCTGGTGCCGATGAACCCGGGCAACCTGTCCGCCTACGGCCTGCTGACGGTCGACGTACGCAACGACTACGTGCAGACCTCGGTCCGTCGTGCCTCGCACCTCGACGCCGACGAAATGCAGCGGACGTTCGACGGCCTGACCGCGAAGGCCGATGCGGCGCTCGGACGTGAGGGCTTCGCGGAGCGCGACCGCCAGTTCCTTCGCACTGCCGACCTCCGCTACTTCGGCCAGGCCTACGAGATCCGGGTCGACGTCCCGGAGGGGCCGGTGACCGAGGAGCTGTTCGCCATGGTCGCGGCGAGGTTCCACGTGGAACACATGGCGCTCTACGGCTACAACTTCCGCGACGATCCACGCCAGGAGGTGGAGTGGGTCAACCTCCGGGTCACCGGTGTCGGCCCGATCCGCAAGCCCGAGGTGCGAGAGATCGGCGCTGGTGAGGGCACGGAGCAGGCCAGGACCGGCACCCGGCCGGTGTTCTTCGACGACTGGGTGGAGACGCCGGTGTACGATCGGGCCTCGCTCGGCGCGGGCGACGTCGTCGTCGGCCCCGCCGTCCTCGAGGAGTTCAGCTCCACGGTGCCGGTCCATCCAGGGTTCACCGCGAAGGTCGACACCTACGGCAACCTGCTCATCACCAGGAGCGCAGCATGAGCCATCTCCCCACGGCGCCGACGGGTGCGCCGGCCAAGACGTCGCCCTCCCGGCTCACCGACAGCCACGACCCGGACCCGATCCTCGTCGAGATCATCGAGGGCTACCTCGCCTCGGTGGAGCAGGAGGTGGAGACCGCGATCGGCCGGACCAGCCGTTCGCCGATGATCCGCGACGCCCACGACTACCGGGCCGGGATCCACGACCGGCACCTGCGCAAGCTGACCGGCCGGTCCTACTCCGCGCTGGTGCATCCGGTGGTGCGCGACTACCCGATCGAGACGATGAAGCCGGGCGACGTCTTCTTCCACAACGACGTCTACCTCTCCGAAGGCGGCATCGGCCATCTCCCCGACCTGTGTGTCACCGCCCCGGTCTTCCACGACAGCGGGAACGGCCCTGAAGTGGTGGCGTTCGTCCAGGCGTTCGGCCACCACGACGACATCGGCGGCGCCGTACCCGGCTCGATGCCCTCCCACGCCACGAGCGTGTTCGAGGAGGGCCTGATGGTCCCGCCGATCCGGCTCTGGGACGCCGGAGTGCCGTGTGAACAGGCACTCAAGATCATGACGCGCAACTCCCGGATGCCCGAGTCGCTCGCGGCCGACCTCGACGCCGAGTGCTCGGCCTGCCTGATGGGTGCACGGCGGATGGGCGAGCTGTTCGAGAGGTACGGCAAGGACACCGTCGAGGCCTGCTTCGACGCCGTGCTCGACAAGACCACGGCCACCTTCCGCCGCGAGATCCTCTCGAAGATCCCGGAGGGCACCTACACCTGGGAGGACTACGCCGAGCACGACGGCGTCGAGCCGCCCAAGCTGCACACGCAGCGGATCACCCTGACGAAGACCGCCGCCGACGACCCGGACGGGGAGCGGCTGATCCTCGACTTCAACGGCACCGCCCCGCAGGCCAAGGGGCCGATCAACCACTGTGGCGACTACGCCGACGGCAACTTCCTGAAGAAGTGGCTCGCCCCGATCCTGCGCAACCTCGCCGACACTCCGGAGCGGATGGCGGAGCTCGACGTGAACGAAGGGGTCGTGCCGCTGATCGAGATGCGCTTCCCGCCGAAGGGGACGCTGCTCACCCCGGAGTTCCCGGCGCCCACGAACGCTCGAACCTTCGTCATCCTGCGGCTGCTCGGCGTCCTCGCCGGAGTGGTGGCGAAGGCCGTGGACGGCCGGATGCCCGCCGACCAGGAGACGATCCGCTACACGGGTGTGTACGGCGAGGACCTCGACGGAGCGCCGTACCTCATGCGCGAGGTGCTCGGCGGAGGCTCCGGCGGGCGCTACTACGCCGACGGTGAGGACACCATCCACGTGGTGCCGGACTCCCGCAACCTGCCGAGCGAGTTCTCCGAGTCGAGGTTCCCGTTCGTGGTCGAACGGCTCGGGCTCGCGGTGGACAGCGGTGGTGCGGGTCGCTACCGCGGCGGCCTCGGCTACGAGAAGCACATCCGGATGCTCAAGGACGGGCACTTCATGTCCATCGCCGACCGCTCGATCCTCGCGTGCTGGGGCGTCAAGGGCGGCAAGGCCGGCAAGCCGTTCGAGGTCGTGATCGACCCGGGGGGCCCGAACGAGCGCGAGGTCGACGCCCTCGCCGACGCCGAGCCCGTCAAGGCGGGCGAGGTGATCCGGATCCGGACCACCGGCGGCGGTGGCTGGGGTGACCCGCTCGACAGGCCGTACGCCGAGGTCGTCCGCGACGTGCTCTGGGGCAAGGTCTCCGTCGAGGCCGCCGAGGCCGACTACGGCGTCGTCGTGATCGGTGACAGGGACGAGCCGCAGGCCGACGCTGCGGCGAGCGACGGTCTGCGCGAGAAGATGCGGGCCGAGCGCGACACCGAGCCCTTCTTCGACCGCGGTCCCGGGTACGCCACGCTCGCCGGTGCCTCGTCCGCCGACTACGACTGGGTAGGTCCTCGATGAGGGTCCTCGTCGCCCTGGAGGCTGGGCCGGTCGTCGGCTGAGCAGAGCGGTCAAGCGGTGTGCGCCACGCGAGCCGAGGCCGTGCCTCCGCTTCTGAGCTCGGCCTGGTGGATCGCCTCCGCGGCGTTCACCAGCCCGATATGGCTGAAGGCCTGAGGCAGGTTCCCGAGCATGGCCCCGGTCATCGGGTCGACCTCCTCGGAGAACAGCCCGACGTCGTTGCAGTACTGCAAGGCAGACTCGAATGAGTTCCTAGCCATCGCCGGTCTGCCGGCAAGGGCCAGAGCGTGCGCGAGCCAGAAAGTGCACATGACGAACGTGCCTTCGTCGCCCTCGACGCCGTCAACCCCAGAGGCGGCGCGGTACCGGTACACCAGCCCGCGGCCGTCGGTCAGGCGCTCACGGACGGCGTCGATCGTCGCCACAACCCGAGGGTCGTCGGGACGCAGGAATCCGACCAGGGGAATCATCAAGGTCGACGCATCCAGCTCGTCGGACCCGAATGCCTGTGTGAAGGATCCCCTCTTCTCATTCCAGCCGTCTCGCAGGATGGCTTCGGCGATCTCCGACGCAGCGCTGCGCCATTGCGCCTGCCTCTGCTCGGACGCCCCTAGCAGCACACCCAGGCGCGATGCCCGGTCGAGGGCGACCCAGCACATCAGCTTGGAATGCACGAAGTGGCGTGGCTCTCCGCGGATCTCCCATATTCCCTGGTCCGGCTCTCGCCACCGCTGCGCGGCCGCGTCGGCGCACGCGGCGAGGAACGAACGGGTCGGCTGGTCGCTGTCGCTGAGCTGCCTCTCCAGTCTCATCGCGGCATTCAGGAGCTCGCCGTACACGTCGATCTGCTGTTGGTGCCAGGCGCCGTTGCCAACGCGCACCGGTCGGCTGTCACGCCACCCGGAGAGATGGGGCAGAACCCGTTCGGAGAGGTCACGCTCGCCGCCTATCCCGAACATGATCTGCAGAGGTTGCCCCCGTTCGACGGAGCCCGACGCGGCCGTCGTCATGAAGGAGAAGAAGTCCTTGGCCTCATGCGGACAGGCCGCTACCCACAAAGCCTCCATCGTGTAGCTCGCGTCGCGCACCCAGGAGTACCGGTAGTCCCAGTTCCGTCCGCCGCCGATCTCCTCGGGCAGCGACGTCGTCACCGCGGCGACGATGGCTCCGGTCGGGTGGTAGGACAACGCCTGCAGCACCCTGCCGCTGTGGTGCACCATGTCCCGCCACGGGCCGTCGTACGCCTGGTGCAAGGTGGACCATCGGCGCCAGGAACGTGTGGTGACCACGAGCGACTCCGCGAGCTCGTGCTGGTTCCGGGTCGCCGGTGGTGGCTGGTCGATCGACGTCCGTTCGAGCGCCAGCCGCAGCACCTGCCCGTCTCGGAGGACCGTCCTCCCGTACGCGTTGGGCCCGTCGACCTCGAGGTCCGTCGGGCAGGTCAGGACCAGGCGTTCGGCGCCACCCCGCGTGACCACGCCGCACCGCACGGGAGTGAGCACAGGCGTCACGAGACCGTACTCAGGCCGTGGTGAGAAAGCGACCGCGACCTCGACCTCGCCGTGCGTGCAATGAAGCTCTCGCACGAGCACGTGCGGCGCGTTTCCCCCGAGCCGGTGCCCAGTGGGGTCCGAGCCCAGAACGAGGGCGTCGATCATCCGGAGCGTTCCCCCGGCTGTCTCGAAGACCGACTCCAGCACGAGCGACTTGTCCAGGTAACGGCGTCGTACTTCATGAGGAGCCGTCGGTGCCACCGACCAGTGCCCGCCCTGGTCGTCGAGCAGCCGACCGAAGATGGACGGGCTGTCGAACCGAGGGAAACAAAGCCAGTCGACAGATCCGGAACGACTCACGAGCGCCGCGGAATGGCAGTCGGATAGAAGCGCATAGTCAGCGATCTGCGTCGTGTTCATCGCCCCGCCTCGGCACACGTCCATGACGAGGTTAGACCGCCGACGTGGGCAAGGACATGCGTAGATCGGGTGGCTCCGGCGACCCTGAGGCACCAGGTTGTCTGAACCACCGAGCCCTCCAGGCGGGCCATTGCGCCTCGTCTTCAGAGAGACGCAGCATGAGGAGATCCGAGACCGAAACCAGCGGGGGAGATCGGATGTCTGGGTCGGAAACAGTTCGCCTGCCGTACGCGGAAGCGCCAGCAGGTCATCAGGCGGGTGGAGACTCTCAAGGTCTCAGTGACGAGCTGCTCGCCACGGATGTGTGGACCGACGAGCTGCTCGAAAGGTCCGGCGTCCCAGTGGTGGATGTTCCGTTCGTGAGTGTGGGCGGGGGAATCGGCTCTTTCGTCACCGTCGACTATCTACGCATCGCTGGAGTCCCCAGCTCCCAGATCCGCGTACTCACTCCGTTGGAGTACCCGTGGGAGACCTATGAGTACCTGACCGGCGTGTCCCAGATCCCCCGCGGCGAGAGGCTGCGGTCGGACTCGGCTTCGACACCCGACAACATCTGGGGCTTCCCGTCGTACGCGGTGCGTGAGGCCTTCGCTGCGCGGTCCCTGCGCGGGAGTCTCGCGCCGCTGTGGCAGGTTCTCACCGAGCCGATCTTCGCCGACTACTACACACCGCGAGCCGGCCAGGTGTTCACGGCCTTGCAGCGCGAGTACGACCGCATCGGGTATGCCGAGATGTGCGAGCGCGGTGTTGTGCGCACCGTCAGGCGAAGGCAAGGGGGCGGGTACTTCACCATCCTGACCCGCAAGAGTCCCTCTGGCGGGACCAGGCGGGTGGCGTTCCGTGGCCAGTTCGTGCATGTGGCCGTCGGCTATCCCGGGTTGAAGTACCTGCCAGACCTTCAGGACTACCGACTTCGCACCGGGGACCACCACCGCGTCGTGAACGCCTACGAGCCGCACGAGCACCTCTACCAGGAGCTTCGCTCCCGTCAGTGCACCGTGGTGATCCGAGGCGGCGGGATCGTCGCCTCACGGATCCTGCAGCGACTGATCGACGACCGGGACCGGTACGGCACCGACGTCCGCATCGTGCACCTGTTCCGCACCTTCATCTCCGGGTCGCACGGGCCGAGCATCTTCATGCGTCGACGCGGCGGCGACGGGTGGGCCTACCAGGGGTTCAACTACCCGAAGTCGGCGTGGGGCGGACAGCTCAAGGCGAAGATGAGGAAGCTCGAGGGTGGCGACCGGGCCGAGCTGTACAAGCTCATAGGCGGCACCAACACGCCCCATCGAAGGCTGTGGATGCGACAGCTTGCGCGCGGTCGGTCAGAAGGCTGGTACCGGACGGTCACGGGCGAGGTGGAGAAGGTCGGGGCGAGCGTCGACGGCAAGACGCTGTCGCTGCGAGTGCGAAATGCGGAGGGAGTCATCGAGCTTCCCGCCGACTTCATCGTCGACTGCACCGGCCTCGAGGCAGACATCGCCGAGCACCGCGTTCTCAAGGACCTCCTGGATCACTGCGGAGCGCAACGCAACCCCCTGGGACGGCTGGATGTCGAGCGCAGCTTCGAGGTGCGCGGTATGCGTTCGGGGAACGGGCGCGCCTACGCCAGTGGGGCCGCGACACTGGGTGGTTACTTCCCGGGCGTTGACACGTTCCTGGGCCTGCAGATCTCCGCCCAGGAGATCTGCGACGACCTGGCCCGTATCGGTTTCTGCCGCCGGATCGGAGTGTGGCGGTCGACCAGCCAGTGGTGGCGCTGGGTTCGCAATCGACGTATCTGACGGGGGTAATGCTCATGGTTCCGACGCTTGGCGGCCGGCTTCAGACGCGCGTCTTCGTTCTCGTGGTCGTGGGTGGCCTCGTAGTCCTCGCGGTGACTCCGCTGCTGGTCTCCGGCGCATCGATTGGTGACCTGTACCAGGCGACCTACGTCGTTCTGGCCGCCGTCCTCGTGCTCGGGCTTGCCTGGGAGTTCGTCTACCACTTCCTGCAGCAGTTCCGCTGGGAGAAGGACTGGCCCACGATGTTCGGACTTCTCACCGGCATCAACGAGGGCCTCCTCGTCTGGGTTCTGCTGTCGGCCGATGTGCTGCCCACCGGCACCTCTGTCAGCGGCGGCAACTTCCTCATTGTGTTTGTCAGCGTGTGGTTGGTGACCTGGCTCTGGGTCAACGGGCCCATGCGGGTGCCGTGGATCAGATGGCGTTTCCGGGGAGGGCGGCTGGTGTGATGAAGACAGGCGACAAAGGCTTCGACGACCTGACTCTCAGAGTGCTGGCCGGTGGCGGCGTGGTGCACCGTAGCCCCGGCACAGTTCTCGTCATTCCCACGTTGAAGCCGTCTCAGACGGACGTTGCCGAGATGCTGCTCGGCTACTGCAGCAACTCGGCGGACCCCACGGGTCGGCGGCTCTTCCGTCGGGTAGCTGCGGTTCTGGCAGACAGCGATCCCGACACCGTGCCGCCACTGTGCCTGCTTGTCGAAAGCGAAGGTGGCGTCGCGGTCATGGCCCACGGAAGCGTTTCGGTCGTGGCGACGGGCCAGCGGGAGCAGCGCCTCAGCGGAGCAGCCTCGCTCGCTTGGGTGGAGGACCACATCGACGTACCTCTCAGCCAGGTCGTCGTTGTTGCTGACGGTGACCCACCAGACCTGGGAGTTCCGGCTCTGCCCTTCCACCTGCAAAGCGGCACCGTCCCGGGCGGGGGCATCGTCCTGTCCAGCGATGGTCCGGGCCCCGCCCCTTTGGAGACCGTTGCCGTCGACGTTCCTTCGGAACGAAGCGCTCCGCCGGCCGATCAGCCAGCAGACACCGAGGGCCTCCGTACACCTCTGAGCCACGGGCCACACACGTTCCAGAGCGTTCTGCTGACAGATCCAGTTCAGACGGAGGAAAGGCTGCCGCTGCCGCTCACCCCTGAGCAGGTCACCGACGAAGCCGGAGGCGAGGAGCCTGACGCGCCGGCGCCATCCCTCGTGGAAGGCGCGCTCTGTTCCCGAGGGCACTTCAACGAGCCGGACGCACCCTACTGCTCGGTCTGCGGGATCTCGATGCTGCAGCGCACTCGCGACACTGTTCTCCGGCCGCGGCCGTCGCTCGGAGTCCTGGTGCTCGATGACGGGTCGGCCTACACCATCACCTCTCCCTACGTGCTTGGGCGCGAGCCCGAGACCGACGATTCCGTTGCTGCAGGCAAGGCGCGGCCGTTGACGCTGGACGACGAGAGCCACAGCGTCTCTCGCGTCCATGCTCTGCTTTCGCTCGACGGGTGGAACGTGTTCATCACGGATCACGGCTCCTCCAACGGCACCTATCTTTCCAGCAATGGCGAGAACGGCCCATGGACGGCGTTGGAGCCCCATGCGCCGACGCGGCTCGCCGCGCGCACGCATGTCCGCGTGGGCCGCCGCCAGCTCGTGTTCGACAGCTACCACGCGAAGGCCCCTGGGCCGTGAGATCGCCCGAGCAGACCGTGGCGATGACTCTGCTGGCCATCGCGGTCATCGTCGCGTTCGCAAGGCTGCTCGGCGCGCTTGCGCTGCGGGTCCATCAGCCTGCGGTGGTGGGCGAGATAGTCGCCGGGATCGTGCTAGGACCCAGCCTGCTGGGTGCTCTCAGCTGGGGCGGGCTCTCGCTTGACGAGAGGCTCTTCCCGGAAGACGTGCAGGCCCAGCTCCTGGCGTTGGCCAACCTCGGTCTTGTCATCTTCATGTTCGTCGTCGGGTTGGAGCTCGACCTGAGCCGCATCCGGTCGCAGCGCCGGCAGGCGGTGACGGTGTCCGTGAGCTCTGTGGTGACGCCCATGGTGGGCGCAGCGTTCCTGTCCTTGCTTCTCTGGAGCGAACACGGCGGTGGTGGTGGGACGAGCGAGCGGGTCGCCTTCGCCCTCTTCATCGGTGTAGCCATGGCGGTCACCGCCTTTCCGGTCCTCGCGCGGATCCTGGCGGAGCGCAACATGCACCGCACGGCACTTGGGTCGCTGGCTCTGGCGGCTGCTGCTGTCGACGATGTGCTGGCCTGGTCGCTGCTCGCCGTCGCCACCACCATCGCCGGCGCAGAAGGGCAGCCTCCGTGGGTCACGATCCTGCTGATAGCCGGGTTCGTCGTGGTCATGATGGTTCCGGTTCGGCGAATCGCTGCTGGAATCGTCCGCCGCTACGAGCGCGCGGGACGGATCACCCCCGACATCTTCGGTGTCGTCATCATGGGCATCCTCCTGAGCGCTTGGGTCACCGACTGGATCGGGATCCACTTCATCTTCGGAGCCTTTCTCTTCGGCACGGTCTTTCCTCGCGACCCTTCGTCCGGCTTCGTCCGTGCGCTGCTCGAGCGTCTCGAAGACATCAGCGTGCTTCTGCTGCTTCCGGTCTTCTTCGTGGTCACCGGCCTGAGGGTCGACGTGTCGGGTCTTCAGGGCAACGCGCTTCTGGTGCTGTTGGCAGTCGTCGTCCTCGCCTGCGCGACGAAGTTCCTCGGCAGCTACTCAGCCGCCCGGTTGACCGGCGTGAGGAACCGGCCGGCGATGGCCCTGGGTGTGTTGATGAACACCCGCGGCCTGACTGAGCTGGTGGTCGTCAACGTTGGCTACATGGCCGGGATCCTCGACGGTGAACTGCTCACGATCTTCATCGTGATGGCGGTCGTGACGACGGTCATGACCGAACCGCTGCTTCGCCTGGTCTACCCCGACGACCTGGTGCGCCGCGATGTCAGCGCAGCCGAGCAGGCCGCTCTCGGAGTTCCCGGCGCACATCGGGTCCTTGCGATTCTGCGCGGACAGCCTGCTGACCGTTCGGTTGTCCGCGTGGCCGAAATGCTTCTCAGTGTGGAGCCTCCCGGCCGAGTCGTCCTGTCACAGATCGTCCCTCCCCAGGAGCCGAGCGGCGAGCTGGGCAGCGGGCTGGCCGATGCGCTGGGCGCGGTGGCCGATGCCGTCGAAGGCACTGCCGAGCTGGTGTCGGCATCGACGTACCCCGGCCTGGACACCGTCCAGCTCACCCGCATCGGCGCTGACCCGGTCGTGGAGTGGTGCAGCCAGGCCGAGGCGCTCGACGTGGACGGCGTCGTGGTCGGTGTGGAGGATCTCGACGACCAGGTCATGCATCGGTTGCTCGCAGAATGCAGCCGACGCGTTGTCGTCGTGCCATCGGCGCTCGGTGAGGCAGGAGCAAGTGTGGTTCAGGTCGTCAGGCTGAGCGGGGAGGACTCGGCCGCTACGTTCGACGTGGGACTGCGGCTGGCTGCGGCCGAGGAGCGGACGCTGGTGGTAGGCGCTCCGGACGAGAGGCTCTCGCGCCGTGCCGCCGGTTGGCTGCGGCGCGGCCGTCTGGCGGGGCTGGATGTCCTCCGGCCGTCCGATGTCGACGGGCTCTCCATGAGCGGGCCTCTGGTCGTCGCACCCGTCGACGCGGCGGCCGCGTCATATTCCGACACGTCGTCCTGGGTGTTCGTCAGGGCGGGGGCTTCCGAGCCCGTCGACCTGATCGACAACACCTTCGACCTTCTCACTCAGCCCACGAGGCAGCAGCCCGGCGTCCCCTTGGGCGCTTCGCATCCCCAGTGAACGGAGTCTTCATGGACGGCATCGCTGACTACGTCTTCGTCCGGCAGTTGGGCGAGGGCAACCACGGCTGGTTCTACCTCGCCGAGCGTCCCCCAAGGCTTCCGGTGGAGGACGACCTGGTGGTGGTGAAGGTGCTGGCGGGCGACGCCAGCACGGAGAAGTTCCAGCGCGCGGTTCGCGAGCTACGCGCGTTTGCCGCGGTCCAGTCGCCATACCTTGTGCAGCTCTACGACGCAGGTCAGGACGGCGGGACGGTGTACTACGCCATGCGGTACCACCCGCTCGGTTCGCTGGAGGAACCCGCCGTCGACCTCACCAGAGAGGGCCGCCTGCGAGCCGTGAACCACGCCGCCCTTGCCGCCCACAGTCTGCACGAGGCGGGGATCGTGCACCGCGACATCAAGCCCGCCAACATTCTCATCGACGAGGACGGAGCCAGGCTGTCCGACCTCGGGCTCGCCCAGTACCTGCACCCGGGAATCACCGTCAGTGCGCTCGGATCGCTTCGCTCCCTCGAGTACGTGGACCCCTCGGTGTTGCGCGGGAACCGGGTCTCTCGCGTCAGCGACGTGTGGTCGCTGGGGGTAACCCTCCACTACGCGCTGACCGGGCGCGGGCTGTACCTGGACCTGCCGGACGCGGACCCATTGCTCGCGCTCCGCGCGGTCATCAAGCAGGTGCAGAGCCCGCCACTTCTCGACGAGCGGCTCACCGAGGAGGAGCGAGAGGTCGTGATGCGTGCGGTGGCTCCCGACCCGGCAACCCGCTATCCCACCGCCGCGGACTTCGCCGAAGCTGTGAGCGACCTGACCGCCGTCACAAGAGCGTGAGAACCGAAGGAGCCGTCGTGGCAACATCGCAAGGGCGGAGCACCCGACGCGGCATCTGGCGTAACGGCGCCGTGGCCATCCTCTTCTGCACGTTGGCGGTGTCGCTCATCGGTAGCCGCGCTGCCGCGGAGGAGAGCGGCCGTCCCTCGCATGCGGCGGACGAACACAGTGCTGGACCGATGGATGAAGGGGAGTCGTACCAACGGCCCGAGTACCTCGCAGCCGGAGCGTTGGTGCGGGTTGAGACATCAGCGAGGGTGTCGGTGGGTGTTGACCTCGGCGGCGAGCTCAAGCACCAGGTGACCATTCCGGCGCAAGAAGCGACGACCCGTACCGGGTTCTTCGTGAGCCCTGACGTGGTGGTCACAAGCGCCAGTCCGGTCCGCCGGAGGCTCGGGGTGTTCGCGGTGAACCAAGTGTTCAAGCGCTACCTTCCGAAGCCGCTCGCAGCTCCGTTCGAGATGACACACGCCTCCGATCCGGCCGTCGACAGCAGGCTCCAACAGTGCTACCGCTGGTTGAGCGTTCGCTCGGACTGCCTCGTGACGATCAGGCCGACCGTGAGTGTCCATCCGTACTCCACCGACGGGCACAGCCTGGCCGTGACATCTATCCGGAAGGACGCCCAGGTCGCGTTCCTCGTTCTCGACTGCCCGAATCAGGCAGGGTGCTCGCCCGTGACTCTGCCCATACAGCCTGCCCAGAGCAAAGGCCGCTACATCGCCGTCGCGGCCTCCGGGGACGACCCCCTGACGCCGACAGTCGAGGGGAGCCTGACCGGTGACCACGAGACACCGTTGTCGCCGGCCGACGCTCGCGTGGCCGGCGAGAAGCTCGGGCCCACGGCCGACGGCGCGCCCCTCATGTCGGCGCAGGGACAGGTCATCGGGGTCGTCATCCGTGAAGACGATCGCTTCACCGCCCTCCCGGCCCAACATCTCGTGGACGACGCGGCGAAACAAGACGTCACACCCAAGGTCGGGAGCAAGAACCACCATCTGTACCAGGGACTTGCATTCCTCGAGCACGGTGACTTGGAGGGCGCGGCCAATCTTCTGGATGACGTCGCGACAGCGTCACACCAGACGGCCATAACCGGGCTCGCCGAGGAGGCCAGGCGAAAGCTCGAGGCTGCTCCGCAGACCAACGCGCAGCGGCAGGCGCCGCAGACCATCGCATCATCGGGGACACAGCCGTGGCCGTGGTTCTTGGCCTTGGGCGTCCTGGTGGCGGCACTCGTAGCAGGAGCGGCGACGTGGCTGCGCCGGGGACAGTCGCGGACCCGCGCCGTCACCCCCGCCCTCGCCACCTCCGGCGGACCGGCGGACGCCTCGGCCCAGAGTGCGCGTTCCACGTCGGCCGCGAATCCGAGCGACACCGGCCGCGTTGCTGCTGCGCAGAGGTCGATGCGCGCGGATGCGCCAACGCCCGCGTACTGCGCGAGGTGCGGGGCCCAGCTGGCACCCGGCGACCGGTTCTGCTTCGCCTGCGGCGCCCCCAGCTCCACGCCGAGGCCGTCGTGAGGCCCTCTGAACGGCTGATGCTCTCGCCCGGTGAGCGGATTGCCGGCTACCTCATCGACTCCTATGTCGCCCGCGGGGGCATGGCTGTGGTCTACCGGGCACGCGACCTCCAGCTGGGGCGGTGGGTTGCGGTGAAGGTCATGGCTCCGGAGCTTGCCAAGAACGAGAAGTTCCGTCAGCGGTTTGTGCGGGAGTCGGAGCTTGCTGCCGCCATCGACCACCCGAACATCCTCCCGATCTACCAAGCCGGGGAGGCGGATGGCCTTCTGTACATCGCCATGCGGTTTGTCGAGGGGCAGGACCTGGGGGCGCGCTTGGGGACCGAGGGAGCACTGGACCCGTACACGGCACTGCCCATCTTCACGCAGGTCGCGGCTGCCCTCGACACGGCTCATGCCCATGGGCTCGTGCACCGGGACGTCAAGCCCGGCAACGTGCTGCTTTCTCGCGCAGGGTCCTCGCCAGACGGAGACCACGTCTACCTCACGGACTTCGGGCTCACCAAGCGGTCCACGAGCCTTTCGGGCTTCACGACTGCCGGCCACTTCCTGGGGACGATCCAGTACGTCGCTCCTGAACAGATCGCCGCCAAGTCGGTGGACGAGAGAGCCGACATCTACGCCATGGGCTGCGTCCTGTTCGAGGCGCTCGCGGGTGTCCCACCATTCCAAAGGGACGACGACGCTGCCTTGCTCTGGGCCCACATCAACGACGCCCCGCCCTCGATGTCGTCTCTGCGCCCCGACTTGCCGGCCGCGATCGACGCCGTGTTCGAGCACGCCATGGCGAAGGAGCCTGAGGACCGGCCGGCATCCTGCCGGGCGGTGATCACCGAACTTCGCGCGGCCTTCCGAGGCAACCGTGCGATGCCACCCGCACACGACGTCACCGCGAACCCGACGCCGCCTCGTGAGTCGACCCCGCTGGTCGAGACAGGCGCCTATGCGTCGAACCAGCCCACGCCCACCGGAGACACCGGCATTCCATCAACGGGAGCGGTTCCCCAGCAGCGCACGCCTGCCTCCTCGCAACCCACGGCCGGAGAACCGCCCAGCGGCGCGGACCCGTCCGCCCCTTCGGCCGCCGAGCCCCGCCCGAACCGCGTTCGCCGGGGTGTCGTGATCGCGGCGGGTGCGGCGCTTCTCGTGATGGTGGCGGGTGCGGCCTGGTTGGTGTGGGGGAACCGGTCGGCCTACACGTCGTTCGACGCCGCCGACGGGAGCTTCAGCCTCGAGCGCCCGACGGACTGGGCGTTCCACCCCGGCAACGCGACCCATGGCGTCTGTTTCTGCCACGACGGCCTCGAGGACCTCTTCGAGGGTACGAGCGTCGATGCCTGGCCCAGCGTTCGCTCACTGGCGAAGCGCGAGCCGTCGGCTGCCGACGGCCTCTACTCGGAGGTGACGCCGGGCGAGCACCAGTTCCGGGTCAGCAGTGCTGACGATGCCCAGGTCCTCGCTGACGGTGTCAACGACAACCAGCTCACCTTCACCGGTTCTGACGCGGTGGTCGTCGGTGGCGGAACGGGCTACTGGGTGGAAGGGACCATGTCCAATCCTGACGGCGGAGCACCTTCGTTGCGGTTCCGCTACTACTTCATCGACTACGGGAACGGCAGCGCCCAGATGGCGTTCTTCGCATTGCCCGACCGTTTTCAACGGCTCCGCCCGACGATCGATCATGTCGTGGACTCCGTCCGGTTCCACTGACCGATCCGGATGTGCAACTGTGCCCAAACCGGAGCGACGCGCTGAGCGAACATCGCCGTCGCGCGCGACCCCTGCATGCGCTTAGGTTCGAACCACGATGAAGATCCTCCTCGCCCTTGGCGGCAACGCGATGACGTCGCCGGACGGACGAGCACGCCCAGAGGACCAGATCGCGGCCGCCGAGAAGGCGATGGCCAACGTCGCGGACCTGGTCGCGCGGGACGTCGACGTGGTGATCACCCACGGCAATGGCCCCCAGGTCGGCAACCTCCTGGTCAAGAACGAGCTCGCCGCGGCCGTCGTACCCCCGGTGCCTCTCGACTGGTGCGGCGCACAGACCCAGGCGACGTTGGGCTTCATCCTGATGAACTGCCTCGACGCGGAGCTCGCGAAGCGAGGGTCGGGCCGGCGTACGGCGACCGTCGTCACGCGCACCCGGGTGGACGCGAACGACCCGGGGTTCGTCAAGCCGACCAAGCCGATCGGGCGGTTCCTGCCGAAGGAGGAGGCGGCCGTCCTCATCGAGCACGGCGAGACCTGGGAGGACCGCGGCGACAAGGGCTGGCGCCGTGTCGTGGCCTCGCCCGAACCCCTCGAGATCATCGACGCACCGGTCGTGGCCGCCCTCGTCGACGCCGGGTTCGTCGTGGTGGCAAACGGCGGCGGAGGCATCCCCGTCGTCCGGGACGAGCACGGGCACCTTCTAGGTGTCGAGGCGGTCATCGACAAGGACCACGGTGCCGAGCTCCTCGCCCGCACCGT
>DATGYO010000085.1:0-26958 GCA_035297905.1 Nocardioidaceae bacterium
CCAGCTCGAGGACGACCAGCTTGCTGCCGGCCGCGACCACCCACAACGACAGGCCGGCGGCGACCTTGCCGCGCCTGCTCGTCGCCGCACGGAACCTGTCGACGACCTTGGTCTTGAGCACGATCACCAGTTCGAGAGCGATCTTGAGCAGGACTGCAGTCAGCAGCGAGAGGGTGAAGCCTTCGCTGATGACCGATGGGACGTACTCGATGGCGAGGTTGAGGACGACCACGTAGACGAAGAGGTCGATGACGTCGGCCGGGCGGGCGCGGCTCCATCGGCGGACCGGGCCTCGTGGGGGACGAGGTTCTGCGGAGGCCGCCCGCCCAGGCTCTGTGGTCATGGAACGATCTTGACGCCCCTGGTGGGGGAACCTGCCGAAAGTCCCTGAACAAAGGCTCGTGGCCGTGCCACGCTCGCGAGCATGACCACCGGCGAAAACACCCGAGGCGACCTCGACGAGGCCGCCACCTCCCTCCCGTGGCAGGATCGCCAGGACTTCGAGGACGCCGAACGGGGGCTCCTCGCCCGCGGCAGCGAGCGTCAGATCCGGGCCCAGGACGGCCGACTGGTCTGGGACCTCGACGCCTACACCTTTCTCGATGGGCCCTGCCCCGACACGGCGAACCCGAGCCTGTGGCGCCAGGGTCAGCTGCTGACCAAGGACGGCCTGTTCGAAGTGGTGCCCGGGATCTACCAGGTGCGCGGCTACGACCTCTCGATCATGACCTTGGTCGAGGGGGAGAGCGGTGTTGTCGTCATCGACCCGCTGATCTCCAAGGAGACCGCCGCTGCTGCGTTCAGGCTGTACACCGAGCATCGCGGCCCCCGGCCGGTGTCCGCGATGATCTACACCCACTCCCACATCGACCACTTCGGGGGAGTCAAGGGAGTCATCACCGAGGAGGACGTCACCAGCGGCCGGGTCCCCGTGATCGCGCCCGAGGGGTTCATGCAGCACGCGGTGGCCGAGAACGTCTTCGCCGGCACCGCGATGGCGCGCCGCGCCGGCTACATGTACGGGGCGTCGGTGGACAAGGGTCCGGCGGGGCAGATCGGCGCCGGTCTCGGGCAGACCACGTCCACCGGTGAGGCGACATTGATCCCGCCGACGGTCGACATCACCCACACCGGTCAGGAGCTCACCCTCGACGGTGTGCGGATGGTGTTCCAGGTGACTCCCGGCACGGAGGCGCCGGCCGAGATGAACTTCTACTTCCCCGACCACCACGCCCTGTGCATGGCCGAGAACACCACCCACACCCTGCACAACATCCTCACGATCCGCGGTGCCGTGGTCCGTGACGCCCACGCCTGGGCGAACTACATCACCGAGACCCTCGCGTTGTGGGCCGAGGACCTCGACGTGGTGTTCGCCTCGCACCACTGGCCGACCTGGGGCCGGGAACGGGCTGTGGAGTACCTCGCGATGCAGCGTGACATGTACCTCTACCTGCACGACCAGACCCTGCGGATGATCAACCAGGGGTACGTCGGATCCGAGATCGCCGAAACCCTGCAGATGCCCCCGGCCCTGGTCGCGGCCTGGCACACGCACGGCTACTACGGGTCAGTCAGCCACAACGTCAAGGCGATCTACCAGCGCTACCTCGGTTGGTACGAAGGCAACCCGGCCCGGCTCTGGCCACACCCGCCCGCCGAGTCCGCACGCAGGTACGTCGCCGCCATGGGAGGCGCCGACGCCGCTGTGGGGCAGGCGCGCGAGGCGTACGCCGACGGCGACTACCGCTGGACCGCCCAGCTCCTCGACCACGTCCTGTTCACCGACCCCGCACACCCGGAAGCACGGGCACTCCTGGCCGACGCGTTCGAGCAGCTCGCCTATGGCGCGGAGAACGGCACCTGGCGCAGCGCCTACCTCGCCGGCGCCAAGGAGCTCCGCGAGGGCCAGTTCGGAACGCCCGCCACCGCGGCGTCGGCCGACCTGCTGGGGGCCCTCACCGTGCCCCAGATCTTCGACAGCATCGCCGTCCGCGTGGACGGTCCGCGGGCATGGGAGCACCACATCACCATCTCCTGGGTCTTCACCGACCAGAAGGACACCCATGTCACCGAGCTGCGCAACGGGGCGCTCAACCACCGCAAGGTCGGGGCCGCCCTGCCCGGGACCACGACGTTCCGGCTGACCCGCACAGACCTCGTCGCACTCCTCACAGGGCGCTTGGACCTGCAGGCAGCCCTCGCGGACGGAACGGTCCAGGTCGAGGGCGATCCCGCGGACCTCGGCCTGCTCGTCTCACTACTGGCGCCGGTCGACCCTGACTTCGCGATCGTCACACCCTGAGCCTCGGAGGGAAGCGGCGCATCACCCGGGCGTGACCTGGATGCCGTGGTCGTTCGGATCACTCCGAACCGACGGAGTCGAACACCTCGTTCCGCTCTGCGTGCCGCACCCGGACCGACCTGGCGTACCCATCGACCAGGCCGACCACGACGTCGTACTCGTCACCGGCCGTAGTGCGTAGTCCAACGGTCCAGGAGTTCTCAGCCCTGTGGTGCTCCTCCGCGCTGAGGGAGAGCGCGTCCGGGTCCACTGCGTACGCTGTCGCGGCGCTGCGTCGCGCCCGCAGGATCGCCGCGTCCCGGAGTATCGGTGTCGGCTCCGGCCGACCGGCCATCTCGAGCAGGTCGCGGAAGGCTCTGGTCACGCCGTCGTGCCACGCGTCCGAGCCGGCCGCCTTCCTGGTGCCCGCGGTCACGAGGACCCCGATCTCCAACGTCCCCGGACCGGGCCCCCAGCTGGTGTGCCACCTGTGCGCGTGGACGGAGTAGTGCCGAGGGGCGTCTGCGCCGGCGTACAGGACCGGCTCCAGGGCAGCGAGGACGTGCGACTCGTCGAACGCATCGTCGTCGCGACCGTTGTCCGCCTCAGGAACCGGGAGGTCGATGAGGAAGTGCTGGTACACCGGGCCGTCGGGCCGGGCGCGGTACCCCACCTGGACCTTGACCAGATGGACCTTGCCGAGCGTGAGTAGTGGGCGAGAGGAACGCTCGTCGAGCGCGTCACCGGCCATGGACACAGCCTTGGACGCACGGCGGAACATTTCAAGCGGGCCCGGCTGCCCCCGACCCCAGGGCTCGGAGCGTCGCGCGGTCAGAGTAGGTTAAGCGCTCGTGTTGGCGGAGATGAGCAGCTTTGAAGCCGCTGCTTACGCGCAGATGCTGAAAGAGGCGCTCGCGCGGCGTGAGCAGATGGACAGGGTCCCGGTTCGGCTCCCGATGGTCGCCTCGTACGCGCGGCTGGAAATGGTCCTGCGAGAGTGGGAGTCCTCCGCCGCAGGTGCGGTGCTGCTGAGGGATTCCGGTCGGGCGGTGCGAGTGCCCTCGGTCGCGCAGCTGCAGCAAGCCGAGGAGCCGTGGCCACCGCGGGGGGTGCTGGCCGCAGCTGATGGCACGTGGGTCCTCGAGCCTGACGGCCGCGTCACCCGGATGTACTGAGTCGGCCTGATCGTCGGTGCCGCGTGCGTCGACGGCCCTTCAACTCATGAGGCTGCGGGCGTCGGACGCACTGGCCCCTCGATCTGGGCGGGTTCCTCCGGTGGCTCCCAACCGGGCGGGCCGAACAGGTAGCCGAGCTTGTGCCGCCAACGGCCGGCCTCCCGGACCTGACGGATCATCTGGGCGTAGTCGCCATACTGCAGCTTGATCAGGTTGTAGGTCTCGACCGGCTTGGTGAGTCCGTAGGCCGGTCGTCGCTGCTCCTCGGTGAACGTCCCGAACAGCCGGTCCCAGATGATCAGGATGCCGCCGTAGTTCCTGTCCAGGTACTCCGGGTCGGAACCGTGATGGACCCGGTGGTGCGAGGGGGTGTTGAAGACGAGCTCGACCGGTCGGGGGAGCTTGCCGACCAGCTCGGTGTGCACGAAGAACTGGTAGATCAGGCTCACGGAGAACGCCATGTAGAGCGTCCACGGGGCGAAGCCGAGGAACGGCAAGGGCAGCCAGAAGAAGAACTCGAACCACGGGTTCCACTTCTGCCGCAGCGCCGTGCCGAAGTTCATGTACGCCGACGAGTGGTGCGCCTGGTGCGCGGCCCAACCGATGCGGACCCGGTGGACGAACCGGTGCTGGAAGTAGTACGCCAGGTCGAGCCCGAGCATCATCGCGACCCAGTACCACCAGGTGTCGGTCGGCAACTGCCAGAGCGTGGCGTGCACGTAGATCGCCGTGAAGATGAAGAAGGTGGCGACCTTGAAGGCGGTCAGGAAGAAGAGCGAGCCCAGACCCATGAGAAGACTGGTGCTCGCGTCCTTGCGCAGGTAGCCGGTCACGTTGTCGTCGTGGTCCAGCCACTTCAGCGCGGCAAGCTCGATACCGATCGTGAGGAAGAAGAAGGGCACCGCGTAGGTCACCGGGTTCTTCATCGGGTCCAGCAGCTCGGACATCGCGGCTCCTTGACGACTCGCCGGTAAGTTACCACCGGGTCACAGCGCGGCCTAGACCTCGCAGACGGCCGGCCCGAGCGGGCCGGCACCCTCGTCGCCGGAGCGGGTGGAACCGAGTCCTCCGCTGCCGCGTCAGAGGACCGTGAGACGAAATGGGGTCATGCGGGCGGCCGTCATCGTCCTGGTCGCCGGCGCGTTGCTCGGGGGCTGCGGTCAGGAGCGCGAAGACGGCGTCGGGAAGACCGGTGACTTCTCGTGTGCGGCGCTGCTCGTGTACGACGGTCACCGGTACACCGCGCACGGCGAGCTCAGGCGTGATCCAGCGACGACGGGGCGGGTCGGGAGTGGCGTCGCGCCCGGCTGCGACGACGGCGGCGGGGCCACGCGAGACCGGCGTGTGGAAGTTGCCGAGCTAGCCGACCTGCCCAAGGACCGCGCGGTGCTGGTCGAGGGCGAGCTCTACGTGCGTGCCGACCAGCCGTTTCCGGAGGCCGCCAGGGCGTGGTTCGTCGCGCCCAGGTGCGGCACCTCTCGGGAGTTCGAGCTGCGCGGTGACTGGCTCAGCGTCCAAGGGCCGAACCGGCCGCGCTTCGACGGGGATCTGCGCCCGCCGTACCGGCTGGGAGTCCACGTGACCGACGGGCCCGACGAGTACGTCGGCGCCACCATCCAGATCCGCGCCACCGAGACCACGCATCCGGTCCTGGGTCCCAAGGACGTCAAGACCTCGCTCTGGAAGGGCGGCGGTGTCATCGCGCAGGTCCGGTGCGAAGCCGGCCACTTCATCGCGAGCTCCCTGACGAGCAAGGGCGGCTGAGCCTCGGTGCCTAGGTGACCGCGGCGGCCAATGCGGCGATGTCACGCGGACCAACGCGGCAACACCCTCCGACGTACCCCGCGCCGGCCTCGACCCATTCCGCCGCCAGGCGCACGTCGTAGGACGAGCCACCCTCCCACCGATGAGTCCGCGCCACCCACTCCTCCCCGCTGTTCGGATACGCGACCGCCGGTTTGCCCGAGATCCTTGCGGCGAGTACGACGGCGGGCAGGACGTCAGAGGGACTGCAGCAGTTCACGCCTGTCGCGAACACGCACCTGGCGGAGGCTGCCACGGAGAAGGCCTCGGCCAGCGGCTGACCGGCTCGGGTCTCGAGGCCCTGCGACGAGAACGAGAACCATGCCGGCAGACCCACCTCGTCGAGGAGCTCCACGAGCACCTCCGCCTCGTCGACGTCGGGGATGGTCTCGACGGCCAGAAGGTCCGGTCCGGCCGCGGCGAGCAGCTCGAGCCTCGGGCGATGGAAGTCACGCAGCGCTGCACGAGACAGCCCGTAGCGTCCGCGGTACTCCGAGCCGTCCGCGACGACGGCGCCATAGGGACCCACCGAGGCGGCAACCCAGCGGGTCGTCCCGTCGTCCGCCAGGCGGTCGCGCACCTCGCGCGCGACGGTGACGCTCCGCGTGATCAGCTGCCGGGCCTCCGCGCGGTCGAGCCCGGCCGCCACGAAACCCTGAACGCTGGCCTGATAGCTGGCGGTCGTGGCCACCCGCGCTCCCGCCCGGTAGTAGGCCTCGTGCACGGCGGCGACGTCCGCGGGCGCATCGCGCAGCACTCGGGCGGTCCACAAGTCGTCCGCAAGGTCGTGACCGCGCTCCTCGAGCGCGTTGGACATCCCACCGTCAAGGACGACGACCGCCCGGTGGCCGCCGGTCGGCTCGGCCCCGGTCCCGAAGGCGTCGATGTCGGGCACTCCACTCGTCACCACTCCAGTGTCGACGGCGGTCTGCGTTGCCACCAGCGGAGACCCCCACGTGACAGCTACGAGCCACTCGGCGCGTCATCGTCACCTTCTTCGACCACCAGCTCGGATGAACACCCCTCCTGGGCAACCGGATGGTGTGACGATGGATCTGGTGGTGCGCGGGCGCCCCTCGTGCCGCCGTCGTGACGAGGAGCCAGCCGATGCGTCTCAAGAGTGTTCTCGCTGCGGGTGTCCTTGTCGCCGGCGCCGTGACCCTGCCGTCCTGCGGTTCGACCTTGCAGACGACCAGCTTCGTGACCTCGGGTGACTGCCCGCGCGAGCAGGCGCTGGTAGGTCGAGCGCTCGACCGGTCCCGCTTGCGAGTGGATGTGAGTGGCGATCGGCGGCTCGACAAGGTGGCCGTGGCGTCCGACGCGGGGGCTGCCAAGCCCTGTCGTGGCTTCGTCGGGGTGCGGGTGCGAGGCGGATCGACGTACTCCACGCACCTGATCCCGAACGCCGTACCGATCAAGGGCTTGCGAGCGCGGATCGTCGGGCTCCCCCACCTCGGGAACCGGCCTGGCGCCCAGATCGTCGTCGACACCAGGGCGGCGGTCGACTCGGTGCTGGCGCAGATGTTCGCCCTCGCCGATGGGGCGCTGCGCCCGGTCCGGGTGCCGGAGTTCAAGGACGGGACGTTCATCGTCGAAGGTGGTGGCGTGATCTACCCGCACGGTGCGGGCTGCACCACCGACGGGCGCATGGTCCTGTCGCAGGCCGCGCAGACCAAGGACGGGAAGCGCTTCCGCGTGAGCCGGCGCACCTACGAGGTCCGAGGCAAGCGGGTCCGGTTCTCCAAGCCGGAGGTCGAGAGGACGACTGTCCCGGTGAACCAGCTCGTCAGCCGGTTCCCGGAGTTCGCCGGACCGCACTGGAAGGCGTGCACCGGCACCGTGCGTCGTGGGTCAGTGGCGAAGAACCCCAGCAGCTGAGGCCGAGGGCCCTCAGGCCGGACTGTTCTCGGTGAGCGCCTCCCGGAGGACGGCTCGGGCGGCGGCATACCTGCCGCGTGCGGTGGAGTGATTGACGCCGAGGATCTCCGCGGCTTGGAGGATGCTGAAGCCCTCCCAGTGGATCAGCATGACGAGCTCGCGCTGTGCGTCGTGGAGCCGAAGTACGGCGTCTCTCACAGCGGTCGTCTCGGCGGCATCGGGCACCGGGCCGGCGATCTCGAGGTGTGCGCGCACGCGGTCGGCCAGAGCCAGTCGACGTCGTCGGGAGCGGTTGTGGTTGGCCAGGACGTTGGCTGCGATCGTGAACAGCCACATGCGCTGGCGTGTTGGATCATCCGCGGGGAACGCCTCGACTCTCCGCCAGGCCTGCAGCATCGTCTCGCCGAGCAGGTCGGCTGCGTCCTCTCGCGACCTGACCCTGCGTTCGAGGTAGCCGAGCAGGTCGCTGGAGGTCTCCCGGAGCGCTGTCCGGAATGCGGCCCGACCGGTCGCCTTCACGGGCGTGTCCCGTCGTCGCACCGGGAAGCGGCGGCCACGTCGACGGCATGGGTCGAAAGACCCTGTCGCTCGAGCTCAGTCCTGAGCCGCTCGCTCAGCTCTGCCTGGACGGCCAGGAGCTCCAGCTCGTCGGGAGTCGGCTCGGGGGGTGTCTCCTCCGGTGGAAGGTCCAGGTGCGGACGTGCGGCTTCCCACTTCCTCACGGCATCGCTGACCGAGATGGTGGACAGGTCGAAGTGGCCCAGGAACTCCTGCGCTGCCGCCACCGCGGCGGCTCGGTCACTTCGGCTCACAGGATGTCCCTGCTCCTCGAACGGTCGGGCTGCATAGGAGACGTTGCAGGTCGTGCCGGTGGAGAGCACGGTGTGCTCGTGGATGGCGGTCGGGTCGTCGTACCACGGCGCCCAGGAAGGCGTCGGGACGATACCCGCGAAACTTGCTCCGGCGCCGACGCTGAGAAGAGCTGCGGCCGCGATGCTGACAACCCCCAGGCGGCGGCCGATGCGGTGCAGGCTGGGTGCAGCCGCTTCCGTGTCAGCGACGAGGAGATCCAGGGCGCGCCGGAGCTCGGGCGTACGTCGCGCGACAGGGGGAGCTGCTGCTGCGATCAGCTCGTCAAGGCGGTCATCCATGGCGTTCTCCTCGGACACATCGTGGGCTCTCAGCCTCTACATGTCCGGATCCGCGCCTTGTGTCCGAGCTGATTTTCCGTGAGTGCCGCGCGTGAGCCCGACTTCCCGTGCAGCGCGCCGGGGGCACCCGGTTCACGCCGACGGCGCGCGTACGCTGCCGGCATGCAGGTCGTGATCGTCGACGGCGCGAACGTCGTGGGCAGCCGCCCCGACGGCTGGTGGCGTGACCGCGCAGGTGCCGCCCACCGACTGCACGAACAGCTGGCGACGGCCGGGCTGCCCTCGGACGAGGTCATCCTGGTCCTCGAGGGCGACGCGAAGCGCGGCCCCGCGGTCGGTCAGGACCGACGCGTGCGGACCGTCCACGCGCAGCGCTCGGGTGACGACGCGATCGTCGACGCCGTGCTGACTCAGGTCGGTGCTGAAGACGGACGTGACGTCATCGTGGTCACCGCAGACCGGGCCTTGCGGGCGCGTGTCGAGGCTGCCGGCGCCTCCACCAAGAGCCCGTCCTGGCTGCTCGAGCAACTCTGAACTGGTCCGCGACCGCCGGACCTCGTCGAAGCGGTCGCTGAGGTTGCCGGGTCCCGCCCGATTGGCCGGAACTGCCTGGTTCAAGATCGTCCGAGCGATTTCAGGTCTTGTGCGGCAACTGTTAGCGTGCCTGTCTTCGTGTCCGTCGCGGGTGAGGGAGGGACCTCGGGAGTACCCGCGAACTACCCGGAGATCTATATGCGACACAGAGCCTCAAGACCATTGATCGACCTGTGGCGTCGCGTCCTGCGCGCGGCTGCACGTCCACTCGGCGCGGTGTCCAAGCTGAGCCCGGTCCGCGCGGTGCTCGCCCTCATGCTGATGCTGGGCCTCGGGACCGGTGTCTTCGTCGCAGCCGCGTCGGTCGGTGGCGACCCCTCGCACCGACGAGCTGAGCCGGAGGCCCTCGGCCAGCGGCCCGCCCAGACGACCTCACGAGCAGGGGAGCGGCCGCAGATCACTGATGACAAGCCCCTCTCGGCCGGGCAGACGGCACGCCCGAGCAAGGGGGAGCCCAAAACCCCCGTCGGTCGTCGGACGCCGTCGGCGGCAGGCGCGACGCAGTCGTCGACACCTCCGACAGCGACGAGCCTGGCTCCGACCTTGCGCTCCGGAGTAGGTCAGGCGACCGGCTCGCCCAGAACCTCGGCTGCCGTGCCTTCGAAGTCCCCGTCGTCCGCGGCCGGCAGGGCGTCCGGATCTGGTAGCCCGACCAGGTCGGTGACGCCGCAGGACAACACGCCGCCGAGCACGACTCTCTCCCAGCAGTTCCCGGAGGGCGACGCCGCAACCTTCTCCTTCAGCGCGAACGAGCCCGCCTCGTTCGCCTGCAGCCTCGACGGGTCGGCGTACACCGCCTGTGACTCACCGACGAGCTACTGGGGGCTCGACGCCGGATGGCACACCTTCGCCGTGAGGGCGACAGATACCGCGGGGAACGTCGACCCGAGCCCCGCCACGACCCGCTGGCACGCCAGCGGCGGCCCCTCGGACGACGACTGATCGCCTCTGGTGGCATCATCGCGAGATGACCGTCATCAAGATCAACGCGATCACCGTTCCCGCCGACAGTGGCGACGAGCTGGCACGCCGGTTCGCCGCCCGAGCGGGTGCCGTGGACGACCAGGACGGGTTCGAGGGCTTCGAGCTTCTCAAGCCCACCGACGACCGGACCACGTGGCTGGTCGTCACGCGCTGGCGCGACGAGGACGCCTTCCAGGCTTGGCTGAGCTCACCGGCCTTCGGCCACGGCCACCGGGCCGCCTCCGAGGCCGAAGGGGAACGACCTTCAGGCCCGGTAGGCGTTCACAGCGAGCTGTGGTCCTACGAGATCGCGGGCGGTTCCGGCCTCTCCTGAGGCCGTGGCTACGCCTGCGACGTCGGCTCGAGGCCGGCCAGCTCGGCAGCGGACAACCTGAGCGCTCCGGCCGCAACGTTCTCCACGAGATGATCCGGGTTGCCGGTGCCCGGGATGGCGAGCACGTGCGGACCCTGGTGCAGGGTCCAGGCCAGGCGCACCTGGTGCGGAGTTGCTCCGTGAGCGTTCGCGAGGGCGCGAACCGCAGGGCTGTGTTCGGAGGTCGCCCCTGACTCCCGCTCGGCTCCGGCGATCGCGAAGAAGGGCACGTAGGCGATCCCACGCTCCCGGCACACGCTGACGAGGTCGTCCTCGTCGCGCCTCATGTCGAGTGCGTAGGCGTTCTGAACGCAGACGACGGGTGCGATGGCCTGAGCCTCGTCGAGGTGGTCCTTGCGGACGTTGGACAGACCCAGGTGCCGGATGAGCCCGGCCACACGTAGCTCGGCCAGCGCGCCGAAGCGCTCTGCGATCGAGTCCCGGCCCGGTGACTTGATGATCCGGAGGTTGACCAGGTCGAGGTGGTCCCGGCCGAGACGGCGGAGGTTCTCCTCGACCTGCCTACGCAGCTGCGCCGGCGTGGTCGCCTGGTAGAAGCCGGTTGCGGGATCTTCGCCGGGTCCGACCTTGGTGGCGATGAGCAGGTCGTCCGGGTACGGCGCGAGCGCGTCCCGGATCAGCTCGGTCGCGTAACGCTTCGGGCCGCTCCCGACGTCGAGAGGGCCACCCGGGGAGACGTAGAAGGCTGCGGTGTCGATGTGGTTCACGCCGAGCTCCACCGCACGGCGCAGCACGCTGATGGCGAGGTCGCGATCGGGGTTCGCGGTGATGCGCATCGACCCGAAGCCCATCCGGTTGACGGTGTGGTCGCCGAGGGTCCAGCTGCCCGCGGCTGCTGCGGTGATCTCATCGGTAGGCATCGGGCGAACCTATCCGAAGTAGGACATCCGCCGGCCGACGCCGGGATGACACACCCTCTCATCGAGGTGAAACACAGCGCGGTCGACGTACTCTGACAAACATGACCACGCACGACCGGGTCGCTCCCGACAGCCTGGGAGTAGCGGCGCTTTTCGACGCGTCGCCCGCCCTGGAGGTGCACACCTCTGCGGCCGCCATGACCGCGTTCATCTGCGGCCTGGGAGCGCTCCTCGCAGCGCCCTTCTCGCTCACGTTCTCGATCGCGTCGGTCCTCGGCGTGCTCGGTTGCTGCACCGCGATCGGTGGCGTTGTGGCGACGAGTCGTCCACGGGTCGCCGGGCGCGCTCTGGCCCCCGCCGGCCTCTTCTTCAGCCTCGTCGCCCTCGCAGTCGTGGGCCTTCGGTACGCGAACCTCGACACCGCCTTCGGAGACCAGCTGGTGGCCACGCTCCACGCCCTGCTCGACCAGCTGAACACGCTGCTGCGCATGCCGTGAGGGCGTCAGCTCGCCGGGACTGTGTTCACCGCCGGGAGCCGGAAACGGTCGACGTTGTCGTGTGCAGGGTGGCGCCGGCCGACCGGGCCCTGAGCGAACTCGCGAAGCAGGTTGTCCGTGACCGTGGTGGTGAAGCGGACCGTGCGCCTGGCCATGGTGTACGGCGCGCACCTGCCTGACATGGCACAGGTCCAGCGCAACGTCCCAGCCGTGAAGACCCCCGCCCCCGACCTTGCGGTGTAGTAGACCGACTGCGCCGAGGTGTCGATGCCACCGCAGCGGTAGCGCACGTTCGACAGGATCTGCAGCGGTCTCGGGGTCGATGCCACCGGGTAGACGCGATCGGCCTCCACGCCGACGAGGTGCGGGAACTCCTCGCCGGCGGTCGTGTGCGTGCCCTTGAACCCCCACCAGCCCGGCGTGGTGACGACGTAAGGCGCGTCGACCGGGTAGCACTCGTAGCCGACACCGGTCAGCGAGTCCTCCGGCTGCGGCACGGGAGGGTCGCGGAACCGACCCGTGGTCAGCGCCGGCCGGGCGTGGCGCAGCGGGTCGAGATGGGCGTCGGAGCGATAGCCGATGACCACACGATCGGGGCCGGTTTGCGTGTCTTGGAGCCGGATCCGCCAGTACATCGTGTCTGCGCCGAGGAAGGCGAGGTTGGTTCCCTGGTCGCGCGCGCCGAGCACGACCCGGCGCATCCGCGGTGTCCAGTACTCGTCGTGCCCCATCGACACATAGCCCCGTGCGCCGCGAAGCACGTCCGGCAGGGTCGCGACATCGACGTTCGTGAAGTACGCGAGTGGAATGCCCAACCTCTCCGCACGCACCACGACGGAGTAGACGCCGAACAGCATCTGGTCCGCACCCGGCGCCGGGTACGGACGGTCGAAGCTGACCGCCCACGCCCGGCGGTCGCCGGGTCGACCCTCGTAGAGGCTGTAGCCGCCCCAGTTGTTGTAGGCCTGCCAGGTGGTGATCGGCGCGACCAGCGCGACGCGCCCATCCGAGCTCGTGGACCTGACGACGTACGGTACCTGCGCCTGCCAGCCATCGGAGGCGACCAGCTTGAGCACGTAGGCGCCGGCGGGCCAGCCACCGGTGGGTAGCCGGACGGACGTCTGCCAGCGCGCGACGACCGTGCGCCGCGAGTAGTCGTAGAACGACGGGTCGGCCTGTCGCTGACCTTGAACCGTCCGAGAGGCCCACACCAGGCGGGCAGTCCCGCCGTCGTACCACCCGAACCGGTACGCCTCGACGTGGAAGCCCCGGGCCTCCGTCGACACCTTGAGCGCCACCCGCGTGCCGGGAACGGCGCTCGCTCGGTCTGTGTAGCCCTCGATCTGCCCGTTCGTGGCGGGCTTGGAAAGTCGCCAGTCCGATGTGCCAAAGAGGTCGTTCTCCTCTGCAGCAGCGGCGACAGGAACCACCCGGGACTCTCGGTCGGAGAAGGAAGGCAATGCCGCGATGCGTGGGAGAACCGATTCGCGGGGCTGCTGAGCCGAGGGCCGTGCCGGCGCGGCACTCGTCATCGTCGACAGGAGCCCCACGAGGAGAGTTCCGACCGTCAGAAGGCGGATCGTCGGACCCGGTGTCCCTCGTGTCCTGCGATGCCGACCACCCACCGTTCGGACGCTACGCCGGGACGCGAGAGGTCAGGTCGCCAAGATGCGGTAGTTCTGAGCTTGCTCCTCGCAGGCGCGCCGTGCGGCTAGAGACCGAGGTGCTCCTCGACGCTGCCCACGACGTGGTAGTGGCTCGTGGCCCAGAAGGCAACCGTCGCAGCGGCGAGACCTCCGACGGTGAGAAGCGTGGAGCTGACCGGATGACGCTTGGCGTGCGCCCAGGCGACCTTGGCCTTCTTCTTGAACGGGGACAGCATGCGGTGGGCCCATGCGAACTCGGTGGACCACACCCACAAGCCCAACAGGACCGGCGGTATGGTCAGCGGTCCGGGTAGCACCGCGAGACCGACACCGACGGCGATGAGCAGCAGGCCGACGACGAAGACCAGGACGGGCCATGCGTGAGTCAGGCCCGGCTTGGCCCGGACCTCGTCGCGCCAGCCGCGCACGAGCCTCCCGAACCGCTTGAGGCGCCCCTCTGGCCGGGCATGGCGGAGCGGCTCCTGCCGGGTCTGCGGCATGTCACGGGTAGCAGTCACCAGGTCGTCCGATCCTCGGATCTCGTCGCTCGAAGCCGTTGGGTACCCGACCGCCCGACGGCCATGCCAGGTCCGCCGGCGCCGCGATACTGGAGCGACACCGGCCTAGGAGGTCGCCATGTCTGCTGAGGAGCGGCTCGCCGCGAGCTTGCGGGACGTCGTGGGCACCAGTGCGCCGGGGGTGGTCGTGGTGGGGCCGGACGGAGTCCGTGCCAGCTCTGCGATCGGGAGGGCGGACCTGGTCACACGTGCCCCGATGACCGACGGCGTCGTGATGCCCTGGTTCTCGATGACCAAGATCGCCACCGCCACGACAGCGATCCGGTTGGTGGAGCGGGAGATCCTCGCCCTCGACGCTCCGCTGTCCGTCCCTGCTCTGGAGCTGCTGCGCCCAGGGGAGTGGGCCGAACGGATCACGCTGCGGCACCTGCTGCAGCACACGGCAGGCCTGGCGAACCCCGTCCCGGTCCGGTGGATCCATCCCGCTGACCGTCCGGGCCCGGCGGCGGAGGACTTCCTGGCCCGGCTTCTGCGCAAGCACCCCAAGCTCCGCTTCGAGCCCGGCAGCCGGTCGAGCTACACCAACCTCGGTGCCCTGGTGGTCGGAGCGGTGGTCGCGCACGCATCGGGGACACCGTTCGAGTCCGTCGTGCAGCGTGAGGTCCTCGGGCCGGTCGGGATGAGCTCGACCGGGTTCGCATTCGGCGCCGGGAGTGCGGCCACGGGCTACCACCCACGACGCGGCCCGATGCGGCGGCTGCTGCCACGATGGGTGCTCGGCGAGCCGGTCGACCGCTGGGTCGGACTCCGGCCGTTCCTCCTCGACGGAGCCCCTTACGGTGGACTGGTCGGCACCGCCGCCGATGCCGCTCGGTTCTTGCAGATGCACCTGGCTGACGGCCAGATCGATGGCACCCGCGTGATCTCGGTCGGCTCCGCGACCGAGATGCGCCACGTCAACACACGTGGGCGCCGCTTCGACCTGGGTCTCGGCTGGTTCGTGCCCGCGCGAGACCGGTCGGCCGACCCGCCGTACGTCGAGCACCTCGGTGCCGGCGCGGGGTTCTTCAACGTCATGCGGATGTATCCGACCGAGCAGGTCGGCGCGGTCGTGATGGGCAACGCCACGAAGTACGACGTCGACGCGGTCGCGCGGCTGGCTCTCGACTCTCGCGGCTGACGCTGTAGCGCCGTCACGGAACGGTCAGCTGCTGCGTTGGGCAGGCATCTTCGAGACCATCCACTGGACGAAGTCCGAGACGTTGCGGGTCTGGAACCACACCCGGCCCGGACCGATGAAGTCAGTGACGAGCCCCTCGCCGCCGAGGATGGTGGACTTCCAGCTCCCTGCCTTGCGGACGGCGTACTGCACCGACTCGTCGAACGCGACGACGTGCCCGGTGTCGAGTGTCATCTGCTCCCCGGCGGCAAGGTCGTGCCGGCGGATCGCGCCGTAGCTGGACATGAGCAGGTCACCGGATCCTGTGCAGCGCAGCAGCAGCAGTCCCTCGCCGCTGAAGAACGATCTCCCGCCGCCCCACTGGGAGTCGACGTCGATCCCGGCATCGGAGGCGGTCCAGGAGCCGGACTGCACCAGCAGCGCCCCTCGACCGTCGAGCGGGACGAGGGTCATGTCGCCGGGCAGGACGGCGGCGACGCCGACCACGCCACCCTGCTCCGAGGCGAAGTCGTTCACGAAGAAGCTCTCGCCGCCGAGTGACCGGCGCAGGCCCTTCAGGAACCCACCGCCGCTCGAGGTTGCCATCTGTATGTCGCCACGGGTCATGGCCATCGCGCCCGCCTGGACACGGACAGAGCCGCCGGGCGGCACGGTGATCTCGCCGAGGGCGAAGGAGGGACCCGAGTGGATGTCGACCTGCATGAGCCCGAACCTACGGGAGCGCAGGCGGCGGAGCGCAGGAACGGAAGAAACCGGCCTCAGCCCCCGGCCTGTGCGGGATAGAGCTGCAGCCGGTCGCCGTCGGCGAGGGGAGCGGCCCGCTGCATCGCGACGCCGTTGCGCACCACGATGCAGCGTCGCGGGTCGAGAGCGCAGGCGGCGAGCACGTCGGTCGTCGTCGCTCGGTCGTCGAGCGTCACCAGCTCCTCGCGCCCGCTGTCGCCCTCAGCGAGGAGGCCCTTGCGAGACACGGTCACTTGCACGGCGTCCTCCGAGCCCGCGACATGCCCTGTTCCTCACCAGCCGGCGGGTTCGCCGTACTGCCCTTCGACCAGGTGCACGATGCCGAGCCGCTCCAGCGTGTCGCGCGGCACCAGCAGGCTGAGCTGGACGAAGCCGGGCAGGCGGCCGATGTCGACCGCGCCGGAGATGGTCGACCTGTTCTTCACCTCGTCGACGGTCATCGCGAACAGCTTCGCTGCCCGTTCGACGGCGTTGTCGACGGCTGCGTTGATGAACGGACCCGAGCCGAGCACCTGGACCGGCAGCACCGGGCCTTCCAGCGAGGTCGCGTTGGCGTCGGCGAGCGCCTTGCCCCGGGCGACCTCGTCAGCCGTGAACGGCCGGGCGAGGAACGGAAGGTCCTCTGCGGGCGGCAACAGGACGGGGCCGTCGAGCTCGAGTCCCTTGATGACGTCCACGCGTACGACGAGCCGGGCTCCGATGTCGGTGGTGTGCACGGCGATCTCGCCGTCGCCGATCATGGCGTGCACGTCACCGGCGTAGATGCCCGCACCGTCGACCTTCACAGGCACGATCACGACGCTGCCCTGGCGGACGGAGTCGATGTCCATGTGCACGTCGGTGCGCATCTCGAGCTGCTCCTCGCTGACCGCGAACTCGTGGTCCGCCCCGACCAGGAAGGCGCCGAAGTCACCGCAGTTGTGCGAGCTCGGGAGGTCGATCGCGGGGATCGAGCCGAGGTTGCCCGCGGAGATCCGGCACCGCGTCATGGTCCCGACCAGGTCGGCCCTCCCGAGCGCGACGATCGGGTGCTGGGTGGAGTGCTCGGTGAGTGCCACCCACTCCCGGGCGTTGCGGGCGAGCTCCTCGGCGCGGGCCGGGGCGACCGTCACGCCGATCCCCTTGGGGTCGTCGAAGACCATCGTGTAGCCCTCGACCATGTGGAAGGGGATGACCTCGCTGTGGCAGGCCTTGCACTTCACCGCGGACTCGCCGATGCCGTCGAGGTAGGTGTCGGGGTAGAGGAAGTGGCGGCCACCGTCCCGGCAGGTGGGGCAGATGTTCGCGACGAACGGGTCGCTGATGAAGCGCCCTTCGACACCGACATGGGTGCCGGACGTGGTCGCCCTCGACGTCTGCTCGAGCGTCTCGACGTACAACGCCACGGCGTCGCCGACCTTCGCGCCCTCCACGCGGACCGGCAGGGTCACCTCGTGACCGCTGCGGATGGACGGGGTGATCATCGGACCCCAGCACCCGGGAACGGTGATGTACTCGATGCGACCGCCGTCCTTCACGGGGCCGAGCATCTCGTTGCTGGGTCCGACGATGTCGGTGTAGCGGTCGACCAGGACGAAGTCCTGGGCGAGGTCAGACGTCATCTCTACGGTCATGAGGTGCCTCCTCGAGGCGAGCGGCGGTGTCGGCGGGGACACGAGCCGGTGCGGTGGTAGACGCCTCGAGGCACCGGCCTGCGCCGGCGGTGCCCGTGAGTCGAAGGTACGGCGGCGCGGTGGAGGTCTACAAGGCCCAAGGTCCCGGATCGCCTACCGGTCGGGGGCCTCGATGGTGAGCTGACGGCGGTGGTGCTCGAAGTGCTGCGACCCGTAGTGGTAGACCTCCGCGAGGGTCATCACGTCACGGAAGTACGGGTCCCAGTCCGTCGGGAAGTGCATGCCGCGACCGAGTGCCGCTTCGCCCTCCGCGTCCAGACGTCGGTGGAGCGCCTCGATGGTGCGGTCCATCTTCGAGGCCATCCGGTCACCGCGGAAGACCAGAGCCCCGCCGCACGAGCCGAGGTAGTTCACTGCGTGGAAGGGCCGTCTCGTCGCGTTCAAAGCAATGGCGTAGACCCGGCTCACGTGCCCGGGCAGGCGACCCATCGTGCGCACCAGGGGCAGCAGGGCTCGGACGATCATGTAGCCGAAGAGCATGTGGTACAGCAGCTGTCCGTTGGTCCAGCGCGTCCCGTGAGAGCCTCGCCGCAGGTCGGCCGGGGAAGCGACAGCGAGCAACCGGTGGAACTCAGCGCGTGCCTGCTCCAGCTCCTCGTGGATCGTCCTGCGGTCCAGCGGCTCGGTCGTCATGGTCCACCCCTGGCAAGCAAAGCACACCCGGCCGCGTCAGCTGGGCAGGAGCCGCTTGAGCCAGGCCGGCGCGACCAGGAACGCCTCGGCGCGCAGAGCTGCCACGGAGACCCGGGGCAGGTCGGCGCTGGAGCGGAAGCAGATGAACCTCGGCGTCCACACCGGCTGGAACTTGGCGTTGGCGCGGTAGAGCGACTCGATCTGCCAGAACCGCGAGGCCGCGAGGAGGACCGAGCGCCAAAGCCGAAGTACCGGCCCGGCCCCCAGTCGTTCCCCTCGTGCGAAGACGCTGCGGAACACCGCGAAGTTCAACGAGACCCGGCATACCCCGAGCGCCGGCGCCTGCGCCATCAGCCCGGTCACCATCTGCTCGACGATGCCGTTTTCCGCTGCGCGGTCGCGGCGCATGACGTCGAGCGAGAGCCCGTCGGGACCCCAGGGCACGAGCTGCAGCAGGCCTCGCAGCTGTCCCTCGTCGTCGGTGGAGAGCACGACGACCGCCCGCCCGTCGACCGGGTCGGCGAGCCGGCCGAGCGCCATCGAGAAGCCGCGCTCCACCTCGCCGTCCCGCCAGGCGTCCGCGTGAGCGAGCACCGCCGCGCGGGTCCCCTCGTCCAGGTCGGCGACGCGGTGGCAGGTCACGGTCAGCCCGGCCCGGGTGCACCGCGAGACCGCCTGCCGCACCACCCGCATGCTGCGTCCTTCGAGTGAGAACTCGTCGGTGTGCAGGATCGCCTCGTCGCCGAGCTCGAGAGCGTCGAGGCCGGCGCGGTGGAAGGCCTCGGCGCCGCGCTCGCTCGCACCGAGCACGGCTGGGACCCAGCCGTACTCCCGCGCCTCCTGCAGCCAGACCGAGATCGCCCCCGGCCACGCCTCCGGGTCTCCGAGCGGGTCACCGGCCGCGAGCGACACGGTCCCCACGACCCGGTACGTGATCGCGGCCTTGCCGGACGGGGAGAAGATCGCGGACCGGTCGTCGCGAAGCGCGAAGTAGGAAAGCGAGTCGACCGCACCCCATCGGTCGAGGAGCCCGTCGACCCTGGACCGCTCCGGGTCGGTCATCGGATGCGGTCCCGCAGTCGGCTGGAGCGCGACGAGCACCGCGAAGAGGAGTACGGCGGCGCCGAGCACGACCAGGGCCACGGCCGAGCTCGTGGCGTCGGCCTGGTCGACGTACTGCACCGGACCCGGGATGCCCAGCAGGCCGAGGAACGCCTGCGCGAGCCGGTCGAGCCACGTGGTGCCCGGCGCCTGGCCGTCGCGGTCGATGCTCAGCCAGATCCAGCCGAGGACCGTGGCGAGTGCCGTCCCGAGGGTGAGGACGGTGACCACGCGGCGAACCGACCGGGGGTCCGGCTTGGCCGTGAATCCCTTGCGGGAGGTGAGCAGCAGCACGAACAAGGCCCCGCTGAGCACGGCCTCCTCGATGTCGAGGCCCTTCACCACGTGGAGGACCGTCGCGAGCGCGGACAAGACGGTGGCCAGCAGCCAGGCGCGGAACTTCCCGCGGCGCAGGGCACGGGAGAGCACCACGAGGATGACGCCGACCGCCGCCGCGCCGGTGGTGGCCGCCGCGGGGAACACCGGGGGAACGATGCCCGCGATGATCCGGGCGCGGTCGTGAACGGCTGGGAGAACGGCGCTGAGCAGCGTCAGCGCTCCGACAAGGCCGACGATTCGGGCGACCCACGCCGGCGTGGTCAGCGTCTTGAGCATTGCGTGGAGGCTACCGGTGTGGCATCGCGGTACCGATGAGCGGGGCCACCGAGGCGAACGACCGGACCAGTCTGGACGGGTGGCTGCATCGGGGCCCTTCGGGACGTTGGGCTCTGTCAGAGGTTCCCGTGGCGGAGAAGCGTGGAGCCGGCGGCTCGCGTTCCCCGAGGTACGGCGTACCCGCCCGAGCCGTGAGGAGGTAGGACCTATGGCAGCCCCCACCAAGCCCATGTCGAAGGCAGAGACGCGAGCGGCGATCGAGTCGTTCGTCAAGGCCTGGAACGACCACGACGTCGACGCCATCGTCGACCACACGACCGGCGACGTGCTCTGGACCAACCCGGCGACGGGCGGCGCGGTGCACGGCAAGGACGCTGCCCGGGCCGACACCGAGGCTGTGTTCACGGCGATGCCGGACCTCCACTTCCCGATGGAGGACTTCAAGACGTTCACGACCGACGATCCGGAGGTCGCCATGGCTACGTGGACGATCACCGGCACGATGACAGGCCCCATGGCGGGCTTCGCTCCCACCGGCAAGCGGGCTCGGTTCCGTGGTGTCTGCGTGTACAAGTTCCGCGACGGACTGTTCGCGGAGCACACGATCGTGTTCGACGGCGTGGACTTCCTCCAACAGCTCGGCCTGCTGCCGAGGGAGAAGGACCTCAGCTACAAGGCGATGGCCCAGTTCCAGCACCTGACGACTCGGGTCCAGAAGCTGTTGCGCCGGTAGCGCCTTCAGGGGTCATCGTGCTCGGACGACGATCTCCTCGCCGACCCGAAGCGGCCGGAACCGGTCGCCGAACGCGTCATGGAACGCGCTCAGCGTCCACGGTGTGCTGTCATGCCCGGAGAGGGCCACGAGCCCCGGTCCGCGCTCCTCGATGCGCTCGATCACGGCACGGGCGTCCGCCTCGCTGATCGGACGCCACGGCCAGTTCGGGCTCCCCAGCACGGCCTGCGGCACCAACGGCGTACCGAGTGCGTGGACCGGCAGGTGAAGACCGCCGATCACGGCGTACACCGGTGCGTCGACGACCTGCTCGGCGGCAGCCAGCATCCTCTCGATCTCCGGATGCCCGCAGCCGGTCACCACGACGAGCCCGCGCGCACGGACGTTGACGACCAGCGCCTGCTCAGCGATCGGCCCCATCCAGAAGAGCATGCGAGTCAGGGGAGGGAGCACCGCGACGCCGGGCCCCAGGACCCGCGCCCGGTCGACGACACACACGTCGGCGCGGGAGTGGGTCATGTCGGTGGGCACGTACGCCGGTAGCGACCGGGGCACCTCCTGGGCGTGGCCGGGCCGGAAGGTACGCCGGACCTGCTCCCGGACACCGCCGACATGGTCGAGGTGTAGGTGCGAGATGACCAGGCAGTCCAGGTCGTCGAGCGGGACGCCGAGGGTTCTGACGTTCGCGTCGAGGACGGTCTCCTCGCCGCCCGTGCCCAGGCCGCAGTCGAACAGGATCGTCTGGTCGTCGGCGCGTATCAGGTAGGAGACGCCCGGCTCCCCGCGCAGCCCGGGCCCCTGGGTCAGCCGCTCGACGACCGGCAGGATCGACAGGGACTCGACCTCCCCGAGCCCCGACAGCCTGCGGTCGAGCGACGTGACCGTCTGCCTGCTCGCAGCGCTGCGGCCGGCGACGTACCGACCAGCCAAACCAGCTGCCAGAGAAGCAGCGACGGCAAGTGTCCCCTGTCCACGCATGTGCTGCCTCCTTCTGCTCAGGCGCGCAGCCAGCGCTCGAGAGATCCGGACGGGAGCCGTTCGAGCACCGCCGGGCAGCGGTGCTCGATCTCCGACGCCCTGGCCTGCTCGAGCGCGTGCAGGCGGCCGAAGGTGAAGCCGTTCTCGTTCGCGACGTAGGCCTGTGCCCCGAGCTCTCGCAAGGTGAGGCGGGCGACGACCGTGTCCTGGTGCTCCCCGAGGAGCTCTTGCACGCGTTTGGCGCGAGTGGCGAGTCGCTTCGCGCGACGACCGAGCACCGGCGTCGCCGACTCGGCGCCGTAGCGCAGCCGTTTCGCTGCCTTGCGAGTGTCGTGCAGCGCCATGTCCCGCTGAGCCGGCGAGGCCGCGTCCGTGACTGCTTCGGCACGGTGCCGGACTCGCTCGAGATCACGACTGAGCAGCCGAGGCAGCTGCTCCCGTGCATCCCGTCTCGCCTTGTCGTTGAAGGGTGGCGCGGCGACGAATGCGTCGAGAAGCCCGAGCAGCCGCGAGTAGCGAGCGTCGTCGAGCGCCTCGAGCGCCTGCTTTCTCCCCGCCTGGTAGCGGTCGGACAGCTCCATGTGGATGCGTCGGCTGACCGGTCCCATCACGAGCTCGGCGGGCTCGTCGCGGATCAGCGCGTCCAGCCGCTCCGACATCACCTGCGCGTCCCGTGCCGCCGACAGCTCGTTGCCGAGCCACCTGAGCTCGGCGCGGATCTCGTCGCCTGAGCCGGGGGTCAGCACCTGCCGGTACGTCGCGAGCAGCGACCGCAGGCGGCGTACGGCGATCCGCATCTTGTGGACGGCACTCTGGGCGTCGTCGCGCACACGACGGTCCTGCTCCCGTAGCTCGGACAGATGGCGCGTGAGCTCGTGCTGGAGCACTTCACCGACGGAACCCTCGCCCACCCCGCTCACATCGTGATCGTGTCAGCGCGACACCCCGCGGACAAGGCCCGGATGGGGGACTCAGACCGTGCCGCCGACCCTCCAGCCCAGACTCCCGGCCTTGGTGGCGAGGTTGCGCCAGTCGGTGTAGTCCGCGAAGCCGCCGGCGCCACACGGCGCACCCACGAACTGCGGCACATCCCACCGCGGCGCGGTGAGGTCGGGCTGCTTCGAGAAGTCCATGACCTCGGCCATGTTGCGTGCGGCGCTGTCGCGCGGGGTCAGAGGAGACAGCCCCCAGCGCCACTCGATCATCTTCAGCACGGAGGTGTGGTCGTAGACGTTGTGGGAGATGTAGCGACGCCGGGCCCTTGGCGAGATCAGCAGCGCCGGGGTGCGGAAGCCGCGCATTCCGGTGCCCACCTCCGGGGTAGCGTCGGGCGCGGTCGTCGGTGCCACGTGGTCGTAGAAGCCACCCCACTCGTCGTAGTTGATGACCAGCGCAGTGCGTTCCCAGGCAGGACCGCCGGTGACCGCCTCGTAGACCTGGTTGAGGAAGGACTGGCCCGCGCGGATGTCGGCGTGCGGGTGGTCGTCGGCCGAGGAACCCGTGCCCTCGTCGAGGAACTTCGGGTCGAGGAACGACACAGCCGGGAGGTTGCCGGTCGCGGCGTCGGCGAGGAACTGCGGCCAGGTGCGGGCGATCGAGAGGTACTTCGTGCCGTAGAGGGCCAGGAACGGCACGTCGACGTAGTAGTAGGCCCGGGACACGCCCTTGTCGGCCAGCCGGTCCCAGATCGTCGGCATGGTCGCGACGTCCGTGGAGTTGTGGATCCGGTCGGTCTGGGCGCTGTGCTGGTAGAAGCGGTTGGGGTAGGTCTCGGCGAGTGTGGCGGAGAAGTACCGGTCGAAGGTCGTCCAGTACGGCGCCGCCTTGCCGTAGAAGGCGAGGTCGTCCTGCTCGTAGTAGCCGATGGCGAACTCGTCGTTGTCGCCCGAGCGCAACCAGCCGTCGCACTTCCCGCCGTTGTACTGCACCCGACCGCCCTCGTAGGAGTGGTCCGGGTCCGGGTGGTCGCAGCCCTGGTAGTCGGTGAGGTGGTGCGTCTTGCGAGACACACCGTCGCGGTCGACGTAGGTCAGGCCGGCCTGCCTGCCGTCGGCGCCCTTCATCCAACCGAGGTAGTGGTCGAACGACCGGTTCTCCATCATCAGCACGATGATGTGGTCGATACCCGACTGTGACGGCGCGGGCAGTGTGGTCGCGGCTTCCGACGGGGACCGAACCGCGCCGAGGGCGACGGCGCCTGCCGCACCTGCAGCACCGGCGAGGACCTGGCGACGGCTGAGGCCGTTCCCGGGCGCCATCAGGCGGCCCCCCAGACGTCGTAGCCGAAGCCACGCGCCTCGTTGGCGTAGCCCAACGGCTTCAGGCCGAACGTGTCCTCGATGCTGCGCAGCAGCGAGTAGTGGTTGTAGGCGGTGTTGTTCCACGACCCGGGCGCGATGAACGGGGAGAGCAGCACGGCGCCGGTGCGACCGCCACCCATCCCGTAGATGCCGGGAAGCGGCGAGTTCGGGCCGGGGCCCTCGCCGCAGCAGGCGTCTGCTCCCGAGGGGTCGTTGGTGTCGGCCTCGTCGAACGTGACCACGAGCAGGCCGTCCTGCTGGTAGGCCGGGGAGGCGAGGATCTTCGGCACCCAGGTCTGCAGCCACTCGTCGGCGCTGACGAGACCGCCCGGACGCCCGTCGACGCACGGGCTGTCGTGACCGTCGTTGCACAGGTTCGGTGTGATGTAGGTCAGGTTGGCCGTGGTCGAGGTGCTGGCGAGGTCCCCGGGCAGCTGGCTCAGGTCGACGTCGTTCTGCTGGCAGCCGGCGCTGTCGCGGATGCTCTTGAAGTAGACGAACGGGTTGTGGCGGGCGGCGTACTGGTCACCGACCTCGGCCTGCTGCGTGTCGTCCTGGGTGTTGGGCTCCGGGTGCCGGCAAGGGGTCCCCATGTCCTCCATGTAGCCCTTCCAGGTGAGGCCCTTCGCCTGAAGCTGGTCGGCGACGGTCTTGACCGACTCGGGGTACACACAGCCGTCGCCCACGGCCTGCTCGGGCGCCACGGTCCCGGTCTGCACGAAGTCGGAGTAGACCTGGCAGTCGCCCTGGGTCTGCGGGTTCGGGCCCTGGCCGCTGATCTGCGCGATGTAGTTCGGCAGGCTGTTGTGCGCGGTGCCGTAGTACTGCGTCAGCAGCTGGCCCTTCGCGGTCAGGGTCTTGCTGAGGTACGGCGCGGGGGAGCCGGGACCGAACGTCTCGTCGTACCCCTTGTTCTCGAGGTTGATGACGAACACGTGTCCGATGGGCGGGGGAGCGGTCTTCGCCGACGGTCTCGACGCGGCGGCGGCCGGAGGGCTGCTCGCCAGGCTTGCGGTGGCGGTGACGGCGGCAAGCGCGACGGCGGCGCCGAGTGCGAGGCCGCGTGATGCCTGGGTCAGGCTTGGCATTGAGTGAGTCCCTTCTCGAGTGCTCTTCAGAGGCCCCCGCCCTCCCGGCGGACATTTCCCCTCTTTGGTAACGAAACAAGCGCGAAAGGGTTAACAGCCGCTGAAGCCGGCCGAGACTGATCTCACGGCCCGCTGCGGGTCCGCCGGACATGCACTCGAGGACTTCTGCGTGGTGTCCCAGGCGTGACGGGGTGCGCCGGACGCGCCGAGTGCATGTTCAACGGGCCCGGCATGCGACGGAAGGGCGCCGGGCAATGTCAGGCTGGGTCCGGCAACGCCGCCGCCCGTGTCCGAGGGAGTACGTCGTGGTCTGGTTGAGCAACCCCGCGCACAGCCGCTGGCTCGAGGCCGAGGGAGATCGCCTTCTGGACTTCGGTCGCGCCTCGCGGCATCCTGCGGGCGGGTTCGCGTGGCTCGACGAAGCGGGCAACCCCGACCTCGACCGCCCGGTCGAGCTGTGGATCACCTGCCGGATGACGCACGTCTACTCCATGGCGTACCTGATGGGGCGACCGGGCGCGGGCGTCTTGGTCGACCACGGGCTCGTCGCCCTTTCCGGACGCTTCCGCGACCAGCGCCACGGCGGGTGGTTCCCGCAGGTCTCGGGCTCGGGCCCGACGGCCACGGCCAAGACGGCCTACGAGCACGCGTTCGTCGTGCTCGCGGCTGCGAGTGCCACGGCGGCGCACCGGCCGCAGGGCCGCGAGACCCTGGACGAGGCGCTGCGTGTGTTCACCGAGCACTTCTGGGACGACGAGTACGGCATGGTCGTGGAGGAGTGGGACGAGTCGTTCTCGAACCTGGACGGCTACCGGGGCGTGAACGCCAACATGCACACGGTCGAAGCGCTGCTGACCGCCGCGGACGTGCTCGGCGACCCGGCGCTGCGTCAGAAGGCCGAGCGCATCGTCACCCGGGTCGTCCACGGCCTCGCACGGGACAACCGGTGGCGCATCCCCGAGCACTTCGACAGCACGTGGGCTCCCCGGCTCGACTACAACCTCGAGGAGCCCTCCCATCCCTTCCGGCCGTACGGCGCGACGGTCGGGCACTGGCTGGAGTGGTCACGTCTCGCCCTCCACCTCCGCGCGTCGCTCGGGGACGAGGCCCCGGCGTGGCTGCTCGACGACGCACGCGCGCTGTTCCAGGCGGCGGTCGACGAGGGGTGGTCCGCCGACGGCCGGGAAGGCTTCGTCTACACGGTCGACTGGGAGGGCGTGCCGGTCGTGCGGCACCGCATGCACTGGGTCGCGGCAGAGGCCACTGCCGCGGCGGCTGCGCTTCATGCCGCGACGGGTGAAGACATGTACGCGGAGTGGTACGAGACCTGGTGGGACCACATCGCCGGGCACTTCGTCGACCGGTCTCTCGGGTCGTGGCGGCATGAGCTCTCGCCCCTGAACCTGCCGAGCCGGACGACGTGGAACGGAAAGCCGGACATCTACCACGCCTTCCAGGCAACGCTCGTCCCGCGCCTGCCGCTCGCTCCGATGTTGCCGGCCGCGCTCCGGGACGGCCTCCTCGCCTGAGGCGGGAGCCCCGCGGGGTGACCTTTGCCTCTACTTGGCCGGTCGCCGCCGACGGACTCTGGGAGAGGGACTTCGGAGGTGGTCGAAGTGAGCGTCCTGGAGCATCACCTGGCGGGTGCCGGCGCTCGGACGGCGACCTGGGCGTGGATCGCCGTGGCGCTGGTCCCGGTCGGGCTGGCGCTCGGGATCGTGAGCGCGTTCCTGCTCGGCGAGGGCTTCCCGGTCTTCATTCTGGGGCTGGTGCCCGCGCTGTTGTCCCTGGCTGCTCCGGTCGCGGCCGTCATCCTGGCCGCCCGAGCCGCGCAGGCCGGCCAACCGTCCGCGAAGGCTGCCGTCGTGGTGTCGGGCCTGCTCCTGGTCGCGGCGCTTGCTGTACTCCCCACCCTGATCTACACCTTCGAGGGCTTCGTGCTCGTCATGGGAGCGCTGATCCTTGCCGTCCTCGTCACCGCACTAGGCGTCGCGGTCGTGAAGAGCCGCCGGCGCCACACCATCTGAGAGGTTGTCACCGATGAGCACTGCAACAGTCATCGTGCTGATCGTCGTACTGATCCTGGTCATCGCCGGCCTGGCGATGGCACTGAAGATCGTCAAGCAGTACGAGAAAGGCGTGCTGTTCCG
>DATGYO010000086.1:0-14893 GCA_035297905.1 Nocardioidaceae bacterium
TGGTCCAGGTCGGCCAGATACTTAGGCATTTGCTTAAGTATCTGTCCGGCGAGCCCGATGTCAACCCCCCGGCGGCCACGGCGACCCAGATCGGTAAAGCCGTTGGGGGAGGCCGGGACACTCACTAGGGTCGACACGTGACCACTGAAGGCACGGTGCTGATCCGCCTGCTGCGGCACTACCTCACGCCGTACCGCCGGCCGATCACCGCGATCGTGGCGCTCCAGTTCGTCGGCACGATGGCGGCGCTCTACCTGCCCAGCCTCAACGCCGACATCATCGACAACGGCGTGGCGCGCGGGGACACCCGCTACATCATCCACACCGGCGCGATGATGCTCGGTGTCTCGCTGGTGCAGATCCTGTGCAGCGGGACCGCGGTCTACATCGGCGCCCGCACCGCGATGGCGTTCGGCCGCGACCTGCGCGCCGGCATCTTCCACCGGATCGGGTCGTTCTCCAGCCGCGAGGTCGCGCAGTTCGGCGCGCCGTCGCTGATCACCCGCAACACCAACGACGTCCAGCAGGTGCAGATGCTGGTGCTGATGACCTGCACCATGATGGTCGCCGCCCCGATCATGATGGTCGGCGGCGTGCTGATGGCGATGCGCGAGGACCTCGGCCTGTCCTGGCTGCTCGCGGTCTGCGTGCCGCTGCTGGTGCTGGTCGTCGGCCTGGTGATCTCGCGGATGGTGCCCGGCTTCCGGCTGATGCAGGTCCGCATCGACGGCGTGAACCGGATCCTGCGCGAGCAGATCACCGGCATCCGCGTGGTGCGGGCGTTCGTGCGGGAGCCCTATGAGACCCGGCGGTTCGGCGAGGCGAACACCGAGCTCACCGGCGTCGCGATCACCGTCGGCCGCTGGATGGCGACGATGTTCCCCGCGGTGATGCTGATCCTCAACGTGTCCAGCGTCGCGGTGCTGTGGTTCGGTGGGCACCGCGTCGACGCCGGGCTGATGCAGGTCGGCTCGCTCACGGCGTTCCTGGCCTACCTGGTGCAGATCCTCATGTCGGTGATGATGGCGACCTTCATGCTGGTGATGGTCCCGCGTGCGGCGGTCTGTGCGGACCGGATCCAGGAGGTGCTCGACACCGAGTCCTCCGTCGTACCTCCGGCCGCCCCCGTCACGCCCGAGCGGATCCGCGGGGAGCTGGAGTTCCGCGACGTCGAGTTCAGCTATCCCGGTGCGTCCGACCCGGTGCTTCGTGACCTGACGTTCACGGCCCGCCCCGGCCGGACGACCGCCATCGTCGGTTCCACCGGTGCCGGGAAGACCACGCTGGTCAACCTCGTCCCGCGGCTGTTCGACGCCACCGCCGGCGGGGTGTACGTCGACGGGGTCGACGTACGACGGATCGACCCGGAGGCGCTCTGGGGAGCCATGGGGCTGGTGCCGCAGAAGGCGTACCTGTTCACGGGCACCGTGGCGAGCAACCTGCGCTACGGGAAGCCGGACGCGACCGAGGACGAGATGTGGGCCGCGCTGGAGGTGGCCCAGGCCCGTGACTTCGTGGAGGCGATGCCCGAGGGCCTCGACGCCCCGATCGCCCAGGGCGGCACGAACGTGTCGGGCGGCCAGCGTCAGCGGCTCGCGATCGCACGGGCACTGATCAGGCGGCCCCGGGTCTACCTGTTCGACGACGCGTTCTCGGCCCTGGACCTCGCAACGGACGCGCGGCTGCGCCAGGCGCTCGTGCCACTCACCGCCGACGCGACGGTGCTGATCGTGGCGCAGCGGGTGTCGACGATCCTCAGCGCTGACCAGATCCTCGTGCTCGAGGACGGCGCGATCGTGGGGCGGGGTACGCACGACGAGCTTCTCGCGGCGTGCGAGACCTACCGCGAGATCGTCGAGTCGCAGCTCACCGCGGAGGGCGCGGCATGAGCACGATGAAGGAGACCGAGCGGGTCCAGGCCGGTCCCGGGCGTGGGCACGGGCCGTTCGGCGGCGGCATGGTCGGCCAGAAGTCGGAGAACTTCGGCCCGTCCGCGCAGCGCCTCGTCCGCCGTCTCCAGCCCGAACGCGCCAAGGTCGTCACCGTCATCGCGCTGGGTGTGCTCAGCGTCGCGCTGGCCGTCGTCGGACCGAAGATCCTCGGCCGGGCGACCGACCTGATCTTCGCCGGACTGTTCGGCCGCAACATGCCGGCCGGGATCACGAAGGAGCAGGCCGTCGAGGCTGCCCGTGCCCAGGGTCAGACCCGGATCGCGGACATGCTGGCCCAGATGCAGCACCTCGTGCCGGGCCAGGGCGTCGACTTCGCCGCCGTGGGACAGGTGCTGATGCTCGCCCTGGGGGTCTACGTGGTGTCGGCACTGCTCGCGTGGCTGCAGGGCTACATCCTCAACGACGTCGTGCAGAGCACCGTGTTCCGAATGCGCTCGGACGTCGAGACGAAGATCAACCGGCTGCCCCTGCGCTACTTCGACAAGCAGCCTCGGGGCGAGCTGTTGAGCCGGGTCACCAACGACATCGACAACATCAGCCAGACCCTGCAGCAGACGATGAGCCAGCTGCTCACCTCGCTGCTCACCGTGGTCGGCGTGGTCGCGATGATGTTCTACATCTCACCTCTGCTGGCCCTGGTCGCACTGGTCACCATCCCCGTCAGCGTGATGGTCACGGGCGCGATCATGCGCCGGAGCCAGAGCCAGTTCGTCGCTCAGTGGCGGCGCACCGGGAGGCTCAACGCCCACATCGAGGAGGCGTTCACCGGGCACGCGCTGGTCAAGGTCTTCGGCCGGCAGCGCGAGGTAGAGCGGGTCTTCGCGGAGGAGAACGACGAGCTGTTCGAGGCGAGCTTCGCCGCACAGTTCATCTCCGGCCTGATCATGCCCACGATGATGTTCATCGGGAACCTCAACTACGTCGTCATCGCCGTGCTCGGCGGGCTGAGGGTGGCGAGCGGGTCGATGTCGCTCGGCGACGTGCAGGCGTTCATCCAGTACTCCCGCCAGTTCACCCAGCCGCTCACCCAGGTGGCCTCGATGGTGAACCTGCTCCAGTCCGGGGTGGCCTCCGCGGAGCGTGTCTTCGAGCTCCTCGACGCCGAGGAGGAGCCGGCCGAGGTCCCTCGCGCCGAGGCGCCGCCGCAGCAGCGGGGCGAGGTGGTGTTCGAGGACGTGTCCTTCCGCTACGAGGAGGACGAGCCGCTCATCGATGACCTGTCCCTCGTCGCCAGGCCGGGTCAGACGGTCGCCATCGTCGGGCCGACCGGTGCCGGCAAGACGACCCTGGTGAACCTCGTGATGCGCTTCTACGACGTGGACGCCGGCCGGATCACCCTCGATGGCGTCGACATCTCGAAGATGCCCCGGGCGGACCTGAGGGCACAGATCGGGATGGTGCTTCAGGACACCTGGCTGTTCGGGGGCACGATCCGCGACAACATCGCCTACGGCAGGCCCGAAGCCACGGAGGAGGAGATCCTCGCCGCGGCACGGGCCACGTTCGTGGACCGGTTCGTGCACTCCCTCCCCGCCGGCTACGACACGGTGATCGACGAGGAGGGCGGCAACATCAGCGCGGGGGAGCGGCAGCTGGTGACGATCGCGAGGGCTTTCCTGTCCGACCCGGCGCTGCTCATCCTCGACGAGGCGACGAGCTCGGTGGACACCCGCACGGAGCTCCTCGTCCAGCACGCCATGGCAGCGCTCCGCGCCGACCGGACCAGCTTCGTCATCGCCCATCGACTCTCGACCATCCGCGACGCGGACCTGATCCTCGTGATGGAGGCGGGGCGGATCGTGGAGCAGGGCACCCACGAGGAGCTGCTCGCCGCGGGCGGTGCGTACGCCGCGCTCTACGAGTCGCAGTTCAGCGCGCCCGTCACGGCCTGAGCAGCGACCGGGTCGGGCGACTTCCCAAGCCGTGTGGACGGTTCCCCAGCGGTACGCCGCTTGTGGACCGTCCGTAACCCCGCGTTGCAGCGGGGGAAAGCAGCGACCCGCAGGCGGTTGCTCCTTCATCAGGGATGAAAGTCGCTCTCCGGGCGGACGTCCCGGAGCACCTGCGGGTCGGGTGACTGCTTGGTATTGCCAGCTGCTCACCGGTCTGCCGGTGGCTCAGTCATGCTGGCCGGTGCGCTGCTAGCGAGCAGCCACCTCACGAGTCCGTAAAGAATTCACTTCTGGACCACCTCCTTTCCCGTGTGCATCAAAGGTACGACGACCCCTCCGGACCGACAAGCACATGTGGTGACGCAGATCGCTTTGGTTGCGGCAAGCAACTAATTCCCTTATAGTTGCCAGCGACAACTAACGACCATGGAGCCTCCACGCATGACAGCCACCGCCGACCTCTCGCGCGAGTCCGCAGCGACCGAGCTGCTGCGCGCGCTGACCGGGCTCAAGGGCTGGTTCCGCGAGATCCAGCAGGGTGTGTACGACGGTCACTCCGCCGCCTCCCTGATGATGCTCGCCCTGCTGGAGCGCAACGGCCCGTCGAGGGTCACCGACCTCGCCGAGGTTGCTCGTGTCGACGCCTCCGTGGTGAGCCGCCAGGCGGCCCAGCTCGAGGCTGCGGGGCTCGTCGAGCGCAGCGCGGACCCGTCCGACGGACGGGCGCACCGGCTCGGTGTCGCCCCTGCCGGTGAAGAGGTCCTCCGGCGCGGCCGCGAGCGGCTCGTCCGCCTGCTCGCCGAACGCCTCGAGGCCTGGCCGCCCGAGGAGCTGGTGGAGTACGCCGCCACGACGGCCCGGCTACTGACCGACCTGAATGTCCCGACCAACCGAAACAGGAACCACTGACGTGTCCCGTTCACCCAGCACCACTGCTCAAGACCGACCCGGCCAAGACCAACCCGGCCAAGACCAACCAGGGAGCCCGACCCCGCCCGTTGCGAGGGGTGCGACAGAGCCCATGACGCACCGTGAGGTGCTCGAGGCCCTGTCTGGCCTGCTGATCGCCATGTTCGTGGCGATGCTGTCGTCCACGGTCGTCTCGAACGCCCTGCCACGCATCGTCGCGGACCTCGAGGGCAGCGAGTCCGGCTACACCTGGGTCGTCGTCGCCACGCTGCTCACCCTGACCGCCACCACCCCGATCTGGGGCAAGCTCGCCGACCTGTTCAGCAAGAAGGCGCTCGTCCAGATCTCGCTGCTGATCTTCCTCGCGGGATCGGTGATCGCGGGCACGGCCCCGAGCATGGGCGTCCTCATCGGCGCCCGCGCCGTCCAGGGCGTCGGCGTCGGCGGCCTCACCGCCCTGGTGCAGATCGTGATCGCGACGATCGTCAGTCCGCGCGAGCGCGGTCGGTACTTCGGCTACCTCGGCGCGGTCTTCGCGATCGCCACCGTGAGCGGGCCGCTGGTCGGTGGCCTCATCGTGGACACCTCCTGGCTCGGCTGGCGCTGGACCTTCTTCGTCGGCGTCCCGTTCGCCGCCCTGGCCTTCTTCGTGCTCCAGAAGACCCTGCACGTGCCCACGGTGAAGCGTCGCGTCTCGATCGACTACCTCGGTGCCCTGCTGATCTCCTCCGGCGTCTCGATCCTGCTGATCTGGGTCTCCCTTGCCGGCTCGCGCTTCGAGTGGAAGTCGCTCACGACGGCCTGGATGGTGACGCTCGGCGTCGCGGCCCTCATCGCGTTCGTCTTCGTCGAGGGCAGGGTCAAGGAGCCGATCATCCCGCTCCGCCTCTTCCGTGACCGCACCACCAGCCTGGCCGTGTTCGCCTCGGTGATGGTGGGTGTCGCGATGTTCGGCGCGACCGTGTTCTTGTCGCAGTACTTCCAGATCGCCCGCGGCATGTCTCCCACCCGCGCCGGCCTCATGTCGCTGGCGATGGTCCTGGGCCTGCTGGTCTCCGGCATCGCGACCGGCCGGGTCATCTCGGCGACGGGCAGGTGGAAGCGGTACCTCGTCGGCGGCTCGATCCTTATGGTGGCCGGACTCGCCCTCCTCAGCACGATCGACGCCACCATGAGCCTCGTCGAGGTCGGCGCCTTCATGGCGGTCCTCGGTATCGGCGTGGGCGCGGTGAACCAGAACCTCGTCCTCGCCGTGCAGAACAACGCCGCACAGGCCGACATGGGTGCGGCGAGCTCGCTGGCGGCGTTCTTCCGGACCATGGGCGGCTCTATCGGAGTCTCCGCCCTAGGTACGGCGCTGAGCCACCAGGTCAGCACCAAGGTCCTCGAGGGTCTCTCGAGGCTGGGCATCCAGCCGACGGGCGAGGGGAGCGGTACGTCGATCCCCGACCTGTCGAAGCTTCCGGCGCCCGTGCGCGAGGTGTTCCAGACCGCCTTCGCGGAGGGCACCGGGCACATCTTCCTGCTCGCCACGCCGTTCGCCGTGCTGGCGTTCGTCGCGATCCTGATGATCCGCGAGGTGCCGCTGCGTACGACGATCGAGCGGGCCGACGAGCTCGAGCCCTCGCGTCGTACGGACGTCGAGGCTGTCGGAGCCTGAGAGGCTTGAGCACATGTCAACGATGACGTCGAAGCCGACCAAGTCCGAGTCGCTTCTGCGGATCGAGCGGGAGCTCGGCGTGCTGATCCACCGCTGGCGACGCCGGGTGGTCCACAACGCCGCCGCGGTGCACACCGAGCTCCAGCCGGCCGCCCTGCCGGTGCTGCTCTTCGTCGTGGACAACGAGGGGGTCCGGGCGTCCGACGTCGTCGAGCACTTCGGCATCGACAAGGGCGCGATCAGCCGGCACGTCGTACACCTGGAGGCACTCGGGCTCATCGCCCGCACGTGCGACCCGGACGACCGGCGGGCGCAGACCCTGGTCCCGACGGACCTGGCCCGCACCCGCGTGGCGGAGGTCCGGGCCGACCGCCGCAGAGACGTCGCGAGGCGTCTGTCCGACTGGAGCGCCGACGACATCGCCGCCCTGGCCGACCAGCTCGGTCGCTACAACGCCTCGCTGGAGACGAGGAGCGACGAGCCGGCCGACGAAGACTGACTAACGGGCTGTGCGGAACCAGGCCGCGGTGTCGGCCGGGAGCCGGCCGTCCTCGAGCGGCGCGCTGGACACCACGAGCTCGCCCGCCTCGGCCGGGACCGGTGCGGTGCTCTCCCCGCAGTTGAGCACGCACACCAGCCCGCCACCACGGAGGAACGCAAGGGTGTCCGGGGCGCTGTCGAGCACCGTCACCTCGTCAGGCAGGTCGTCGGTGACCTCCCGGCGGGTGCGCAGCGCGAGCTGGTAGAAGCCGAGCGTCGACTCCGGGTCCTCCTGCTGGGCGGCCACGGTCAGGGCGCCCCACGTCGCCGGCTGGGGCAGCCACGGCTGGCCCTCGCCGGGCCCGAAGCCGAAGGGAGGCTCGTCGCCGGACCACGGGATCGGCACCCGGCAGCCGTCCCGGCCGACGCCGCCGCCGCGGAAGTACGTCGGGTCCTGGCGGTGCTCGGGGGCGACCTCGACCTCCTCGAGGCCGAGCTCCTCGCCCTGGTAGATGTAGGCCCCACCGGGCAGCGCGAGCATCGTGAGCAGTGCCGCCCGGCCGCGGGCCAGGCCCTGGGCCCCTCCGCCGTACCTGGTCACGTGGCGGATGACGTCGTGGTTCGAGAGCACCCAGGTCGCCGCGGCACCGGCGAGGCTCACTGCATGCAGGCTCTCGTCGACGACGTCGCGGAACGACGTTGCCGACCACGGCGCCTGGAGCCAGTGGAAGTTGAAGGCCTGCTGGAGCTCGTCGGGGCGGATGTAGCGGGCCATGGACTCCGGGGAGTCGGTCCAGGCCTCGGCGACGGCCATCCGGTCGCCGTCGTACTCGTCGAGGATCTTGCGCCAGCGCCGGTACACGTCGTGCACCTCCGGCTGGTCCCACATCGGGAAGGTCTCGCCCTCCTCGAGGTCCGCCATCTCGACCGGGGTGTAGAGGCCGTGGGCGACGTCGATGCGAAACCCGTCCACGCCCCGGTCGAGCCAGAAGCGGAGGATCGACTCGAACTCGTCGCCCACCTCGGGGTTCCACCAGTTCAGGTCCGGCTGGGTCGCGTCGAACATGTGAAGGTACCACTGCCCGTCCTCCACCCGGGTCCAGGCGGGACCGCCGAAGACCGACTGCCAGTTGTTGGGCGGCGTCGACCCGTCGGGACCCTGGCCGTCGCGGAAGACGTACAGGTCGCGGACCGGGTCGTCGGGCTTGGCGTCGAGTGCCTTCTGGAACCACGGGTGCTGGATCGAGGTGTGGTTGGGGACGATGTCGACGATGACGCGCAGGCCGAGGTCGTGGGCCCTGCCGAGCATCGAGTCGAAGTCCTCGAGCGAGCCGAAGAGACGGTCGACGTCGCGGTAGTCCGCGACGTCGTAGCCGTGGTCGTTCTGCGGCGAGGTGTAGAACGGCGTGATCCACAGCGAGTCCACGCCGAGGTCGGCCAGGTAGGGCAGCCGCTGCTCGATGCCCTTCATGTCGCCGATGCCGTCGCCGTCGGAGTCGGCGAAGCTGCGGACATAGATCTGGTAGCACACGGAGTGCTTCCACCAAGGGCTGGTCGCGGGCGTTTCAGGACGAATTTGCACGTTCCAATCCCAGGGGCACGGGAGGGTGCCTGTCAAACCGGGGTCAGTTGAAAGCCGCCGGGTCGACCGCGATCCAGGTGTGCCGGGCGCGCGCGACGATCCGCCCGTCGGCGTCGTAGACCGTGCTCGAGGTGAAGGTCTTGCGTCCCTCGGACGAGAGCTCGGCTCCCACCACGACGTGCGTCTCGCCGACGACGGGCAGCGCGTCGACGTGCGCGGCGATCTGCCCGAGCACCATCGGACGTCCCTCCAGGTCGGTGCTCCAGCCGCCCACGCAGTCGAGAGCCGCCCACACCGTGCCGAGGCTGACCCGTTGTACGCCGGGGTCGAGCAGGTCCGAGGCCTCCGCGAGGCTCTCGTGCGGAACCCAGACCGAGGCCACCCTCCCGTCGCCGAGCGGGCCGGGGAAGATCCGGAGCCCGTCGCCCTCGGGGCGCTCGGGTCCGCAGACGAAACAGCGGGGGAACGGGTGGGACCGGTGTCCCGGGTAGGACGCCATCGCCTCGCGGGCACGAGCCGCGGAGACCTCCTCCACGGGATGGAGCTCCTCGTCGGTGCATCGTGCCTCGGCGACGAGGCTTTCTCCGTCGAGAAGCCGCGTCACCCGTTGCTCCTCGAGATGCTCGACCCTCAGGTCGGTGTCGAGCGGCGGTGGCTTACGTAGCGTCACCTCGACCACCGGGCAGTCGATCGGGCGCTGCTGGTTGCCGTCGGCGGCGGCGAACCGCTCCGCGAGGAGACCGGCCGTGTAGCCGCCGTTGCCCGAGCTCGTCGGGCCGCAGAAACGGGCGGGGATCACCAGGTCGCTGTCAGTGGCCGGCACTCTTCATCAGCTCTTCATTCGGTCGAGTCGCGCGAGCGCCTCACGACGCTCCTCGGCATGGTCGAGCAGCGGCAGTGGGTACCCGTCCGGGCACCCACCCGGCTGCGCCGAGGGTTCATGAATGTACGCCGTCTCGAGGTCCCGGAGCTCCTCGACCCACCGGCGGACATATGTCCCGGACGGGTCGAACTTCTTCCCCTGGGTGGTCGGGTTGAACACCCGGAAGTACGGCGCCGCGTCGGTGCCGCACCCGGCCACCCACTGCCAGCCGTGCTGGTTGGACGCCAGATCGCCGTCCACGAGCCAGCGCATGAAGTGGCGGGCCCCGTGCTGCCACTCCAGGTGCAGGTCCTTGACCAGGAAGCTCGCGACGATCATCCGCACGCGGTTGTGCATCCACCCCGTCGCGCGCAGCTGCCGCATCCCGGCGTCGACGATCGGGAAGCCCGTGCGCCCCTCCTGCCAGGCGACGAGGTCGGCTCCGGGGTCGTCGTACTCCATGTGCGCGAACTCCGGCCGGAGGTACTCCCGTGCGCTGTCCGGCCGGCGGTGCAGCACGTCGGCGTAGAACTCCCGCCAGGCGAGCTCGCTGCGATACGTCGACGCGCCTTTGCTCCTCAGCGGCGCCAGGTCGGCCAGGAGGGTCCGAGGGTGGATCTCCCCCCACTTGAGGTGGACCGACATCCGCGACGTGCCGTCGAGGTCGGGTCGGTCACGCTCCTCGTCGTACTCCTTCACGTGCTCCAGGAACTCCTGCCAGCGGCGCCGTGCCGCCTGCTCACCTGCCTCGGGAAGCGTGAGACCGTCGGGCACGGGCGCCTCCGGGACGCCGTCGGACCGGGCCTCCACCCAGCTCTGCTCCTGCGAGGGCCCGCCGGGCGGTGAGCGCCAGCCGTGCTCGGCCCAGGCCCTGGCGAAGGGTGAGTAGACCCGGTAGCCCTCACCGCTGCCGTTGACCACGCGGCCCGGCGCCACCGCGTAGGGCGAACCGGTGCGCCGAAGCTCGACGCCGTTCTCGGCGAGCGCCTGCTCGACGGCCTCGTCGCGGGAGGAACCGTAGGGGCCGAAGTCAGCGGCGATGTGCACGGAGCCGGCGCCGACCTCAGCGGCGGCTCGCGCGACCGCTCGGACCGGATCGCCGTGGCGCACGACCAGCCGGCCGCGGACCGACTCGTCGAGGGCGGCCAGCGAGGCAGCCAGGTAGGCGCGCCGCGTCGTTCCGGCAGGTCCCCAGAGGCGCGGGTCCACCACGAACAGCAGCAGCACGTCGGGCGCACTGGCGCACGCCTCCAGCAGTGCTGGGTTGTCGGCGAGCCGGAGATCGCGGCGGAACCACATCACGGCCGCGGATGCCTGCTCGCTCACCGGGTCCCCCTCATGACGTCCACTGTGCCAGCGACGACAACCCATGCGACACAATGACGGCGTGAGCGACCTGATCGACACCACCGAGATGTACCTCCGCACGATCTTCGAGCTGCAGGAGGAGGGCATCGTGCCCCTGCGCGCCCGGATCGCGGAGCGGCTGCACCAGAGCGGCCCCACGGTCAGCCAGACGGTGGCGCGGATGGAGCGGGACGGTCTGCTCACGGTCGAGGGGGACCGCCACCTCCAGCTCTCGGACGAAGGCCTTCGCCTGGCCACCAGGGTGATGCGGAAGCACCGGCTCGCAGAGCGGCTCCTGACCGACGTGATCGGCCTCGACTGGGAGCTCGTGCACGCGGAGGCCTGCAGGTGGGAGCACGTGATGTCGGAGACGGTCGAGCGTCGGCTCGTCGAGCTCCTCGGCCACCCGACCGAGTCGCCCTACGGCAACCCGATCCCCGGCCTCGACGAGCTCGGGGAGTCCGGCGACGGCGAGGACTTCATGGAGGGCGTCGAGCCGCTCGACCAGGTCGCGACCACCAACGCCGAGATGCGCGTGCTCGTCCGGCGGATCAGTGAGCCGATCCAGACCGACGAGTCCCTGATGGCCGCCCTCCGCCGGGTCGGGGCGCTGCCCGACAAGGTCGTCACCGTCACGGCCGGGGCCGAGGGAGTGCTGCTCGGCAGCGGCGGCGAGACCGCCGAGATCGATGCCGAGGCCGCCTCACACATGTTCGTGAAGCGCCTGTGAGACTCACGTCCAGATAACCCCGTCCCGCCTGGGTGCAGTGGTTGGATGGACGCATGGTGCCGAAGGGACAACAGGTCGACGTGGTCGGCCTGACCAAGACGTTCGGCGCACTGAAGGCCGTCGACGACCTCACCTTCTCGGTCCGGCCGGGCCTCGTCACCGGGTTCCTGGGACCCAACGGCTCCGGAAAGACGACCACGCTGCGCTGCGTCCTCGGTCTGCTTCGCCCCACCTCGGGCACGGCGACGATCGGCGGGGTCCCCTACGCACGGCTGCGCGACCCCATCGGCACCGTCGGCGCCGCACTCGAGGCCTCCAGCTTCCACCCGGGCCGCTCGGCGCGGGCGCACCTCGAGGTCATGGCGATCGGTGCGGGAGTCGACCGCGGCCGGGCCGGGCAGATGCTCGCGCAGGTCGGTCTGACGGAGGTCGCGGGCAAGCGGGTCGGCGGCTTCAGCCTCGGTATGCGGCAGCGGCTGGCCCTCGCGGCGGCGCTGCTCGGTGACCCGGAGGTGCTGCTCCTCGACGAGCCGGCGAACGGGTTGGACCCGGCGGGCATCGCCTGGCTGCGACAGTTCCTGCGAGCCCTGGCAGCCGAGGGTCGCACCGTCCTGATCTCCAGCCACGTCCTGAGCGAGGTGCAGCAGACCGTCGACGAGGTGGTCGTGCTCTCCCGGGGCCGCCTGGTCCGGCAGGGCACGCTCGCCGAGCTCGACGGCGGGGAGCGCGAGGTGCTCGTTCGGACGCCCGAGCCCGAGCGGCTGCGTGACGCCCTTGCCGCTGCCTCGCTCGAGGTGGTCGGCACGGACGGCTCCGGCCGGCTCCGCGTGGCGGGGGCTACGACGGATGTGGTCGGCCATGCCGCCTTCGAGGCCGGCGTGGAGGTGCACGAGCTGGTGGCGGAGGCGGGCCGCCTCGAGCGCGTGTTCCTGGAGCTCACCGAGGGGGGCCACGCGTGACCGCACTGCTTCGAGCGGAGCTGTTGAAGATCCTCTCCACCCGGCTCTGGTGGGCGCTGCTGATCGGGGCGCTTGCCTTCAGCGCGATCCAGTCGGTGGCCAGCGCCGTCATCGCGGGCATGGAGGCTCAGCCCGGAGCGCCCGCGATGCCGGGCCTCGACACGGCCGAGGCGGTGCGGTCGGTGTACCCGATGGCGATGTTCACGGGCACCTACATCTTCGCGATGGTGCTCGGCATCACCGGGATGACGGGGGAGTACCGCTACCAGACGATCACGTCGACGTTCCTGGTCTCGCCGCGCCGCAGCCGCGTCGTCGTCGCGAAGATCCTCGCCCACGGATTGATGGGCGTCGTCTACGCCGTCCTCGGGTTGCTGGCCGTTCTGGTGGTCGGCGGGGCGACGATGACCATCCGCGGCTACGGACTCCGGCTCGATGCCGACCGGCTCTGGGTCACGATGGGTCTCGCCGTGCTCGCGGTCGCCATCTGGGCCATCGTCGGGATCGGGATCGGCACTCTGATCCGGAGCCAGGTCGCGGCGATCATGACCGGAGTCCTCATCACGTTCCTGGTGGAACCGCTGCTGACCTACGCCATGGCGGCCGCCGACCTCGACTGGCTGGTCAAGTGGCTGCCGTCCAACGCCTCCTCGGCGCTGATGGCCCCGGGGAGCTCGCTCGTGGACTACCTCGACTGGTGGGCCGGCGGCCTGGTGCTGCTGGGCTACGGGCTCGTGCTCGCGGCGCTCGGGATCGTGCTGTCGGTGCGTCGCGACGTGTCCTGAGCCTCGAGAGCGGTCAGGAAGTCCGCGCACCCGGCATCGACCTTGTACGTCGCCAGGTCGTCGCCGCGCGTGGCGCCGCGGTTGACGACGACGACAGGGATGCCGAGCTTGTGGGCGTGCCTGACGAAGCGGAACCCCGAGAGCACCGTCAGTGACGACCCGGCGACGAGCAGGGCGTCGGCGGCCTCCACCGCGTCATAGCTGCGCTGCACCCGGTCCTTCGGGACGTTCTCGCCGAAGAACACCACGTCCGGCTTGAGCACGCCCCCGCAGAGATCACAGCGCGGGACCTGGAAGCCGCGGGTGCTCTCGAGCTCCACGTCGCCGTCCGGCCTGCTGGCCACGTCGGTGTGCCAGGCGGTGAACTCGGGGTTGAGGAGGTCCATGCGGGTCTGGAGGGCGGCTCGGCCGCTCTGGTGGCGGCAGGAGAGGCACACGACGTCCGCGATCCGGCCGTGCAGTGCCACCACTGACCGGCTACCTGCTCGCTCGTGCAGCCCGTCGACGTTCTGGGTGATCAGGAGCGTGAGGCTCCCCGCCGCGTCCAAGCGGGCGAGGGCGAGGTGGGAGGCGTTCGGCTCGGCCTGCCTCATGCGCGACCAGCCGAGGTAGGAGCGGGCCCAGTACCGCTGCTGGGCCTCCGGACCGGACACGAACTGCTGGTAGGTCATCGGCGCGCGGTTCGGCGCGCCCGGGCCTCGGTAGTCCGGAATGCCCGAGTCCGTGCTCACGCCGGCACCGGTGAGGACGGCGAGGCGGCGGGAGGCGAGCAGGTCGAGCGCGGGGTGCACGCATCCCAGGGTACGGCGGCAGAAAACGGTCTGGTCCGCCACAAGTATTTGCAGAACCGGCGAGAATCGATGAGCACGGCCACCTACTCTTGGGCGCATGCGCTCTGAGTGGATCCCTGCCTCGGCGGCTGCCCTCGTGACCGGGGTCATGGCGCTCGTCCTCGGGCAGATGCTCAACCCGGCCGGGAGCGAGTCTTCGCCGGCCGCCCAGATGGTGGTGGCGGCGCAGTACCCCGGGCGATGGCTGGCGATGAGCATCCTCTACTTCGGCGGGGCAGCGGCGCTGGTGCTCGGGATGCCCGCGGTGATGACGCTGTTCTCGGACCGCAGGGGCCGGGGCCTCGGCATCACCGGCATCGGCGTGTTCACGGTCGGTTGTGTGGGTGTCGGGGGTCTGGCGGCCCTGATGCTGATGTTTCGCGCCCTCGCCCTCCAGACGCTCAAGGTGGGCCCGGTGGAGACCAACGAGATCAAGCTGGTCACCGAGTCGCTCAAGTCGTCCGGCGTCGTGATCCCGCTGTACTTCTGGGTCTGGGCGTTCATCGGCGGCGTCGCGCTGATCGGGTTCGGCCTGTTCCGGTCCAAGACGACTCCCAAGTGGGTCCCGGGGCTGCTCATGGCGTTCCTGGCGCTTCAGGTCGTCATGCCGTTCCTCGGACAGGGAACCGGAGCGCGTGTGGTCTCCGCCGTGGGGCTGATCCTGCTCGCGGGTGGTTTCACGGGCATCGCCACGACTGCGGCGGCCCCGCGGACGGTCGGGCCGGTGACGCACAGCCTCGTGCGCTCCTGAAGCCTCTGGTCCACTCGTTCAGGGCTCGATCAGCGGGACGAAGGAGTACCACCCCTCGCGGGTGACCTCGGGCTCGCCTGCCGTCCGGCGTACGACCGTCATCCGGCCGCGCACCGGGACCACCATCAGACCGCCGGGCACCAGCTGGTCCACG
>DATGYO010000087.1:0-21479 GCA_035297905.1 Nocardioidaceae bacterium
ACCTCCGCCGCATAGCCGACGCCCGTCACGACGACCAAGATCTTTCGTCCAGCAGCTCCATGGCTGCGCAGTGGTCGAAGGCAAGCCCGGGGTCGTGTTCGCCCTTGCCGGTTACGCTCCCGAGGCGGTGGCGTGGGCGAACCGGGCCGGAGTCGCCCTTTCCAGTTCGACCTGCAAGGGGAACCGTCGGCCGGGGACCTTACCGCCGGCGCCTTCACCTTCGCGCCTGATGCCCAGCAGCATGAGCCCGGCGCGGTCTCGTGAAGCGCTTTAGTTCGCCGCACATCGCGTCCTTGGGCGGAAGGACGGCGCACCGACTGAGCGAAGTGGTTGGCATCGTCAGGTCCGTGTTAGGTGACCGCCCGGTGGTGTAACCGCTGGTGGGAGCTTCAGAACATTCAGTGGTCCGGTTGGCGGGTCGCGGGGGCAACGAAACCCGTGACCAGACCCGTGACCAAGACGTGGTGAGATGCCTTGGCACGCCTGGCGAGGGATGAGGTGTCGGCCGAGAGGTGACCAGTGACAGGCAGGGAGGAAGGAGACCGAGGGAGAGGGTTGAGACGCCGGTTTGGGTGCTCATAACCCAGAGGTCGCAGATTCAAATCCTGCCCCCGCTACTGTAAAACCGCAGGTGAGAGGCCCCTTCTGTCTCAGGAGGGGCCTCTTGCCTTGCTCACCCGTGACGAGATCCGTGACAGAACAAGTGCCGATTCGGTGTTCCGGCGTGAGACGTGAGAGAACGCGGTGCACCGTCTGAGACGCAGCCGGAGGGCCTCAGACGACCACCTCTGGGTCGGATTCCCGGAGGCACGCGGACGTTCTCGATGACGGTGAAGAGCGCGCGGTGGCCGTGGCGGGATCTACACCGACACGCTCACCCGAGAGCCGTACACCACTCTGCTGGACTCCACTGTTTAATCGCGGCTGGGTGCTGTTCAACGAGTTGCCGCACGCCCAGATGGCAGCGTTCTTCTTGGACCTCGCCCTTCGTTGGAGGGGTAGGAAACGGGCGTTCAAGCCTTGCGGACGAGGACTTGCGGCCCTGGCTACGGAGATGGCTGAGCGAGCAGGCTCGATATGTGCCCTGAGGGCACTCCAGATCGACAGGGCGAAGTAGGTGGTCACCATGTTGGCCCAGGACCGGTGCGATGCACGCGGTTGTGGCGTGCAGGCCTACTTGCGCGTGGCGTTGGGAGATGCCGGGACGCTGGACTTCTGCCACCATCACTACGCGCTGTATGAGGACACACTCTTGCGTCAGGGCGCCGCAATCGTCGCCGACGATCGGCGGATGTTGAGCCGGTCTGTTCTCTACTGACTAGTACCGCCTGGTGTAGAGGCAGAGCGACGCCCGGCAGGCGGGATCGGCTTCCTTGTCTTCCGTGCCGCAGTGCTGCGGGATCGGCCTACCCGTTGCCGGTCGCCCATCCCGAGTACAACTCCCGGTCTTCATTGCCGCCGCCCCGACGAGCCGCCCGTGAAGGATCCCGACGAGACGGTTCGCAACATGGCGGGGGGCGCCCCTGGTGGCCGATGTTGACCGGATGGCAGCAAGCGGCCTTCCACTCAAACTGCCGTGAGTACCAGCAGATGAAGACGATCACCCTTCTGAATGCAGGAACGGTCGCGGGACTCATGCACGCCCTGCGGTTGGCTGGTGCCGAGGTCGAGGATTGGATGCCGCCTGGTTACCACCCGGAGTCCTGACGCCGATCGCCGAGCAGGTACATCCTCTTGCTTCTCTCGGTTTCCCGAGCCGGCGAGGTGGGTAGGAGCAGGGTTGGATACGCCTGGTGCGGTCCAGACCCAGCCTCCAGGCGTACGCGGGTACTGCCGGAGAGCAGGAACACCATGGGTCAACCAAGTTCTTGGTGGCACGAGGCAGCGATGCCGGGTGAAGCCGTGAGCGTGTTGAGAGCGCGGCGCTTCGTCTGTGTCCACCTCGTTGAGCACCGCCTGTTATACCTGGTCGACGATGTGCGGCTGGTGGTGAGTGAGTTGGCGGCGAACGCCGTGAGGCATGCGCAGTCACCGTTCACGGTGAGCTTGCGACAGGCTGACCGGGCGGTGTTCTTGAGCGTGCAAGACGGCTCGCCCTGCGCTCCCGCCCTCCTCGCCCCGGAAATGTTGGACACGGCAGGGCGTGGCGTGTCCATCGTTGACCTGGTGAGCGAGGACTGGGGTGTCACCCCCGCTCCGGGCGGAGGCAAGTCAGTTTGGGCATCGTTCTCCACGCGATGAGTAGACCTGTGCTCGTCTCTGGTTCCACGTGGTCCCCTGCGGTGGTCGTGTCGTCACCGTGGTCGATCTCGTCCTGGCGGATCCACTTGCGACAGCGTCTCGGGGGTTCATCCCCAACCTGCTCGCGGTGGCGCGGATCGCGTCGTACTCGGACGCGTAGTCCCCGACGTGGTCACGAACCATTCGGATCGCCTTGGCCCCCGTCTCCTGGTCCTACCTCTTTGGCATGAGTCGTAGCACTTTGGTATGAGATACACCTTCCCAATGACGGAGGTGTGAATCCTGGAATTGTTTCGGTGTCATGGGCTGAGCCGAACCTGACCGGCTCGGTCGGCCGCCCCTGGGCGATCGCCATGGCGATCTGGGCGCTTGCGTTTGTTGCGGTGGCTGACGAGCACTCGCGCAACAAACAACGCACCGGCGCAGGGCGTCGGGTTGACGGCCGGGCCTTGGTGCCGGCCGCAGGACGGAATGCAGCGAAGCCGTGCCGGCTCATTCAAGATCACAGACATCACCAACTATGTGCGGGGGGCACAACCGACGGGCGCGGGGATGAGGACTATTGCCCCTGGCGTCTTGGCGGTGACTGGAGCAGGTTGGTGAGGTAACCCGGCGACGGAGCAGGGGGTGTTCGTGCCCGTACTCGACGTGGATGCGCTCCTGGACACCGTGGAGCGGTTCGCCGCGACCTTGACCGGCGACTATGCCATCACTGAGGTGTTACGCAAGCTGGCCGAGCAGGTCACGGTGGCGCTCGGTGTGAGCGGCGTCGGCGTGGTCCTCGTGCGGCAAGGCCGGTTGCGTGACGTGATTGCCACCGTCGAGGCGATCGCCGATCTGGAGCGGGTCGTGACGGCTCGGGAAATCGGGCCGTGTGCCGACGCCGTGCGTAGCCGGCAGCCGGTGGTGGTGGGAGACCTGGCCGGCGGCGACCTCGCCCAGCGCTGGCCGGAGTACGTCGCCCAGGCGGAGGTCGGCGATATCCGCGCGGTGGCCGCCGTCCCGATGTTCGCCGGCGAGCGGGTCCTCGGAGTGCTCGGCCTCTACGACGGCGCGCGCCATACGTGGGCTGATGAGGATCTGCGGGTGGCCCGGATCACGGCCAACATCGCCAGCTGCTACCTCGTGCACGCTTCCGAATTGGGTCAGGAGCGGGAAACCAACGAACAGCTCAGGACGGCGCTGACCAGTCGCATCATCATCGAGCAGGCCAAGGGCGTGTTGGCTGAGGCGCGTGGCATCACCGTCGACGAGGCGTTCGACGTTCTGCGCAAGCACTCCCGTGACCACAACGCACGAATCCACGACGTCGCGGCGGCCGTGGTGAACCTCCACATGCGGCCGTGACAACAGAACGGTGACCGAAATGCCTGACGAGCCCACCCCCACCCTGTTGCCGAGACTGCCGACCGGCATCGCCGGGTTCGACGACGTCAGCCAGGGTGGCCTACCGGAAAACAGCGTCACGCTCGTGGCCGGCACCGCCGGCTCCGGCAAGACGGTGCTCGCCCTGCAGTTCCTCGCCGAGGGTGTGCGACAGTTCGGTCAGCCCGGAGTCTTCGTGACCTTCGGCGAACCCGCTCGCAAGCTGCGCTGGTTCATCGGCGAGTTCGGCTGGGAGGTGCCCGCGTGGGAGCTGGACGGCAGGTGGACATTCATCGAGGCCACCCCGGGCCCCGAGGACAGGGCTACCGTCGTGGGCGGGCACTTCGACCTCACCGTGCTGCTGAACGAGATCACCGACGCGGTCGAGCGCACCGGCGCGCAACGCGTCGCCATTGACTCGCTGAACGTGCTGTTCGCACGTTTCGAGGACAGCGCCGCCGTTCGCGACGGCCTGGTCCGGATCACCTCGAGGCTTGAACGGCTCGGCGTGACCGCACTGATGACCATTGCGCGTGACGGGGAGTCCGACCACGTCACCCCGATGGGCGTCGAGGAGTACGTCGCGGACAACCTGGTCATCCTGCGCAACGAGTTGGAGGAAGAGACCAGGCGGCGGACCATCGAGGTGCTCAAGTTCCGCGGCACGCGACACCGGCAAGGCGAGTTCCCCTTCGCGATCACCCGCGAGCAAGGCATGGTGGTGATCCCGCTCAGCGTGCAGCTGGATCAACCCTCTGCCAGCGGCCGCATCACCAGCGGCATCCCGGCCTTCGACGAGATGTGCGGTGGAGGATTGTTCCAGGACGCCGTCACCCTCGTCTCCGGGTCCACCGGCACCGGTAAGACCTCGGTGGCCATGCAGTTCGCGCTCGCCGGCGCACAGCGGGGCGAACCCGCGCTCGTCGTCGGCTTCGAAGAAAGCCGCGACCAGATGCTGCGCGCCGTCAGCGGCTGGCCCTACGACGTTGCCGCCCTGGAAGCCGACGGCAAGCTCCGCTTCCTCATCGACTACCCCGAGGTCCGCACCTTCGAAGAGCACCTGGTCCGCATCCAGGGGGCTGTCGCGGACCTCGGCGCGACGCGGCTCGTGCTCGACAGCCTCACCTCATTGCGACGCGGCGGCCCCGAGCGCAGCTTCCGTGAGTTCACCATCGGCCTGACCGCCTTCCTCAAGCAGCACGAGGTCGCCGGGCTCCTCACCACGGGCCAGGCCAGCCTCGCCGGCCAGGACCTGACGGCCACACAAGAACACGTCTCCTCACTCACCGACGCCATCGTCATGCTCCGTTATATCGAGGTCTACGGCGAACTCAAACGCGGCATCACCGTGCTGAAGGCCCGGGGCTCCGACCACGACAAGACCATCCGCGAATACACCATCGGCCCGGACGGCATCCACATCGGTTCACCGCTGCGGGCCACCACCGGCATCATGTCCGGCCGGCCATCACAGCTCGACGCCACCGAAAGCGCACGACTCACCGACATCTTCCCCACCGACGAACATTGAGAGGTGGACTACCAGCACCGTTCCGACAGATGCCGACCACTCATGGGGCCATGTCATCCCCTCGTGGTGCTGCGACCACCTGAGCCCAGTGCTGCCGTGGAAATGCAGGGGCGGTCGACGGTCGCATTGGCACGATGCCTGAGCATGGACCCCCGTGACCAGACCCGTGACCAAGACGCGGTGAGACGCTCCAGTGCCAGTGGCGACTGATGAGATGCCGAGTGGCAGGCGACCGGCGAAAGGCACGGAAGGAGGGGACCGGGGGAGAGGGATGAGACGGCGGTTTGGGTGCTCATAACTCAGAGGTCGCAGGTTCAAATCCTGCCCCTGCTACTGTAAAACCGCAGGTGAGAGGCCCCTTCTGTCTCAGGAGGGGCCTCTTGTCTGCTCACCCGTGACCAGATCCGTGACAGAACGGGCCCGATCCGGGCGTCCGAGCGTGAGACATGTAGGAACGCGCACGACGATCTGAGGCGGAGCAGGGGACTTGAGACTGCGGTCGCTGGGTCGGATTCCGGACGGGCGCACGGCACTTCTTGCCGACCGCGCCGCCCCCGGTGTCGCTTCGCATTCACGGACGTACCCAGGAAGCGATCGCCGGGCGATCCGCACGGCCGGCCAGCCGGCGTAGCGACGGATGATTATCCGTGCTCGAGACGGCGCTAGCCTCGCCGGATGACTGCACGGGCGGTGGCCGCTACGGCGAAGTCGGTTCCCGTGACGCTCCAGCCGGTGCGCGCAGCGCCCGCGAGCTGGTCCAGCACGTCCAGCGTTGGGCTGTGGGCTGACGGGGGTGAGTACCGGTCTGCTCCGCTGCGCCAGCCGAGCGCGAAGAGCAGCTCACTGATCTCGCTGCGCCACTCCTGGGGCGAAACGCCGCTTCCGGCGACGGCCAGCGCCATCCATCCAGAGTGGCGATCGATCTTCCTGCCGCTCACGGGAAGTCGGCCGACGATGTGCTGCCACAGTGCCTGGGGATTCTGGCGGCAGCGGGCGCCGGCCGCGGTCGGTGTGAGACGGCCCTTGCGAACGGCGACCAGTCCGAGCATCCGAGCGGTATCGCGCACGGTCGCGACTGGTGGTGTCAGATCCTCGCGGTTGGCCTTGCCGATCCACCCCCGGGTGATGCCGCTGCGTTCGGCGAACTGCTCGACCACCGCGGGCGGTAGGTAGCCTGCGCTTGTCAGGGCGAGCCCATCACCGACGACGTCGAGGAAGATCCGGTAGATCTCAGTCAGGCGGGAGGCCTCCGCGGCGGAGACCTCCGTCGACCCGTGGAAGAGCGGGCGGCCCATCACCTCCCGCAGCAGGCGGATGCCGCGACGCTCCAGCTGCTCGGAGAGCTCGGCCAGTTCGCCGGTGACCGCCACGGGCTCGGCGATCGCGACGGCGAGTGCGGCGTTGGTCTCCTCTATGTCGAAGTGGTCGGGGTGCCAGTTGATGGGCAGCCAGTCCCGAGCATGCGCGCGGTTGTCGAAGGCCTCGGGGAGGATCGCGTCGTCGTACCCGCTGCGGACCCAGGCGGCCAGCTCCTCGTAGCCTCCTAGCCCCCCGCAGTCCTCGGGTGGGCAGGCCATCCGACCGCCGGTGCAACGCACCGTCGGCGGTGCCTCCTCCAGGACTGCCTCGACCCGGAGGACGTGGTCCCAGCCGTCCCCGAAGTCGTATTCGTACCAGAGCTGATCGCCCTCGGCGGCCACCACCTGGTCGAGCCGGATGTCGTCCTCGAGCAGGCCCTCGTCGCCTTCGTCGAGGTCGAAACCCGTGATGAAGTACGGCGAGCGATGGTCGTTACCGGTGCGGAACCGGTGCAGGTGACTGTCGTGCCACCCCATCGCCGCCTGGATTACGTCATGCAGCCGAGGCAGGGTGAGGTCACCGGGCGAGCCGTCGCCACACCGGCTGCGGATACCGTATGCGCCTCGACCTGCACGGCGCGAGTCCAGACTTCGGTCGGGACCGGGCGCAGTGTCGGCTTCTGCTCGACGTGCAACTTCTCAAAGATGCTGGAGGCCTGCCCGCTGAGAAGGGCATCGAGCAGGGCCCGGTTCTCCTCGGGGCTGGCCCCAGCGATCAGCTGCTTCATCAGATGCTGGACGTCGCTCGGTTCGGCCACGGTGGGTAGTCAATCACCAGCCGACCCTGCATTCCACCGCCCAGGTATCCCCGAGCTTCCGCGCGGCTGGCGCGGCCTCATTGCGTCCATCGGTGCTCAGCAGCCACTCTCGCGTCATTCGTGCCGACGATCATCGTGCCGATCAGGCGGCGGAGCGGATCTAGCTCGCGACGGACAAGTACCGGCGCCACGGCTGCAAGCTTGATGCGGTTGGTACGGGCGGCTGGCTAGCGCCGCGAAGGCGTTGTCCTGGCCATGGACAGAATCTTCTCAATTCCCAACACGATGCTGGACTCAATGTCCAGGATCAGGGGGCGAGCCCCATCTGAGCTGCAGATTCCGGCGGCCAGCTGCCACCGGGCATGGATCCTGCGACGAGACGGAAGGGTGGCTTGGCATCCGACCCGGGCATGCGTACAATTTCTTGTACGTAGGAGGGATGCCGCTATGAAGACGATGACCTACTCGGAGTCTCGCGCCAAGTACGCCGAGACATTGAACTCGGTTGTCGAGGACCGCGAGGAAGTGATCATCACCCGTGCCGGTCACGAACCGGTTGTGATCGTCTCCCTCGATGACTATGAGTCGCTGAAGGAGACTGCCTACCTGCTGCGGAGTCCCGAGAACGCCCGCCGATTGCTGGCGTCGATCGACCGGCTCGAGGCCGGTCGTGGGAACGTCCGTGACCTGGTCGAATGAAGCTCGTCTGGGATGAGAGCGCATGGGACGACTACCTCTGGTGGCAGGTCCAGGACCGCAAGGTCCTCAAGCGGATCAATACTTTGATCAAGGACATCGACCGCAACGGTAACGAGGGAATCGGCAAGCCGGAGCCGCTCAAGCAAGGGTTCCAGGGGTATTGGTCTCGGCGGATTACCGACGAGCACCGTCTTGTCTACAAGGTCGCCGAGGACGAGATCCGTATTGCCGCATGCCGCTATCACTACGAGAGATGAACACGCCCGCCGGGTCTTGCCTGGATCGCGACCGACATTCTCTTAATTCTCGAGCGTCAGGACCGCAACCCGTGACCAGACCCGTGACCAAGACGCGGCGAGACATCTCGAACGTGTCGGGACGGCTTCACCGCGAGGCGTGCACGGACGGGTAGGCAGGCCGCGTTTAGGCAGACGAGTCGAGAGGGTTGAGACGCACACTGCCCCCGCTACAAAGTGACACCGCAGGTCAAGCGCCCCTTCTACTCAAGAGGGGCGCTTTGCCTTGCCCACCCGTGACCAGATCCGTGACAAACCGGGGTCCGATTCGGCGTTCGAAAAGTGGAGTCCAGCAGAGTGGTGTACGGCTCGCCCGGTGAGCGTGTCGCTGGAGATGCAGCGACGGCCACCGCGTGATCCTTCGAGTGATCTCTCACAACCGACTCGAAGAAGGACACGACGATGACCGTCACCCCCAGTATCGACCCTGCCCGCCTGATCGAGGAACAGCTGGTCCAGGCGCGCCCGGATCTGCTCCGTGAGCTGCTGACCACGTTCATCAACACCCTGATGTCGGCCGAGGCCGACGCGGTCTGCGGCGCGGCGTACGGGCAGGCGAGCCCGGAGCGGGTGAACCGCCGCAACGGCTACCGGGCCCGTGACTTTGATACCCGTGCCGGCACCCTGGACCTGGCGGTGCCAAAGCTGCGTCAGGGCACCTACTTTCCCGAGTGGCTGCTCGAGCGCCGCAAGCGCGCCGAACGAGCGCTGACGAGCGTGGTGGCGACCTGCTACCTGCTCGGCGTCTCTATGCGCCGGATGGACAAGCTGGTCCAGAGCCTAGGCATCACGACCCTGTCGAAGTCCCAGGTGTCGGAGATGGCCAAGGAGCTCGACGCACACGTGGAGGAGTTCCGCACCCTCCGGCTCGATGACGCCGCCCCGTTCACCATCGTGGCAGCCGATGCCCTGGTCCTGAAGGTGCGCGAAGGCGGCCGTGCTCGTCGGCGTCCACGCGTTGGTCGCCACCGGCGTGAACGCCGACGAGCACCGCGAGATCCTCGGCCTGCACGTCACCACCAGCGAGGACGGCGCCGGTTGGCTGGCGTTCTTCCGCGACCTGGTCGCCCGCTGCCTGACCGGCGTCAAGCTGGTCACCTCCGACGCCCATCAAGGGCTCGTCGCCGCGATCGCGCCACCCTGGGCGGTGCCGCCTGGCAACGGTGCCGCACCCACTACGCGGCCAACCTCATGAGCGTGACCCCGAAGTCCTCGTGGGGCTGGGTCAAGGCGCTGCTCCACTCGATCTACGACCAGCCCGAAGCCGATGCGGTGCACGCCCAGATCGACCGCGTCCTCGACGCCCTGGCCGAGAAGCTCCCCGCAGGGCCGAGCACCTCGAGGGAGCCCGCGCGGAATCTTGGCCTTCACCGCGTTCCCCAAAGAGCTCTGGCGCCAGATCTGGTCTAACAACCCCAACGAGCGGCTCAACCGAGAGATCCGCCGCCACCCGCACCGACGTCGTCGGCATCTTCCCCGACCGCGGCTCCATCATCCGGCTTGTCGGCGCCGTCCTGGCCGAGCAGCACGACGAGGGGCCGAAGAACGCCGCTACCTCGGACTCGACGTCTTAGTCCGGTCCCGGGCAGTCACACACCCCACCACCGAGGAGGTGACCGACGAGCTGACCCTGCAGGCCATCACGGCCTGACCAACGACGAAGGATCACCCGTCGTACACCACGCCACCGGACTTGACCACTTCGCGCGGAAGACCGACCCAGGGGTTTACGACTCGCAGTCGAACAGCAGTCTGCATATGGCCCCAGCCTTGGATGCGCCGTTGGGGTCTGACGCGACTCGAGGGAGTCGTTCGTGCCAGCTGCGATACGGAGGCTGCCTGCACCGAAGGGTCGGCGGGGGCCTTGAGCAAGCATCGTGGATCCCGCTGCTCGAGCACCTCTGGGAGCATTGCACGGTGAGTCCGGAGCAGACTGGCAAGCGACGCCACCCCATCCGCGACTCACTGCTGGTGGGTATGTCATCTCTAGCCGGATCGCAGATTGAGGAGCTCTGACCTCCGTGGTCGATGAGAATCTCCGGTCACCTTGGTCAGTCTCCTGAGAACCGAATGCACAGTGCGACCACTGATCGAGGAGCCCGCGGATGTCACTCACACGGATCCACAACCTCTCCATCTCCCTCGACGGGTTCGCCACCGGGGAGCCCCAGTCCGCCGATGCACCGTTCGGACATGCGGGCGAGCGTCTGCACGAGTGGATGTTCGGTACCCGGTTCTGGGATGCCGGCGGAACCGCCGGAGTCGACGACGCCTTCGCGCAGCGCCATAGCTACGGCATCGGCGCTGAGATCATGGGCGCCAACAAGTTCGGCCCGCCCGGCTGGCAGGACGACCCCGACTGGCAGGGCTGGTGGGGCCCGAACCCGCCGTTCCACACACCGACCTTCGTGCTCACCCATCTCACGCGCCCGCCGATCGAGATGGAGGGCGGCACCACGTTCTACTTCCTCGACGCAGCTCCGGCCGAGGCGTTGGAGACCGCCCGTGAAGCGGCCGATGGTCAGGACGTCCGGATCGGCGGTGGCCCCACCGTCGTACGCGACTTTCTCGCCGCCGGGCTCGTCGACCACATGCATTTGGTCCAGGTACCGATCGTGCTCGGCCGCGGCGTCCGCATCTGGGACGGCCTGGAGGCCCTCGAGGACACCCACGACATCGAGGCGGTCTCCTCCCCCAGCGGCGTCACCCACCTCACCTTCACGCGGAAGGTCGTTTCCTGAATGTCGCCACCGAACCGCAGGTCGTGACCGGGCAGTGGCACTTTGACGCGCGAAGGGACGCACCGACTATGGGCAACCGCGACGACAGCGGACCGCACCGACGCGCAGACGCCCGCAGCGAACCCTTCCGTCGGCGGAGGTAGGTCTCGGGGCGAGATCGTCAGCCAATGGCGACCGTGCCGTCGTTGGCGATGCGCCACGAGGGGTTGTGGGCGACCTCCCAGATGATGCCATTCGGGTCCTGCACGTGTGCGTGGTAAATGCCCCCAAAAGCGCCGTCCTGCGGAGCCTTGAGGACGGTGCCGCCGGCTCGCGTCATGGCGTCGACAACCTGGCGGACCTCCCCGGGTGAATCGACATTGTGGGACAGCGTCAGCCCTGACTCCGATGAGTAGTCGGCACCAGTGGCGATATCCGCGTTGAACTTCTCTGAGTCGAACAGGCCGAGCGCCAGACCGGGCGCTACCTGAAAGAAAGCATCTCGCCGGGGACGTCCAGGAGAGGGTGCCAGTCCAGACCCGTGATGTAGAGCGACCGAGCCGCATCCAGGTCGGCGGTGCTCACAGTGATGAAGTGAAGTGACTGATCCATAGGATTCCCCTCCGTGACAGATGGCACCCGCGCCTGCATGCGTCACCCATGTGAAGCGGCATGTCCGATTCCCCGAGGACACGGCGCACCCAGATCATGGGTTCCTCGTGTCGGGCCATCCCTGCATACTGCTCCTTCTTGATGTCATCGGCACGGGAACCGGAGTCTCGCGAGGCGCGTCCCCGTTCCCGCTCCCCAGGCGGCGGTGTGACGCGCCTTGGATGTACGGACTCATCGCCAATTGATGGTGGGGATGTGCAGCGACCTCGGTGGTGGCGGCACTGCGCACTCAGGCTCCCGGTCGAGCAGCCGGCGCCATGTCGGTCGGTCCTATTGCGCCCCGGAGGACCCCGATCACGCCGACCGCCACGGCCCAGACTCCGAGCAGCGAGCTGACAGGGAACAGCGGTCGAAGGTGTCGGTGTAGGCGATTGTGGCGGTTGCGAGCGCGCAGCTGAGGCCGCCGACGGCTCCTAGCGCGGCGCCATGACAATCTGTTGCCGGCGGTGTGGGTCACGCCGTCCGCTAGTGCCAGCGCGGCGATCGATACGCCCCAGACGGGGTTGATGATGGTCTCGTTCCGGCCGTCCGGGAAGGCCATCACCGCCACACCGGCAATCGCGATCAGCCCGCGATATGGGCTTTCGTCCGTTTGGTAGCGCCGGAGCCGACAAGGAGCATCGAACTATGAAGAAGATCCTCCTCATCATCGACGGACCCGCCTACGGCGCAGACGAGACCTTCAACGCCGTACGCCTCGCCGCCGCCCTCAGCAGGCAAGATCAAGGTCTTCCTGATGGGTGACGCCGTGACCTGCTGCGGCACCTGCCTCGACGCCGAGGCCTCACCGAGGACAATCTCATCGACAACGCGCCACGCTCCACCATGGAGGAACTCGCCGCCTGGACCGTCCGAGGCAGACGACACCCTCACGTTCTGACGTCACAGGTCGCGCCCGAGGAACTGCAGACCCTCAAGCGGGTCGTCCACGTACGGCTGGATCGGATGGAAGCCCTCTGAGTCGTACAGGCTGCGCGCGACCTCCATGGACAACAGGGTGGTCAGCACCAGTCGACCCATCCCGCGCTCCGTCGCAACGTCCGAAGCGGTCGTCAACAGACGCCGCCCCAGTCCACCAGACCTGCGGCCAGGCCGGACATACAGCCGGCGCAGCTCACCGGTCGACGGCGCCAACGAGCGCACAGCGACGCAACCCACCGGTTCCCCCTCCTGCCGGGCAAGCAGGATGAAGCCAGGAAAGGCGTAGAACGACCGGAGCTCGACCAGCTCCGCACTCATGTCGTCGAATCAAGCACACACATCAGCAGCGGACGCGAACCCCTCAACAGCCCGCCGGTACTCACCAAACAGTCGCCGCACTGCAGTGACGTCCACCGCACCGTCCACGAGTTGCAGCTTGTCCATGTTGGAACCATACAAGCCTTGTGGGGCAGGAACTCCGAGCGCGAGCCGCGCCGGACGCAGGGATCGTCATGGGCCGGTCGGCTGCTCCTCCGTCCCTGGCCCTGCATCCTGACTTCGCTCCCGAGGCGTGGACACCGCCAGCAGGGCAGCACGCTGATGACGCAAAGCAACCCCGGCTCACCGTCCTCGTAGTGGGCTATTTCCCCGTCGGATTCCTGACCGAGAACCAGAACAGCAGATCGAGCTTCGAGAAGCCGAAGACGAACGCGTCGTTCTGGTCGATCAGCACGACCTCGACCTCGTCGGCGAGTCGCTCCGACAGCAGACAGCTCAGCTCCAGGCCGCCGAAGCCAGCCCCGAGGACGAGCACTCGCTGCTTCACGTGCCCAGCATGTGGCCGCGCGCTCGGGGGCGCATCCTCAGGTCGGGCTAGTCCGGGCTCGCTGAACAGGTTGGGTCAGCGTTCACGGATGGGATGGGGACGGACCTGCCAAGCCACACGGTGATCCACGACAGCGCAGCGCCTTCCCGCCTGACTGCGTCGAGCATCAGCTTCGCGGGCACCGCCGCCCCGTCGGTGAGGATCGTGCCGGTTTACGGCGGTCGCTCGTGCGCGTGGGCCGGCATGGGCGGTCTCGAGTGCGGCTGACGGTGGCCGGGCACGGGACCGTGGTGTTCTCCCGATGCCCAGGTTCGACACCCTGCGGCCCAGCGTTACGCCGTAGGCAGGGTCGCAGTGACGACCAGGGCGACGGCGACTCGCTGCTGTCGTTCGAGGGGGATCAGTTTTCGCATGAGCGCGATGACCTCGTCCGGGAACAGCGGGTAGAGCGCACAGTCGTCGATGCTCAGGGCCTCGCGATGCCGGACCTCGACCTCGACGAGCCCGGCTTTCTCCAGCTTGCGCAGGAAGTCCTGCTCAGAGAGTGCCCCGGCCACGCAGCCGGCCCAGGCGGCCGGTTGGGTGAGGATCTCGGGTGGGAGACCATCTTGCTCCACGGTCAGGTCGGAGACGCAGAGCCTGCCCCCCGGCTTCAGTACCCGGGCGCACTCGGCCATCGCCCTCGCCTTGCGGGCAGACAGGTTGATGACGCCGTTGGAGATCACCAGGTCGATGCTGTCGTCGGACTGCGGGATGGCCTCCATCTCTCCTTCCAGGGTTTGGACGTTTCCCAGGCCGGCCTCCTCCGCCGCTTGGCGGGTGCGTTCGAGCATCTCCGTGAGGAAGTCCAGGCCGATCACCACACCGCCGGGTCCGGTTCGACGGGCGGCGATGACGGTGTCGATGCCGCCTCCGCAGCCGATGTCGAGAATTGTCTCGCCGGGCCGGATGCCGGCGTATCGGAGATGGTTGGCCACGCCCAGCGCACGGCTGACCGCCGAGCTCGGTACCCCTTCGAGCTGGTCGGGGGTGTAGAGCTTGTGAGCGACGGCGGCGGTGGTCGCGGGGACGTCGCGGTAGGCCTCGCGGACGAGGTCCTTGACCGCCTGGCTGTTGAGCAGGTCCCGGTTCACGTTCCCAGCTCCTCGACGGTGTGGTTCAGCCGCTGGATGACGTCTGCGGGCAGGTCGGCGGGGGACCGTTCGGCGAGTATGCGCCGAAGCTCCTTGGCGAACTCCAGCTCCCCGCAGCAGGTCCGGCAACGCGTGAGGTGCTCCTCGACGAGGACCCTGTCATCCAGGTCGATGGTGGCGTCGAGATACTCCCACAGTCGTTTGACGGCCTCGGCGCAGCCGATCATGGTGCTTCCTTCCGTAGGAGCAGCCCGTGCTGCTCGGCGTACTCCCACATCTGTCTCTCGAACAGCTTCCGCCCGCGGTGCAGTCGGGACAGCACCGTCCCCAGCGGTACGTCGAGCATTCCTGCGACCTCCTTGGCCTGGTACCCCTCCATGTAGACGAGGACCAGGGGGACGCGGTAGGTCAGTGGTAGCCGCATCACGACGGCGCGGACGTCCTCCGCGGTGAACTCGTCGAGGAAGTCCAGGTGCAGGGAGTCGGAGTACGGGTAGGGGTCCTCGTCGGCGATGTGCCTGAACAGTGAGAAGTGCTCGAGGTCGTCGTAGTCGATCTCGGCAGGGTGACGTGCGCGTGCGCGGATGAAGTCACGGCAGCAGTTGACCAGGATGCTCGCCAGCCAGCCGGGACCGGCACTCGGGTCGCGCAGCTGGGTGAAGCCCTGGAATGCCTTCACGAGGCACTCCTGGACCATGTCCTCGGCGTCGTCGCCGACGAGCCTGCGCGCGATGGAGACGAGGCGCGGGAGCTGTTCGCGCGCGAGCGTCCGGAAGGCCTCGTCCTGGTCGACCGGAGCTGTCTTGGCCGGGTCGTCTGCTGTGACGCGCACTGCCATCACGCCTTCTGAGACGCATCGCGAGTCTCGCCTATTGCGTCGTCTAGCCCATTGCAATACGGCACTTCGCGGGTGCGTCTCTCCAGCGTAGGACCCTCCCGCCCTCCACGTAAGGAGCCCCCAGATGACCTCGTTGGACACGAGCCTGCTCGAGGCGAAGGTCAAGGACATGTACCGCCAGGTCGCCGAGAACCCCCATGGCGTCTTCCACTTCGAGATGGGGCAGGACGTCGCTGAACGACTCGGCTACCAGGCTGACCAGCTGAACCGGATCCCGCACGCTGCGGTCGAGTCGTTCGCAGGCGTGGGCTACTTCTTCGGTCTGGCCGACCTGCGCCCGGGGGAGCGGGTGATCGACCTAGGCAGCGGTTCGGGAACGGATGCCTTCCTGGCAGCAGCTCTCGTGGGGCCCTCAGGACAGGTCGTAGGGGTCGACTTCACTCGGGAACAGGTCGAGAAGGCGCGCAGCCTCGCAGTCGAAGCCGGCATCGGCAATGTCGAGTTCCGCGAGGGTCGCATCGAGGACCTGCCGGTCGAGGACGCCGGGTTCGACTGCGCGATCTCCAACGGGGTCATCAACCTCTCCCCGGACAAGCAGGGCGTCTTCGCCGAGGTGGCGCGGGTGCTGCGACCCGGCGGGAGGATGGCGATCGCGGACATCGTCAGCGAGGCGCAGTTGACGGAGGCGATCGTCTGTGATGCCGACCTGTGGGCTTCCTGCATCGGTGGGGCGACTCAGCAAGACACGTACCGCGCTGCCATCGAGGCCACGGGGCTCACCGTTGTCGAAGTGCGCACGAACCCGTACGGGTTCATCTCCGACCAGGCCAAGAACGCATCGGCCAAGTACGGCGTCAAGAGCATCTCCTTGCTCGCCGTCGCACCGCACTAGTGACCACATCACTCACCACCACCAAGGAGGCGGCGATCATGTCTTCGATCGCTCATCGACCCACCCACGCCACGGCCGTCGGGTCACTGCGTGTCGGGAGTGCCTTGATGGCACTCGCCTTCCTGGGATTCATCGGCTACGCCGTGGTCTTCTTCATCCTCAACTTCACCAACTCGTTCCTCGAGCTCGGAATCTCGAGCAGCGAAGTGGATGTCAGCCGCGACGAGATCGACTGAGCGCGACTCTTGAAGCGCTTCCCCATGCAGCCGCCCGACCTCGTCAAGGCGATGCTCGCCACCGGCATCAAGTGCGCGCCCTTCGCCGGGATGCCCGCGACGCGGCATCGACATCTCCGGCGGTTATCCGAAACCTTGGACCGATAGAGTGGTCCGCGTTGTCGCCCTCTTCAGCCACTTGATCGCCGCGGAGCCGGGCGGCGTGGGAGCTCGTGGCCCCCTTGCTCGCCCATCTCCACGGCACTGGCCACCCACCTCGGGACCTTTTCCTCTCCCACCGCATCGCTTGCTCGTTGCAGCCTGCTTATTGCCGGGACCCGAGTCGCGGAGGTCGATCATGGCGAAGCAGAGACTGACGCGCATCACCCCTGAAGACAGTGCCCGTATTCCCCTTGAAGAGAGAGCGGCCCATGTCGCGGAGGCCATCAAGCCGTTGCGTGTGACGCCGGGAACCAAGGTGCACCTCGCCAGGGACTTCGATCCGCGGTACAAGGCGGACTTCGTCAAGAAGAAGGACGGCGCCGAGCTGCTCCGGACGGGGGTGTCCCTGCTCGCGGACTACCAGGCCCGACTCGCCGCGCAGGACACCTACGGCGTCTTGGTGTGCCTCCAGGCGTTGGACGCCGGCGGGAAGGACGGGACGATCCGCCACGTGATGAGCGGGGTGAACCCGCAAGGCGTGCACGTGTCGAGCTTCAAGGTCCCGTCGTCGGAAGAGCTCGACCACGACTACATGTGGCGGTACGCCCGTCGACTGCCTGCTCGCGGGGAGATCGGGATCTTCAACCGGTCGCACTACGAGGAGGTCCTTGTGGTCCGGGTGCATCCCGAGCACCTGCTGCGGCAGAAGCTGCCCGAGGAGGACCGGGGGAAGTCGATCTGGGAGCGGCGGTACCGCGAGATCAACGACTGGGAGCACTACCTCGTCGACAACGGATTCAAGGTCGTCAAGCTCTTCTTGAACCTTTCCTGGGAGGAGCAGCGCGAACGGTTCCTGGCGCGGATCGACATCCACGAGAAGAACTGGAAGTTCTCGGTGAACGACGTGCGCGAGCGCCAGTACTGGGACGAGTACCAGAAGGCGTTCTCCGAGATGCTGTCCGCGACGAGCACGCCGTGGGCGCCGTGGTACGTCGTTCCTGCGGATCGCAAGTGGTTCGGGCGCCTTGCGGTGTCCGCGATCCTCGCGCACACGTTGATCGAGATCGAGCCGCAGTACCCGACCGTCAGCAGAGAGATACGCGAAGAGCTGCTGGCGGCCAAGAAGGACCTCGAGGCCGAAGTGTCCGGCCACGGAAAGCGGTAGACGCCGATCGGCAGGCAGCGGAGACGGAGGCGTGGACATGGTCACACGAGTCGAGGCGCCGGCACAGCCGGCGAAGGCCGCTCGCAACTGGTATCAACGCACCCCGGAAGAGGCGGTGCAAGCCTTCGGCGTCGATCCAGCTGTAGGCCTGTCCGCAACGAGAGCGCCGGAGCTCTTGGCCGCCAACGGGCCGAATGCGCTCCCGGAGGAGAAGCCCAAGCCGGGCTGGCGTCGCTTCCTCGACGAGTACCGCAGCTACATGCAGATCATCCTCGTCGCCTCGGCGCTCGTGTCCCTGCTGATCAAGGAGTGGGGCACCGCGGCGCTGCTCATCGTGCTGACTGTCGTGAACGCGGTTCTGGGGCTGCGGCAGGCGGGCAAGGCGGAGAGCGCCATGAACGCACTCAAGTCGATGATGAAGGCGACCGCGCGAGTACGGCGCGATGGCGTGGAGGCAGTGGTTCCCGCCGAGGAGCTCGTCGTGGGTGACATCGTCCTGATCGCTGCAGGAGATCAGGTCCCTGCCGACGGGCGGATCCTTGCCGCCAGTGCCCTCCAGATCGACGAGTCCGCCCTGACCGGCGAGAGCACGCCCGCGGACAAGCACGCCGGGCCCCTGCAGGCCGGCGACCTCGGTCCCGGCGACCAGACGAACATGGCGTTCATGAACACGCCGGTCACCCACGGCAGCGGGACCATGCTCGTCACCGCCGCGGGCAGCGACACCGAGCTCGGCAAGATCTCGGGGATGCTCTCCGCCACCGCGATCGAGAAGTCGCCCCTGACCAAGGAGCTCAACACGCTGACGCTCTGGATCGCCGGCGCTGCGGGGCTGACCATGGTGCTGATGTTCGCCGCGGGTCGCAGCCGTGGCGAGGCGTGGGACGTGCTGTTCATCAGCGCGGTCTCGCTGGCCATCGCGGCCATCCCGGAGGCGCTGCCCACGGTGTCGCAGATGATCCTGTCCCTGGGCAGTGTCGATCTCGCGCATCGCAACGCCATCGTGAAGGAGCTTCCCGCGGTGGAGACATTGGGGTTCACCTCCGCCATCAACTCGGACAAGACCGGCACCCTCACGATGAACCAGATGACGGCCGTCGAGGTCGTCGACCCGACGGATCGCTACACCATCTCCGGTTCGGGGTACGGACTCGAGGGGAAGGTCCACCACGTCGGCGGCAAGTCGGACACCATCGAGGCCGCGATCCTGCCGTTCATCGTCGCGAGCGACGCGAAGCTGGTCGACGGCAAGGTCGTCGGCGACCCCACCGAGGGCGCCCTGCTCGTCCTCGCGCACAAGGCCGGGCTGGACATCGAGGGGACCCGCGACGCGCTGCCGAGGTTGGCGACCTTGCCGTTCGACCCCAGCTACAAGCTCATGGCGACGTTCAGCTCCGCTCTCGACTCGGCCGGACGCCCCGTCGTGCGCTGCTTCGTCAAGGGTGCTGGTCCTGCTGTCATGGCCCGGGCCTCCACGGCGCTCTCGAGAGGAACCTCGATCCCGTGGAACGCCGACCTGCAGGAGCGCGCGGACGCGCATCTGGAGCGCATGGAGGGACGCGGGCAGCGGGTCATGGCTGCGGCGGTCCGGGACATCGACGTGGCAGCGTTCCACGCGGACGCCGACCTGCTCGCCTACGTCACCGACCTGCAGCTCACGGCTCTCGTCGGCATGGTCGACCCGCCCCGAGAGGAGTCCAAGGTCGCCGTCGCCGACGCTCAGAGGGCGAACATAAGGGTGCGTATGGTCACGGGCGACGACCTCATCACGGGCGCGGCGATCGCGAAGCAGGTGGGGATACCCGGTGAGGCCATCCTCGGCGCCGACTTCGCTGCCATGTCCGACGAGGACCGGCTGCGCCGGGTCGAGGGCATCGGGGTGCTCGGCCGCGTGGCTCCCGAGCACAAGGTGCTGCTGGCCGAGACGCTGAAGCGGAAGGGCGACGTCGTCGCGATGACCGGTGACGGAGTCAACGACGCGCCGGCGATCAAGGCGGCCGACATCGGCATCGCGATGGGCACCGGTACCGAGGTTGCCAAGAACGCCGGCCGGATGATCCTCTCCGACGACAACTTCGCCACGATCGTGTTCGCGGTCGAGCAGGGCCGCAAGATCTACGACAACCTCACCAAGTACATCCGGTTCGTCCTGCTGCTGCTGGTCGCGTTCGTCCTCACGTTCCTCGGGGCAAGCCTGTTCAACATCGCGGCCGGTGAGCCGTTCACGCCCGCCCAGGTGTTGTGGATCCACTTCGTCGTCAACGCCGGGTTCGGCCTCGCGCTCGGCTTCGACGCGGAGACCCCGGGGCTCATGAGGCTCAAGCCTCGGAAGCGGGGCGAGTCGGTGCTCACCAAGGGCGTTGTGATCACCGTCGGCCTCGTCGGGCTTGCCATCACCGTCGGCCTGCTCGGCCTCATCAGCCTCGGCGCGTCGCTCTACCGCAGCACTTCGATCGGGACGTCTATCGCGTTCACCTCGTTCGCCCTCTGCCTGATCGTGGCCGCGCTCGAATGCCGCAGCGAGACCGCCACGGTCTTCACCACCAGCACGTTCGACAGCAGGCAGATGAACCGCGCCGTCCTGGTCGAGTTCGTGCTGGCCGTGCTCACCACACAGATGGGACTCTTCAACCGTCTGCTCGGCACCACACCGATCAGCTTCGAGCAGTTCGCCTGGGCGCTGGTGCCCGCGGTCCTGCTTCTGCTGCTCTGGGAGCTCGGCAAGCTGTTGGCCCGCCGCTTCGGCTGAACCGGCTCGATCGCGCGCCGTGAGGCCGCAGCGAAGCGCCGTGCAGCGGGAAAAGCGGGGAGAGACGCCTTCCGTCAGATGCCGAGATTGACCTCCGGGCGCGGGGGAGCCGCGCGATTCGCTGACGGAGACGTCCCCAGCGTGTCTGCTGCGCTGGACCGGCGGCGTCCAGGGCCCGGTGGACCGCGCGGCCGCTGACGGCGGCGGAGCAGTTCTGCTACGAGATCTTGCGGCGGTAGGTGAGGGTCGCGACGCCGTACGCGACAACGAGGATGCCGAGACACCAGACGAGGGCGATCCAGATGTCGCTGCTGACCGGCTGCTGTGCGAACAGGTCACGGATCGCGTTCACGATGGAAGTAACAGGCTGGTGCTCGGCGAAGGCGCGCACCGGTCCGGGCATGGAGTCGGTGGGGACGAACGCCGAGCTGATGAACGGCAGGAGGATCAGCGGGTAGGCGAACGCGCTCGCTCCATCCACGGTCTTCGCGGTCAGGCCCGGGATCACCGCGAGCCACGTCAGAGCCAGCGTGAACAGGATCAGGATGCCGGCGACTGCGAGCCACGCCAGCAGTCCTGCACCCGAGCGGAAGCCCATGAGCAGGGCGACCAGCACGACGACTGCGAGCGAGATCAGGTTGGCGACAATTGAGGTCAGCACGTGCGCCCACAGCACGGACGAGCGTGCGATCGGCATGGACTGGAACCGCTCGAAGATGCCGCCCTGCATGTCGAGGAAGAGCCGGTAGGCGGTGTAGGAGATGCCCGAGGCGATCGTGATGAGCAGGATGCCGGGTAGCAGGTAGGTGACATAGGAGTCCGTTCCCGTCTCGATCGCGCCACCGAATACGTAGACGAAGAGCAGCATCAAGGCGATCGGCATGATCGCGGTCGTGATGACGGTGTCGGGGCTGCGGCCGATGTGGCGCAGAGACCTG
>DATGYO010000088.1:0-6211 GCA_035297905.1 Nocardioidaceae bacterium
CTCAACCCGAAGATCAGCCACGTCGCGATCGACGGGGCGCTGTTCCAGGACGAGGCCGACGCCCGCGGCGTGATGGCCGTTCCCATGGTGTTCCTCAACGGCGAGCTCTTCGACCAGGGCCGGATGACGCTCGAGCAGATCGTGGCCAAGCTCGACTCGAGCGCCACCGAGAGGGCCGCGGAGGAGATCCGGGGCAAGGAGCCCTTCGACGTACTCGTCGTGGGCGCGGGGCCTGCCGGCGTCTCGTCGGCGATCTACGCGGCCCGCAAGGGCATCCGCACCGGTGTCGTCGCCGAGCGCATCGGCGGCCAGGTGCTCGACACGATGGCGATCGAGAACTTCATCTCGGTGCCCTACACCGAAGGGCCCAAGTTCGCCGCGGCCCTCGACCAGCACCTCTCGGACTACGACGTCGACGTGATGGACCTGCAGCGGGCCGCAAGGCTCGTGCCCGGTCAGCGCGGCGAGCTGCACACCCTCGAGCTCGAGGGCGGCGCCACCGTCCAGGGCCGCACCGTGGTCCTCGCTCCTGGTGCGCGCTGGCGCCGCATAGGCGTGCCCGGCGAGGAGGAGTACCTCAACAAGGGCGTGACCTACTGCCCCCACTGCGACGGTCCGCTCTTCAGAGGCAAGCGCGTTGCGGTCATCGGAGGCGGCAACTCCGGTGTCGAGGCGGCGATCGACCTGGCCGGCGTGGTCGAGCACGTGACGCTCCTCGAGTACGACGAGGGGCTCCGGGCCGACGACGTACTGCAGCGGAAGCTGCGGAGCCTCGCCAACGTCGACGTACTCGTCAGCGCGAACACCACCGAGGTCGTCGGCGACGGCGCCAAGGTGACCGGCCTGGAGTACGTCGACCGCGCGACCGCGGAGAGCCACCGCCTCGACCTCGACGGCGTCTTCGTCCAGATCGGCCTCCTCCCGAACACCGAGTGGCTCGAGGGCGCAGTCGAGCTCACCGACCGCAAGGAGGTCGTCGTCGACGACCGCGGTGCCACCTCCGTGCCGGGCATCTTCGCCGCGGGCGACTGCACGACGGCCCCCTACAAGCAGATCGTGACCGCGATGGGCATGGGCTCCACGGCTGCGCTCAGCGCGTTCGACCACCTGATCAGGGCCTCCGCGCCGGCTGCGGATTCCACCGCCTGAGGGGCGCTTCTCCCGTCGTGGAGTGCTTCACTGAAGGCCCGGTGAGACCGAGCCCGACGGAGGAGCGCCCCATGACGATGGTGACCATCGCGCGGCCGGACGGTGAGATGGCGGCCTACGTGGCCGTCCCGGAAGGCGCCGGCCCGTGGCCCGGTGTGCTCGTCATCCAGGACGCGCTCGGCATGAGCGACGACCTGCGCAGGCAGGTGGACTGGCTGGCGCGTGAGGGGTTCCTCGCGGTGGCGCCCGACCTGTACTACTGGGGCGGGCAGGCCACCTGCATGTTCAGCACCTTCCGCGCGGGGCTTGCCGGCGAAGGCCGCGTGTTCGCGGATCTCGAGGCCGCGCGCGGTTATCTGACGGGGCGGGAGGACTGCACCGGCGAGGTCGGCGTGATCGGCTTCTGCATGGGCGGCGGCTTCGCCCTGATGCTCGCGACGAACGGCCGGTACGCCGCCTCGAGCGTCAACTACGGGATGGTGCCCCGTGATGCGATGACGCGGCTCGCGGACTCGTGCCCGGTGGTGGGAAGCTACGGCGCCAAGGACCTGACCCTGCGCAAGGCGCCAGGCCGGCTCGAGAAGGCACTCCGGGCCAACGAGGTGCCTTACGACATCAAGGTGTACGCCGACGCCGGGCACGCGTTCATGAACGATCTCAGCGACACGATGCCCCCGTGGGCCGTCGTCATGGGGAGGTTCACGCACATGGACTACCGGGAAGAGTCAGCGCAGGACGCCCGGCGTCGCATCTCGGCCTTCTTCCATGAGTACCTGACCTGACCACCCGGCATCCCGGCATCGGTGCGGCCACCGGAGGCTGCAGCTACCTGGCCCGGACGCGGCTACGCCAAGAGCTCGTCGATGACCTGATCGGGAGGCGCCTCGCTTCCCGCCGCTCGTGCAGCCTCGAACCTCGCCGTACCGAGCGCGTCGTCCAGCTGCTGGAGGAGGGGCTCCCTGAGTGACCTCATGAGCGGCGACACGTTGCTTCGGATCTTGTGCCGTATGGCATCCGCTGCACCAACCGCCTCAGCAGCGAGCTCTGGTTTTCCCTGGGCGAGGGCAACCCGGGCAAGCCCGTCGAGGCAGTAGGCGAGGCCGTCCCGGTTCTGGACGCGCCGGTGCAGCTGGGCACTCTCCGCGTACCTTGCACGCGCGAGCTCGAGATCGCCGAGAGCAAGAGCGGTGAGTCCCCGCTGGTTCAACAGCAGGCCGATGATGTGTTCGCTCCCGACGGCTCGGGCGTGCTCCATCGCGTCGGCTTGGATACGGTCAGCCTCGCTTGTCTCGCCCTGGAGGAGCAGGACTTCTCCGAGCACTCCCTGCGCGAAGGCGGAGCCCCATCGGTCACCAAGACTGCTGAGTGCCGGGATCGCCTCACTGAGCAACCGGCGGGACTCCGCCGCTGACTCGGGCGGGCTGCTGGCGGCGACCTGTGCGCGACTCATCGCGAGTCCGTGCTGGTCGCCGGCCTCCTGCTGGATCTCCATGAGCTCACGAAGGATCGGAATGCATGACTCGTGCTCCCCGGTCAACGCGCGGCTGCTGGCGACGGCCTGGAGAAGGAGCCCACGGTCGGGTCGGTCCAAGGGCGGATCGGTCCGGAGGATCTCCTCAACGACCGGCCGGAACTCGCCGGCGTAGCCGCGTGTGTACCAGTAGATCCACATGGGCACGAGCACAGCCAGACAGAGGCTGTACTCGGCTTTGCCTCTTGCCCACCCCACGGCGGCGCGGATGTTGTCGACGTCGGGATCCAGCCGCGACAGCCACACCTGGTGTTCCGCCGTGATGAGGCCGGAGGACGCCTCAGTGCCCAAGCGGGCGAAGTACTCCGCCAAGCGCCGCTTGGTCTCGTCGGCCTTCCCAGACTCCACCAGCCGCCCCTCGGCGTACTGGCGCATCGTCTGGATCATCCTGAAACGAGGCTCCGCGTTGGGGACCTCTCGCGGCACGACCAAGCTCTTCTCGACGAGGGCGGACACGAGCTCGAGCGCATCGGCGTCCGGTCCGACGACTGCCTCTGCCTCGTCCAAGTTGAAGCCGGCGACGAACACGCTGAGCGCGGCGAACACCTCCCTCTCCGGAGAGGCGAGCAGGTCGTAGCTCCAGTCGATGGTGGCTCGCAGGGTCCGCTGACGTGCGGGGAGGTCAGCCGCACCTGACAGCACATCAAGGTGGTCTCCGATGCGATCCAGCAACGCTCGTGGTGGCAGCACCCGCACCCGAGCGGCAGCGAGCTCGATCGCGAGGGGAATGCCGTCGAGCCTCGAGCACAGTTCCCCGACCGCCTGTGCCGTCTCGCGGTCGAGTGTGAAGTCCCGCTTGGTTTCCCGGGCTCGCTCGGCGAACAGTCGCACCGCGGCTACCTGGGCCAGCTGGTCTTTCTCCAGGGCCTCGGTGGGTGGCGGAGTCGCGAGCGGCATGACTCTGAGCTCGTGTTCGCCTCGTAGATTCAGGAGCGCCCGACTGGTGACCATCACCTTCAGTGAAGGGCAGCCGGCGAGCAGCCGGGACACGAAGGACCCGGCCTCCACGAGGTGCTCGAACCCGTCCAGGACCACAAGCGCCTCGGCTGGCTCCAGGCGTTCGAGCAGGAGGTCTTCAAGAGGCTGCGTTCCATCCTGTCGAATGCCCATCGCGGAGGCGATCGCATCCGGTACGAGATCAGGGCGGCGAACCGACGTCAGATCAGCGAAGCCCACACCGTCGGTGAACTGTCGACGAAGCTCAGCGGCCGCCGCGAGGGCCAGGCGGGTCTTTCCGATACCTCCGACACCGGACAGCGTCAGCAGTCGTACGTCGTCCCGCTGCATCAACGAGCACACCAGCTGCACCTCTTGCTCGCGACCGACGAGACCCGTGGGCGGCACCGGCAACCGGCGCGGACGCAGTGGCGAGGTGGCCTCTGTCGAGGTGGCCGGCTCCACGTCCGCCTGGAAGTGTTCCGTGAGAAGCAGCGCGAGGTCGTTCGCCACGAGATCGCCGAGCTCCTCGGCTGTCTTGAACCGCTTGAACGAGACGCGGTTCTCGCTCTTCACCCGATCGAAGAGCTTCTCCAGCAGCGGTTGCCGCTCGGCAGCCGGCTCCTTCACATACACGAGGCAGGGCTTGCCGGCCGAGAGCTCGTACTCGTCCTCGATGCCCGAGATATCCATGTCTGGCGCCACCCAGCCATAGCTCTGCCAGTAGATGCCGATGAAGATGTGGCTCTGCTCCAGATAGGCGCGATAGAGCGCGCGCGGCGGGTGCGGGCGCGCGCCGAGCTCGAACATCACCGGGGCAAGCCGCAGCTGCTCGATCGCGGTCCTGACTGCGGTTCGCTCAGGCGCGAGCTCCTCGAGAGTGGAGCTGACGAAGACCCTCAGCCGCTGGTCCGGGGTGCGGATAGCGATGGAGCACCACCCCGCAGATCTGATCGCCGCCCCGAGTGCGGACGGTGGCGAACTTTAGATCGAGCGTAGCGTCGCGCCGCCGCCGCTGGGTCGGACTCAGCAGGACCCGGGACCTGACCCCCCGCCCGCATGTCGGAAGTTCGCGCGACGACGTATTCCCCCTCATCGCAACACGGCGTCAGGATGGCTCGGAGTGCGCAAGATCGGGGAACGCAAAAGCCCAGGTCAGAGGGTGTCTGCCTGGGCTTTCGGGTTGGCGCGCTCGGAGGGATTCGAACCCCCAACCTTCTGATCCGTAGTCAGATGCTCTATCCGTTGAGCTACGAGCGCTGGGCCTCGCACACTTTAGCGTGCCGACTTCACCAAGACGAAATCGGCCCGAAGTGGCCTCGAGCACGCCGGCGCGCGCCGCGCAGCACCGGGCGGTCGATGCCTCTCGGAGAGGAGCGACTGACCGACACATGTGTGCCGTTGTGCCACCCGACCAACAGAAAAGACTGCCACAACCGCACATACGAGCGGTTCTGACCGCATCGCCACGACGTCCCGCGGCGGAGCGGTCGCCAGGTCCACCCCTTGCGCCGCCGAAATTGCCGTCTCCGCACGGCGCGACGATTCCGGGCTGTCGCGCCGACCCGCCGACCTATCACGAACCGGTTGCCCGTCACGCTGGTCGCGAGCCGCTCGCCCTCAGCCTTTCAATGTCGTACCTGTCGAGGATGTCGAGGTTCGCGTGCCGGCTTTCACGGCCAGGTCCACCCCTTCGCGGCCGCCGTGGCGAGCTCAGAAGCAGAACCTGTACGGCGGTGGCGACTGTCCGAGGCCAACCGCCGCAGGCTGTCTGGGGCGAAGAGTGCTGACGACGGCTGCTCGAATCCCATGACGTCGAAGAACCGCCACGCCATGACCGGGTCGGTCTCCGCTGCCGCCTGGAAGCGATCGACATAGCTGTTGATCGCCCGCACCGGCAACGGACGGGGCCCGGGGACGATCTCCGGAGGCAAGGCAAGGTCGCCACCGACCGCTAACCGCCAAGCGTCGCCGACCGGCTTCGAGGCGGCGCGGAAGAAGCGGCGCGCAAGGTCCTCGTCTCCCCGACGCAGCGCGCTACGGAGCGCGTCAGCCTCGAGGGCAGCGACAGTCATTCCTTGTCCGTACACAGGGTTGAAGCTGCACAACGCGTCGCCGGTGACGAGCAAGCCATCGGGGAACCGGCTGAGTTCCTCGTAGTGGCGTCGCAGGCTTGCCATGAACCGATGCTGGTGAAGATCCTCGAGTGGCTCCGCCTCGTGTAGCGCCTCCGCGAAGTCGGAGGGCAGGAACGTGTCGCCGAACGCCAGCCATGCCTCACGGTCCAGCGGCGGATGGTGGGCTGCGTAACCCTGGAACGTGACGATCCACTGGCCACCCTCCTGCGCGAACGCAAAGCACCCGGTCGGCCGCTGCGCACTACCACCGATCACCACACCAACGCGCGACTCCACGCTGCCGGAGGGGAACCGCACCCGCTGCGTGACGTACCTGAGGTCGACCGCGACCTCCTCCTCCGCGGGTGCCGGGTAGCCCATGGTTCTCAGCCAGACGGGTGCCCTCCCGCTTCGGCCAGTGGCCGCGACCACGAGATCTGCGGCGAGTCCGCGTTGTACCGGCGAGTCCTCTCGGGAA
>DATGYO010000089.1:0-14226 GCA_035297905.1 Nocardioidaceae bacterium
GGTGAGGCGGCGGCGCTTGCTGCGTTCCGCGCGTCGCAAACCGCCCCTCGGAGGTCACTCGTGCTGACGTATCTCGCCGCATACAAGACCGCTGTCGCCGCAGCTCTCGGCGCCGGTGTCCTGCTCACTGCCGGAGCGGGCGCAGCCGCGGCCGGGTCGCTGCCCGGCGCTGCGCAGGACACTGCGAGCGAGCTGCTCTCGAAGGTGGGCGTCACCGTCCCCGGCGCAGACGGGCACTCGGCAGGCCATGCCGACCAGCGCGGCGGCTCCGAGGACGCCGGGGACCAGACCGGCACCGACACCGAGGACTCGAAGGGCTCCGCGGTCTCGGGGCTCGCCAAGAGCACTGAACTGGAGGGCGTCGACAAGGGCGCCGCGGTCTCGGAGCTCGCTTCGGGTGGGCAGAGCCAGGCGGGCGACGAGCACGGCAAGGCGGGTGACGAGCACGGCGAGGCGGGTGACGAGCACGGCGAGGCGGGTGACGAGCACGGCAAGGCCGGTGAGCAGGCGAAGGGTGAGGAGTCGAGCTCCGCAGCGCGGGACGACGCCACGTCCTCGCCGACCGGAGAGAAGTCCGAGAAGGCCGCCGTCGAGACGCCGAACGACGGTGGGACGGGCACCGCGGACACCGCCACCGCGAAGAAGGCTGACGGCGCTTCGACCAACGGAACCGAGACGGCCGACAAGGCCAGCTCGGACCGCAGCGACGAGGGGTCGACAACAACACGTCCGTGAAACCCCTGACTCACGGATGAACGACGTGTGCCCCCCGGCCTGGGTCGGGGGGCACACCCGTCTTCCCAGGGGCTAGCGCGCCAGCTCGACGAGCTGCACCCGGACGGTCACGGTGCTTTCCTACTTGTCGACGTCTCCGACAACGAAGAACATCGAGCCCAGTATCGCGACCATGTCGGCGACGACGCATCCGGTGAGTACCTCGGGCAGCACCGCGATGTTGTTGAACGAGGCAGTGCGCAGCTTCATCCGCCAGGGGGTCTTCTCGCCCCGCGAGACCAGGTAGTAGCCGTTGATGCCGAGAGGGTTCTCGGTCCAGGCGTACGTCGAGCCCTCCGGGGCCTTGAGGATCTTCGGCAGCCGCACGTTGATCGGGCCGCGGTCGAGGGAGCGGAGCCGTTCGATGCACGCGTCGGCGATGTCGAGGGAGACCGAGACCTGGTCCAGAAGTAGCCCGAAGCGCGCGTAACAGTCGCCCTCAGGTCGCGTGCTGACCTGCATGACCCCGTCGGCGAGGAGCGAGTCGTAGGCGAGGTAGGGCTCGTCGCGACGCAGGTCGAAGTCGACGCCCGAGGCCCGCGCGATCGGGCCGGAGACGCCGTACGCGTCGATGAGCTCACGCGACAGGATGCCGATGTTCTGCGTGCGGGCCTGGAAGATCTCGTTGCCGAAGATCAGGTCCTCGATCTGTGGCACGCGCGAGCGGACGGCGCGCACGGCGGCGGCGCAGCGGTCGAGCCAGCCGGCCGGCATGTCCTCCTTGAGGCCGCCGACCCGGTTGAACATGTAGTGCATCCGTCCGCCGGAGAGCTCCTCCATGACCTGCTGGATCGTCTCGCGCTCGCGGAAGGCATAGAACACCGGCGTGATGGCGCCGAGCTCGATGGGGTAGGAGCCCATGAACATCAGGTGGTTCAGCACCCGGTTGAGCTCGGCGAGCAGCGTCCGCAGCCACACCGCACGCGCCGGCACCTCCATGCCGAGCATGCGCTCCAGCGCGAGCACCACGCCGAGCTCGTTGGCGAAGGCCGAGAGCCAGTCATGCCGGTTCGCGAGCACGATGATCTGCCGGTAGTCACGGACCTCGAACAGCTTCTCCGCGCCCCGGTGCATGTAGCCGATGACCGGCTCGCAGCTCACGATCCGCTCACCGTCGAGGGTGAGCCTGAGCCGGAGCACGCCGTGCGTGGCCGGGTGCTGCGGTCCGATGTTGAGGACCATGTCCTGGGTGGCCAGGCCAGGGACGCCGCCTCGCTCGTGGTCCCCGAACCCGGCAGCGCCCGCGCCGACTCCCACGGTGATCTGCTCGTGCTGCTGACCGGTCACCGCCCCATCGTGGCACGGGTAACCGCCGGACAGGGTCAGGCCTGCCCGGCGGTCCCCCGTGCTCCACCAGTCCGGCGGAGGATCGCCCGATGCGAGGAAGTCGTGGGTACGGGGGCTTCCGCGCACGGGAAACCGGTGCTCGGTCGGGCACCAGCGTTGCGGGCGACACGGCACGGTGTATCCGGAAATCGGTGGAACCGGCCGAGCGGCCCGTCAGGAGCGTCCGATCGGCGGAGGGCCCGCCCGTCCGGGCCATGAGCAGAGCGCCCGCTCGGGCCATGGCTAGCCTTGGTAGCGATGAACGACCTCTTCGCACCTCCGGGCAACACATGGCGCCCGGTCTCGCCGCAGCTGCGCCGCCTGAGGCGGGTGCTGCTGATGGCCTTCACCGTCGTCGCCCTCGCCGCCGTGGCGGTCCTGGCGCGGGTCTTCGGCTGGTCGGTCGGGTGGTCGGTCGCCCTGGCCGTCGTACTGCTCCTGCTTGCCGTCTACGGCTGGTGGCTGATCGGCCGCAACGTGCGCAACTGGGGGTACGCCGAGCGCGACGACGACCTCTACATCAAGCACGGAGCGCTCTTCAGAGAGCTGATCGCCGTGCCGTACGGCCGGATGCAGTTCGTCGACATCACCGCCGGGCCGCTGGAGCAGCTCTACGGCATCGCCAGCGTCCGGCTGCACACCGCGAGCCCCCGCACCAGCGGCCGGATCCCCGGGCTCCCGGCGGACGAGGCCGCACGCCTCCGAGACCGGCTCACCGAGCTCGGTGAGTCCCAGGCGGCCGGGCTGTGACCGAGCGTCCTCCTCAGCGGCTCTCGCCGTTGACCCCGGTGGTGCGCAGCTTCATCGTGCTCGTAGCCGCGGCCTGGACGGTGTTCCGTGACGTCACACAGGGGCAGATCGGGCCCACCGCGGTCCTGTTCTGCCTGCTCCTCATCGGCGGAGCGATCTTCGGCACCGCCTCGTGGCTGCGGACCACGTTCTGGATCGAGGCCGACGAGCTACGCGTCGACACCGGTGTGCTGAGCCGGCAGTCACGCCGGATCCGGATCGACCGGCTCCAGGGCATCGACATCGTGCAACCGTTCGTGGCTCGTCTGTTCGGGCTCGCCGAGCTCCGGATGGACGTGGCAGGAGGGAACTCTCGCGAGGGGTCCTTGGCGTACCTGCCGCTCCAGGAGGCGCACCGGCTCCGGGACCTCCTGCTCGCTCGTCGCGAGGAGCTCGGCACCAAGGAGGCCCTGGTCCCCGCGACGGGCGGGCTCAGCCAGGGTGCGGGGGAGCCGGACGAAGCCGGGGTGCCGCTGGCGGACGCCCCCGCGGAGCTGGCCCCGCGGCCCCCGGCCGCGCCCGAGCGGACGATCGCCGCCGTGGACCTCGGCACCCTCTTGCTCTCGATCCTGCTCTCGGGCGAGGCGATCGGGCTGGTCGTCCTCTTCGTCGGCCTCGGGGTGACGTTCGCCGCCAGCGGGCAGTGGCTCGGCTTCTCGGCGATGCTGCCGGTGCTGCTCGGGCTCGGGGTCGCCTTGTTCCGGAGGCTCGCGGCCAACTACGGCTTCACGGTGTCCGAGACGGCGGCCGGGATGCAGGTGCGGCGAGGACTGTTCGAGCTGAACGCCCAGACCATCGCCCTGAAACGCGTCCAGGGCGTCGTGGTGAGCGAGCCGCTGCTGTGGCGTCGGCTCGGCTGGGCGAGGCTCGACGTGTCGATCGCCGGCTACGGCGCGGGCGTGGACAACGAACGGGCCGCGCCCTCGACCGTGCTGCCGGTGGGCGACCGTGAGGTGGTCCACCAGCTGGCCCGGCACGTGCTGCGTGGCCTGGACCCGGCGGCAGTGCCCCTGCGGCCGGTGCCGCGCCGAGCCCGCTGGGCGGCGCCCGTGACGCACCGGTTCCTCAGCGTCGGCGCCGACGAGCACCTGGTGGTCTCCCGCGAGGGGTGGCTGTTCCGGCGTACTCATGCGGCTCCGCAGGCGAGGATTCAGTCCGTCCGGATCACCCAAGGGCCGTGGCAGAGACTGCTGAACCTCGCGGACGTGCACACCGACAGCCCGCCAGGCCCGACGAACGTACGCGCCCGGCACCGCGACGCCGCCGAGGCGCGACGGTTGTTCGGGCACGAGGTGGAGGCGACGGCCCTCGCGCGGCACCAGCAGCCGTGAGCGCCCGCGTCTTCGCTAGTCCTGCAGGAGCTCCGCCGCTGACGGCACGTCGCCGGTCCGGCTGAGCACCCAGTAGAACCCGCCCAGGCCGGCCTCCTCCGTCAGCTCCGCGGCCTCACCGGCCAGCGAGAGCGCTCGCACGTAGCCCTGCGGGTCGCTCGTCGCGACTGCGAGCTCGGGGCGCGCTCCCGAGACGCCCAGCCGGTTCAGGGCGTCACGCTGTCGGAGGACGCTTCCCCCGACCCGTGCCGCCACCGCGTCCACCGCCACGTGCGCGGTGACGTCGCGAGACCCGTCCGGGAGTACGTCGACCTCCCGACCCTGCAGGTACGACCGCACCGTGCCGAGGGGTGGCCGCTCGTTCGCGGTGTGCCCGTAGTCCACCGCGAGCGCGAGGCCGCGGGTGACCCGGCCGACCACGTCGGACCACGCTTCGTCCCGGGTGGTCCCCACCTCGGCCCGGACCCCTGGGGCGGCGTGCTCGAGCGGCCACCACCGCTCGCACCAGGCGGCGAGCGCGGCCGGGACCGAGCGGTCGTCCAACCTCGTCCCGAGCGTCTCGCGTCCGGTCGCGGGGTCGACGTGCACCACGCGCGGCTGCCCGGCCGGGTCGACCTCGACGATGTGGCAGGGGATGTTGTCGAGCCACTCGTTCGCGATCACGAGCCCGTCGACGGCCTCGGGGAGCGCGGAGGTCCAGGCGATGGGGTCGGGAAGGTCGGCGGGACGTGGCGCGACCTCGACCCCGAGGAGCATGAGCTCCGGGTCGATCCGGTGCGCCTCCGCGAGCAGCTCACCCCGCCCGGCCCCGACGTCGACGATCGTGTCCAGCCCCGCCCTGCGCGTGAGCGCCACGACAGCTCGGGCGAACAGCGGCGAGGCGTGGACCGAGGTGCGGAAGTGCGCGGCCGGTGACTCGCGGCGGAAGAACCCCCCGGGACCGTAGAGGGCGGCGTCCCAGGCCTTCTTCCACGGAGGATCGGCCGTCGGAGGCGGGATCGGCGGCATGCCGAGCGGGGTGGGGCCGGTCATGCCGTCAGGTTACGTGGCGATCGGCGACGGCTGCCCCGCCCGTCAGGTTGTGACCAGGCCCACCTATCGCAGCCCTTATGTCCGGCGTACCCTCGATGTGCACGAGCCCAGCAAACCGTCCGGTACCCCGATCCGGGGACTGGAACGAAAGGTGAGTTCGATGACCCGCATTGGGGTTGTGGGCGCCGGTCGTGTCGGCGCCGTTCTCGCGGCAGCACTCCGAGCCGCGGGCCATGAGATCGTGGCCGTCGCCGGTGAGTCCCCGGCATCACGTACCCGCATCGAGACGCTGCTTCCGGGCGTCCATGTCGACAAGCCGACGGCTGTCGCACGGGCCTGCGACCTGCTGCTGCTGACCGTTCCCGACGACATGCTCGAGAACGTCGTGAACATGCTGAGCGCCGCCGGGGCGATCCGCCGCGGGCAGTACGTCGTGCACACCTCCGGCAAGCACGGGCTCGCTGCGCTCGCGCCGGCCGCCGAGCGCGGAGCCCACGTGCTCGCGATGCACCCGGCGATGACCTTCACCGGCACCGACGTGGACCTCGCACGCCTCTCCGGGTGCGTCTTCGGCGTGACCGCCACCCCGGACACGAGGGCGCTCGCCGAGTCGCTGGTCGCCGACCTCGGCGGCACCGCGATCTGGGTCCCGGAGGACCGCCGCACGCTCTATCACGCCGGCCTCGCGCACGGCGCCAACCACCTGGTCACCCTCGTGTCCCAGGCCATGGACCTCCTGCGCGAGTCCGGCGCCGAGGACCCCGCCGCGACGCTTCGCCCGCTGCTGACCGCTGCCCTCGACAACGCGCTCTCCTACGGCGACGCAGCCCTCACCGGGCCGATCGTCCGCGGCGACGTGAACACGGTGCGCGCCCACCTCGCCGACATCGCGGTCAGCTCGCCGTCCACGCTCGAGTCGTACGTCGCGATGGCCCGCGCCACGGCGAACCGCGCCGTCCTCGACGGCCGGCTGCTGCCGATCCGTGCTGCCAAGCTCATCGGCATCCTCAACGACGCCCTGGCCGAGCACCGCCGGACGATCGCGTGAGCACCGGCGCCGCTGACCTGAGCCGAGCCGTACGCCGCCCCCTCGTCGTCTCGACCCGCGCGGAGCTGGCGCAGGCTCTCGCGGACGTCCGCTCCGTGGGCGGACGGGTCGCCCTGGTCCCGACCATGGGCGCGCTCCACGACGGGCACGCGGCGCTGATGCGCAGCGCCCGCGAGCGCGCCGGCGAGACCGATGCGCTGGTCGTCTCGATCTTCGTGAACCCGATGCAGTTCGGCCCGGGGGAGGACCTCGACCGCTACCCGCGGACCTTCGACGCCGACCTCGAGGTCTGCGCTGCCGAAGGTGTGGACGTGGTCTTCGCGCCGTCGGTCGAGGAGGTGTACCCGGGTGGGGAGCCGCAGGTGACCCTCGAGCCCGGTCCCCTCGCCACGATCCTCGAGGGCAAGATCCGGCCGGGGCACTTCCGTGGCGTGCTGACCGTCGTGGCCAAGCTGTTCGGGCTCGTGGCTCCCGACCTCGCGTTCTTCGGGCAGAAGGACTACCAGCAGCTCGTCCTCATCCGGCGGATGGTGGCCGACCTGTGCATGGGCGTCGACGTGGTCGGGGTCGAGACCGTCCGGGAGTACGACGGCCTCGCACTGTCGTCGCGCAACGTCTACCTCGACGAGCACCAGCGCCGCACGGCACTGGCGCTGTCCAAGGCCCTCGCCGCGGGCGCCGAGGCCGGGCCGGACGGGGCGGACAACGTCCTCGTGGCCGCCCGCGCCGTTCTCAACGGCCCCGACGCCGAGGGCGTCGACCTCGACTACCTGGCGCTGACCGCGCCCGACCTGGGCCCGGTCCCCGACTCCGGAGAGGCCCGGCTGCTCGTCGCGGCCCGGGTCGGCACCACTCGCCTCATCGACAACACCGCCCTCGTCCTGGGCGAACGAGCAGGGAGCATCTGATGCTGCGAACCATGATGAAGAGCAAGATCCACCGCGCGACGGTGACGCAGGCCGACCTGCACTACGTCGGCTCCGTGACGGTCGACGAGGATCTGCTGGACGCCGCGGACCTGCTCCCCGGCGAGCTGGTGCACATCGTCGACATCACCAACGGCGCACGCCTGGAGACATACACGATCGCGGGGGAGCGCGGCTCCGGCGTGATCGGCATCAACGGCGCCGCGGCGCGTCTCGTGCAGCCCGGTGACCTGGTCATCCTGATCGCCTACGGACAGATGGAGACGGCGGAGGCGAGGGAGTACAAGCCGAGCGTGGTCTTCGTCGACGCGGGCAACAAGGTCGTGGGCACCGGCTCGGACCCCGCCGAGGCGCTCCCGGGCACGGGTCTGCTGCGCGGGGACCTCACCTACTCCGGCACCCGGTAGGCGTCGGCCGTGGTGAGGCGCCCAAGGCTCCCGGAGCGCCTCGCCGCTGCGCCCGCCGGCTGGGAGACACAGGCCGACGTGGTGGTCATCGGCTCCGGCATCGCCGGGCTCACCGCCGCACTCCGGATCCGCTCGTCCCGGCCGGGCATCCACGTCCTGGTCGTGACCAAGGAGCTGCTCTCCGCGGGGTCCACGACCTGGGCACAAGGCGGGATCGCGGCCGCGCTCGGCCCCGGGGACACCCCCGACCAGCACCTGCGGGACACCCTTGTCGCGGGTGCGGGGCTGTGCGACGAGGCCGCGGTCCGCACGCTCGTCACCGAGGGGCCCGACGCCGTCCGTGAGCTGATCGCGCTCGGCACGAACTTCGACCAGACCGCGGCCGGCGAGCTGTCCTTGACCCGCGAGGGCGGCCACCTGCGCGACCGGATCGCCCACGCCGGTGGCGACGCGACCGGGGCGGAGATCCAGCGCGCCCTGGTCGCCGCTGTGGCTGCGGCGCCCGACATCACGGTCATCGAGCACGCGCTCGCCCTCGACCTCATCCCCGGGGCGGACGGCGGTGTCGCGGGCGTGACCCTGCACGTGATCGGCGAGGGCGAGGAGAGCGGTGTCGGCGCGGTCCGGTGCCGGGCGGTCGTGCTGGCCAGCGGCGGCATGGGGCAGGTCTTCTCCGCGACCACGAACCCCTCGGTCGCGACCGGCGACGGCATGGCCTTCGCGCTGCGCGCCGGAGCGGTGCTGCGCGACCTGGAGTTCGTGCAGTTCCACCCGACCGTGATGTGGCTCGGCGAGGAGTCCCACGGGCAACAGCCGCTGATCTCCGAGGCGGTGCGGGGAGAGGGCGCGTTCCTCGTCGACCACGAGGGCTCGCGCTTCATGCAAGGCCTGCACCCCCTCGCCGACCTGGCGCCCCGCGACGTCGTGGCGAAGGCCATCATGCGCAGGATGCGCGAGACCGGCACCGAGCACATGTGGCTCGACGCGAGACATTTCGGGGCCGAGAAGTGGGAGCGCCGGTTCCCGACGGTCCTCGCCTCCTGCCGCAGCCACGGCATCGACCCCGTGACCGAGCTGATCCCGGTGGCTCCCGCCTGCCACTACGCCTCGGGCGGCGTCGCCACGGACCTCGACGGCCGTTCCTCCCTGCCGGGGCTCTACGCCACGGGCGAGGTGGCCTGCTCGGGCGTGCACGGGGCGAACCGTCTCGCCTCGAACTCCCTGCTCGAGGGGCTCGTGTTCTCCCGCCGGATCGCCGACGCCCTCGTGCGAGAGCTGCCGCCGGCCCAGGAACCTGCCGCTGACCGTCGTACCGAAGGGCTCGTGCCCGCGGTCGCCGCGGCTGCCGTCCAGCGGGTCATGACCGAGCACGCGGGGGTGCTGCGCTCCGACCTGGGTCTCACCGAGGCGGCCGAGAGGCTCGAGGAGATCGCGCATACCCCGGGCGGGGTGCCGGGGGTGGGGTCCTGGCAGGCGACGAACCTGCTCACCGTCGCCACGGTGCTGGTCGAGGCCGCCCGCATCCGCAGGGAGACCCGCGGCTCGCACTGGCGCGAGGACTTCCCGGAGCGGGACGACGTGCACTGGTCGGGGCACGTGGATACCCGGATGGGCGAAGGCGGCATGTTGCGGGTGGAGTACGTCCCCCCGCTGCATACTGACCCCGCGCCCACGACGACAGGAGAAGTGCTGTGAGCATCGTCCGGACCCCCTTCGCCGACCTGCCGACCGCACTCGTCACCGAGCTGGCGGACGCGGGCCTCGACCCCCGGGACGTGTACGACAGCGTCGTGGACGCGATCGAGGAGGACGTGCCGGTCGCGGACGTCACCACCGAGGCGACCATCCCGGCCGACGCGATGGCCTGGGCGGACTTCGTCGCCCGCGCCGACGGCGTGCTGGCGGGCGGGGCGGTCGCCGAGCTCGTGCTCCGCTTCGTCGCCGGCGACGTCGAGATCGCTCGCAAGGCGGCCGACGGCAGCACCGTCAGGCGCGGCGACGTGGTGATGAGCGTCCACGGTCCGGTGCAGGCCCTGCTGACAGCCGAGCGCACCGCGCTGAACTACCTGTGCCACATGTCCGGGGTGGCCACGACCACCCGTCGCTGGGTCGACGCCCTCGAAGGCACCGGGGCCCAGGTGCGCGACACCCGCAAGACGACGCCGCACTTCCGCGCGCTCGACAAGTACGCCGTGCGCTGTGGCGGCGGGCGCAACCACCGGGCGACCCTCTCCGACCAGGCCCTGGTCAAGGACAACCACGTGCTCGCCGCCGGAGGAGTGGTGGAGGCCTACGAGGCGGTCCGCAGGACCTTCCCCGAGGTGCCCGTGCAGGTCGAGGTCACCTCGCTCGAACAGCTCACCGACGTGCTCAACGCGGGCGCCGACCAGGTCCTCCTCGACAACATGGACGCGGCGACGATGCGGGAGGCGGTCGGGATCAACGCCGGCCGCGCCAAGCTCGAGGCCTCGGGTGGCCTGAGCCTCGACCACGCGCGTGAGGTCGCGTCGACGGGCGTCGACTACCTCGCGGTGGGCGCGCTCACGCACTCGGCACCGGTCCTGGACATCGCGATGGACCTGCGGGCTTTCGGCGGCCCGTCATGACGTTGTCGCGCGGCGCCGGAGCACCGCTGCTGTGCGCCGACATCGGCAACAGCCACACGACGGTCGGTCTGCTCTCCGGGGGAGACGTCTCCGCGCACTGGCGGGTGGCGACGGACGAGCGTCGTACCGCCGACGAGTGGGCCGTGCTCATCCGCAACCTCGTCGCAGACTCGGACCACCACCCTGGCGGGGTCGCGGTCTGTTCCACGGTGCCCTCGGTGCTGCACGAGTGGCGCGAGATGCTCAAGGGGTACTACGGCGAGATCCCGCACGTCGTGGTCGAGCCCGGCGTGCGCACCGGCGTGCCGATCCTGATGGACAACCCGCGCGAGGTCGGCTCCGACCGGATCATCAACGCGCTCGCCGCCGCGACGTTGTACGACGGCCCGTCGATCGTCGTGGACTTCGGCACCGCGACCACCTTCGACGTGGTGAGCCCGAAGGGGGAGTACATCGGCGGCGCGATCTCCCCGGGCATCGAGATCTCCCTCGAGGCGCTCGGCCGGCGCGGCGCGCAGCTGAGGAAGGTCGAGCTGCTCCCGCCCCGGCACGTGATCGCGAAGAACACCGTCGAGGCGCTCCAGTCGGGCGTGCTGTACGGCTTCGCCAGCCAGGTCGACGGGATCGTCACGCGCATGATCCGCGAGCTGGAGCCGGCCGACGGCGTGAACGTGATCGCCACCGGGGGGCTTGCGCCTCTCGTCGTCGACGAGTGCAGCACAGTCACCGACCACGCACCCTGGCTCACTCTCATGGGCCTCGAGCTGGTGTTCCACCGCAACAACCCCTGAGGAAACCGAGTCGCCCGGGCGCATAGGCTTGAGCACCATGACCGACCAGACACGCCCCGCAGCCCCGGCCGAGGAGGAGGACCTCCCCGAGCAGATGCGCGTGCGCCGCGAGAAGCGGGAGCGTCTGCTCGAGTCCGGCCGCCCGGCGTACCCCTTGCTCGTCGAGCGGACCCACACGCTCAAGGAGATCCGGGCGAAGTACGACGGCGCCGACCTCGAGCCGGACACCCACACCGGCGAGCACGTCGCCGTCGTGGGCCGGGCGATCTTCCTCCGCAACACCGGCAAGCTTTGCTTCGTCCGGCTGCGGGAGGGTGACGGCACCGAGCTCCAGGTCATGCTGTCGCTCGCCGACGTCGGGCAGGACCAGCTCGACGAGTTCAAGTCCCTCGTCGACCTCGGCGACCTGGTCGCCGTGCAGGGCGAGGTCGTCACGAGCCGCCGCGGAGAGCTCTCGGTGCAGGCCACGGCCTGGCAGATGGTGGCGAAGACCCTGCGCCCGCTGCCCAACGAGTACAAGCCGCTCTCGGACGAGGCGCGGGTCCGCCTGCGCTACGTCGACATGATCGTCAACCCCGACGCGCGCTCGATCGTGCGCGCCAAGGCGACGGTGCTCAGGACGCTCCGCTCGGTGCTGGACTCCCGGGAATTCGTCGAGGTGGAGACCCCCGTCCTCCAGCTGACCAACGGAGGAGCGGCCGCCCGCCCGTTCCGCACGCACCTCAACGCCTTCGACCAGCCGATGCTGCTGCGTATCGCGCTCGAGCTGGACCTGAAGAAGGCGATGATCGGAGGCGTCGACCGGGTCTACGAGATCGGCCGGACCTTCCGCAACGAGGGCCTGGACTCCACCCATGCGGCGGAGTTCTCGATGCTCGAGGCCTACCAGGCCTACGGCGACTACAACACGATGGCCGAGCTGACCCGCACGCTGGTGATCGAGTCGGCCCGGGCGATCGGCCGGACCGTGATCGAGGCGCGGGACGGCTCCGAGATCGACCTCGAGGCGCCGTGGCGGGACGCCACGCTCTTCGAGCTCATCTCCGAGGCGCTCGGCGAGGAGGTCGACGTGACCACGTCGGCGGACACGCTGCGGAAGTACGCCGACCGCCACCACGTCGAGCTCCAGCCGCACTGGAACGCCGGAGAGGTGGCCCTCGAGCTCTACGAGAAGCTCGTCGAGCACACCCTGATCCAGCCCACGTTCGTCCGGGACTACCCCGAGGCGGTGCGTCCGCTCGCCAAGCCTCATCGGGAGCACCCCGGTCTCGTCGAGGCGTGGGACCTGATCATCAATGGCGTGGAGCTAGCGCCGGCGTACTCCGAGCTCAACGACCCGGTCATCCAGCGGGAACGTCTTGTCGCGCAGTCACTGCTCGCAGCCCAGGGCGACCCGGAGGCGATGGAGCTCGATGAGGCATTCCTGCGCGCAATGGAGTTCGGAATGCCGCCCGCTGGCGGTATGGGGATGGGAATCGACCGGCTCGTGATGCTGCTCACCGGCGTCGGAATCCGCGAATCGATCCTCTTCCCGCTGCTGCGTCCCGAATAATTGGCGCCGCAGAGTACTTCGACGGCGAATTGCAACTCCTTGTGGCAAATGCCTAGACCGCAGTGCCGCGTGGAGCGACACCGTGACCAGAGCGTGATTGCAGCACGTCGCCTCATGCAATCTGGTGAGGCGCATTTTCTTCCGGCTGACCGGACGCGGTAGGCGTTTCCCGCGCTGGGTCGGTCGTTCGGTTCGCGCCAGGTCTGCTAATCGCGGTCGCCTTTGTGAAACCGCGATCAGTTGTTCGTGCCCGGTAATTGGGTAGCCCAAATCAGGTGAGCCCGCGCACGCTCAGCGGTCATCTTTTCCGCCTTTCCGCGTTCGCAATGCGGTGCTTTGATGAAAACACGTAGATGGGCGGCTATGTTATTCACCGGCGGCTCCACCATGGGATGCCGCTCTGTATCCATGACGGGGAAGCCTGGAAAGGCCGAGGGAAATGGCACAGCGAGTAAATGTCGTCCTGGTCGACGACCTCGACGGCAACGACGCGTCGGAGACCGTCACGTTTGCGCTCGACGGCGTCGACTACGAGATCGACCTGAGCGAGGCCAACGCGGCGGTGCTTCGAGACGCGCTCGGTCGTTACATCCAGGCCGGCCGGCGGGTCGGCGGGCGCCGCAAGAAGGGGCAGCGAGTCGCCGCCGGCGGGGAGGCCGGACCGAGCGCGTCCGACATCCGGCGGTGGGCCCGGGAGAACGGCTGGGACGTCCCCGAGCGGGGCAGGGTCTCGGCGGAGGTCCGAGAGGCTTACGCCGCAGCGCACTAGACCTGTCTCGTTCGCTCTCAGCGAAGCGTGGACCTTCCCCAAGGGGGAACACATACGTTGGACGGGGAGTTGTCCCTGTCAGAGCCGACAGGTGCCGGTCAGACGACCGGTCGTGTGCCAGCGGTCGGGGCACAGACAACCTTCCACCGTGTGGTTAGAGTTCACGGAAGAAGCCCCCGTCGCAGTGTCGGCGTGAGCACGCAAGGAGCGATGAGAAGACTATGTTCGAGCGGTTTACAGACCGAGCCCGCCGGGTGGTCGTCCTGGCCCAGGAAGAGGCCCGGATGCTCAGCCACAACTACATCGGCACCGAGCACATCCTCCTGGGCCTGATCCACGAGGGTGAGGGCGTCGCTGCAAAGGCGCTCGAGAGCCTCGGTATCTCGCTGGAGGCTGTGCGTGCGCAGGTCGAGGAGATCATCGGCCAGGGCCAGCAGGCCCCGAGTGGCCACATCCCCTTCACGCCCCGGGCGAAGAAGGTTCTCGAGCTGTCGCTGCGCGAGGCGCTGCAGCTCGGCCACAACTACATCGGCACCGAGCACATCCTGCTCGGCCTGATCCGTGAGGGTGAGGGCGTCGCAGCCCAGGTGCTGGTCAAGCTCGGCGCCGACCTCAACCGGGTCCGCCAGCAGGTGATCCAGCTGCTCTCGGGCTTCCAGGGCAAGGAGACCGCAACCGCCGGCACCGCGCCGGAGGGTGCTCCCTCCTCGTCGCTGGTGCTCGACCAGTTCGGTCGCAACTACACGCAGGCCGCGCGCGAAGGAAAGCTCGACCCGGTCATCGGGCGCGAGAAGGAGATCGAGCGCGTGATGCAGGTGCTCTCGCGCCGCACCAAGAACAACCCCGTCCTGATCGGTGAGCCCGGCGTCGGCAAG
>DATGYO010000090.1:0-4009 GCA_035297905.1 Nocardioidaceae bacterium
TCGGCCGAGAGTACGTCGCTCCGCGTCGCTGAGCTCACCCGGCCGGTCGTCGATGAACCTCAGGGAGAGGTCGGCGACTCGCAGGTCGTGGACGTTGTCATAGATCATGCCGAGGTCGTGCCGGGCGGTCGGCTCCCCCGGTGCGGCGAGCGCCATCGCCTGCTTGCGGGTGCCGTTGTCGAGCACAGACTTCAGACGAAGCAACAGCCGGTTCGCCTCGTCCGCCCGGCTGAGCGTCTCGGTCCCGTAAGATTTCTCCGTGGCCGCCGGGACGATGACCTGACGACCGAACGCGCGGTAGGTGACGACTCCCACCACGAGTGCCAACAGCACGAAACCGGCCACCCACAAGAGTGGGCGGCCGGCTCGAGTGGCCTTCTCAGCCGAAGCGGCGGGCACCGGAGAACGGCATCGAGAAGACGTCGGAGACCTCGACGCCGCTGTTCGGGTTGGCCGCGTGGACGATCTTGCCGTTGCCGATGTAGATGCCGACGTGGCTCACCGGGCTGTAGTAGAAGACAAGGTCACCCGGCTGGAGGTCGGAGGACGACACCGGGGTGCCCATGCCGCTCTGCGCGCTCGCGGAGTGCGGGAGACTCACGCCACCCTGCGCCCACGCCATCATGGTGAGGCCCGAGCAGTCGTAGGCATCCGGCCCGGAGGCGCCGTACACGTAGGCGTCGCCGACCTGGGCCGATGCGTAGTTCACCGCTGCACCCGCGCGGCCGGACGCAGCGACGTTGGGGAGCGAGGGGCGCTCCGCGCTCCGGCTCGTCCGAGCCTGCCTGGCCGCGGCCTTGGACTCGAGGTCGTCGAGGAGCGCCTTCGCCTCGTGCGACTTCTGGTCGATCTCGGCCTTCTCCTTGGCCAGCCTGTCTTCGGTCTGCGCGACCTCGGCGAGCTCACGCTTGGCCGCAGCCTCGCGAAGCTCGAGCTGCTTCATCTGTGTCGCGAACTCCGACATCAGCTGAGCCTGCTGGTCGTTGTACGCCGACACGACGGTGAGCTGGTCGAGGAACTTGTCCGGGTCCTGGGAGAGGAACACCCGGCTGGTCGTGGAGAGCGCCTCACCCTGGTACTGCGAGACGACCGTCGAGGCGACGCGCGCTCGCACGCCTTCGACCTTCTCCTGCTGCCGGCCGAGGTCGGCTCGCAGCGACTTCAGCCGCGTCTGCGTGTGCTGAAGCTCGACCCGGGCGTCGTTGTAACGCTCCGAGGCCTGTTCCGCCTCGTGGTAGAGCTTGTCGACACGCGCCTGGACATCCTTGATGTCCGGCTCTGCGTAGCTGGGGGTTGCTACGAGCAGCGAGCCACTGAGGGTGGCGATGCCGCAGGCTGCAATGACACTGGCGATGCGCTTCCGGCCGTCGAGCACGAGCGGACGGTCTCCTCTTTGTCCTGACGCCTACCAGGTGAGCTGACGGGTTCGGGCGGCAAAGAGACCCTACGCATACAAATCGGCCACATGTCGTGGCCGACTGGCACGCGATTCACCCCAAGGAACTTGGTTCCCCGGCTCCGGGCCATGACTTCGTCGGTCGAGACCCAGACTCGGCGCGGCACCCGAGCCGACCCGGTCTGGCCAACTTGTACAGGTGCCGGGGCAAGGTTAAGGGTCTAGACGGGTTCGCCGCAAACGCACCTCTGGTGTGGGGTAGACCACTTTGCCCGATTTACCCCCTGCGCTGGTTTGCCTGGCATCTCAGGCCGATGCCGCGTCCAGATCGGGACCTGACAACGGTGCCACCATCCGGAGCGGCGGCACGAGCCCCGAGCCTGCCAGCACGTCCAGCGCACGCCGCTCGTCGTCGTCGAAGCCCATCTCCGGGGGTGGACCGAGCAACACGGTCACCACGCAGTCGGTGCAAGCGGGGCCGCGGACCACGCAGGTGTCACAGTCGATCTGCACGCTCATGTCGTCTCCTGGATGAGTCAGTTCCGTCTTGTCCTGGACCTTGTCAGGAGGCGCCGACAGTTTCGGGAACCATCCGTCAGCCGCGAGCGTTACGTCTTACGCGTTGCTCGCGTCACGATTGCGCGCGTCTGCACTCGGGAAAACGGTCATGTAGGTACCGTCTGACCTCTGGGAGATTGACGCCGGTTCGCCGGCTCGGATTCGGGGAAACACTGAATGACTGTGAAAGAACGCGGCCACAGCGAGGGCGACCCCGACGGGGCCGCTGCTGACGGCGCCCCCGCCGATCCGGCCCGGACGTCGGACCGGTCGACGTTCCCCCGTCGACTGTGGCTCCACCTGAAGCCCGCCGCAAGACCCGTCGGCATCTACTTGGCCTTCAGCGCTCTCGTCGCGTTCCTCGCCGAGCTGGGACTCGAGACCGCTCGCACGGGCGGGAACTGGCGCTACGTCCTTGGCCTCGTCGTCGGCGAGCCGGGCGTGGTCGTGGTTGGCGCGTTGGTGCTGCTTCTGGTCGTGGGCGTGGTCCTCGCGATCACCGGTCGGATGTGGATCACCTCGGCGCTTGTCTTGAGCATCGCAGCGCTGCTCGGCATCGCGAGCAACGTGAAGTGGGTCGAGCGGCAGGAGCCGATCTACCCGCGCGACCTTGTCTTCTTGATGGAGCCGAAGTTCCTGATGGAGATGGTCGATCCCCGGATGCTCTGGATGACCTTCGGCGGACTTGTGTTCCTGGTCGCGTTCTGTTGGGGGCTCAGCAAGCTCTTCAAGGTGTGGTTGCACCGGAAGGCATCTGTCCCCCGTCCCCCACGCTGGGGTGTGACGGTGGTCGTCCTGCGCGTGGCGGGGGTCGGCCTGAGCATCCTGCTGCTGTCCTCCCTGACGCACTTCAACCATCCCGGCAACCCTTGGCGCAAGACGTTCCAGGCAGCCGGGGCGCACTGGAAGAAGGCGAGCCAGCCCCACAACTACAGAGCCAACGGCTTCGTCGGCGGCTTCCTGTACAACCTCGACATCCCCGCCATGAAGAAGCCCCCGGGTTACTCACGGGCGACGATGGAGAAGATCGTCGCCAAGTACACCGCCGAGGCGGAGAAGCAGTACGGCGACCGCGACCCTCGTGCGATGGACCACGTGAACGTCGTGACGATCCTGTCGGAGTCCTTCAGCGACCTCACGCGGCTCAAAGGCATGAAGCTCGCCGAGGATCCGCTCCCCCGCACCCGCCAGATCATGGCGCAGGGCCCGCACGGCCACATGCTCACCCAGAAGATCGGGGGCGGGACCTCGACGATGGAGTTCGAGACGATGACGGGTCTCTCCATGTCGCAGTTCAACTCGGCTCTCGACACGCCGTTCCAGCAGCTCGTCCCCCACTACAGGTCGTTCCCGTCAGCGGTCGAGATGTTCAACCAGATGGGCCACAAGACCGTGGCGATCCACCCGTACTCACCGACGATGTACCAGCGTGACAAGGTCTACCCGATCCTCGGGTTCTCCAAGTTCATCTCGCAGAACCAGATGACGCACCGCGGCACCATCGAGAGGAACCGCTACATCTCGGACGCCTCCGCGTTCAGCCAGGTGCTCGACACGATCCAGGCCAACGACAAGCCGGTGTACGTCAACCTCGTCACGATGCAGAACCACACGCCGTACGTCGGCAGATACTCCGACCCGATCAAGGTCGACGGTCTGAACCCGCGCATGGCTGCCGTGGTGGGCGGGTATGCGCGTGGCATCAAGTACAGCGACCAGGCGATCGCCGACTTCATCAGCGCCCTCGACCACTCCAACGAGAAGACCATCGTCGTGCTGTACGGCGACCACCTTCCGGCCGGCACCCCGAAGGCGCTCTACCGGAAGAACAGCGTTCGGGCCCTGCACGAGACGCCTTTCTTCATCCACGCCAACTTCGGGAAGCCGTCGCCTGAAGAACTGCCTACGACGAGCCCGATCTTCTTCCTGCCGCGCATGTTCGACCTGGCCGGCGCACGGCTCTCGCCCTACTACACGATGCTCCGCGAGCTCGAGAGCCACGTCTCTGCGATGGAGCAAGGAGACATGATCGCCGCCGATGACTCCAGGGTCTCA
>DATGYO010000091.1:0-7828 GCA_035297905.1 Nocardioidaceae bacterium
AGTGTCGCTGGGAGTGTCGTTGGGGGTGGGCAGGACGCGGCCGAGGGTGGCCCACAGCGCCGGGTGCCGGTGCCGCACGTTCAACGCATCCCGAAGCAGCGTGGCCGCGGCGACGTAGCCCATGCCCAGGTGCACCCCGAGCTCCATCGGCGCGAACTCCGCCACCAACGGCGTCCCGTCGGCACCCAGCTGCCGGCCCCGCTCGGACCCCCGCGGGCTCCGCCCACCCCGACGCCGCCGCGCACGACGCTCCTCCTCGACCGCCTAACCCGGGTGCAGGTCCGCCCAGTGCGCGGCCAAGAAGAACTCCGCCACCTCCGCGGCCACCAGCACCGACCGGGCCCGGTCCAGCGCCACACACGCCGCGGCCCCGTCCAGCTCGGCGATCGCGACGGTGTCCAACATGAGTCGAACATACGTGCGACCACCGACATTTCGGGTGAGTGGGCCAGACCAGTCCGAATGACACATCGGCCCGCTCTTCCCGGCAGGTCTCGCCGACGATGACCGCCCCGTTGTCACGCACAAGCCGCCCGTTTCATCACACCCCGCCGCTACTGCGGCGCACCCCTGACTTCAGTTCAGGGCTCGCTCCGGGCAGTGCATGGCGTGCCATTCGCGGGCAAGGATCGCGTACTGGTATCCGTCGACCCAGCCAAGCTCGGCATGCCAGGAGTCCTCGACTCCGTGCTGTTCTCGCCGCATCCCCGCCTTCTCGAGCACCCTCGCAGAGGCGGGATTGTCGGCGTTGCAGCTCGCGGTGACGCGCCGAAGTCCCAGTCGGTCGAATGCTGCGGTGAGCAGGCCGCAGGCGAGATCACTCGCCACGCCCTTCCCTGCAGAGCCCGGCTCGACGATGTACCCGATGACACCTTCTGTGCGCGTGGGCATCCCGGGCTGGCCCATACCGTCCACGACCTCGAGAAAGCCCATCGCGACAACGGTTCCGTCGAGCTCGGCAACGCAGGAGAAGTCGGTATCACAGGTCGGCACAGCCAGCCATTCCTCGCGGAACTCCGCCGGGTCGACATGCGTACGGAGCATGAACCGGTTGACTTCGGGGTCGTTGCGAAAGGACAGCAGCTGATCGATGTCGTCCTCGCGCGCTTCCCGCAGAAGGACAGAACCGACGCGCATCGGCCAGGGGCTGGAAACCATCCCGAGATCGTTCCAGCTGGTCGTCGGCCATGACAAACGGGCAAGCGCTCGGCCGGGCAACCATGGCTCAGCGCAACCAGGACGAGGGCCGCCGGCGATCAGGGGAAGTGGACCCTCGTCGCTTCCTCGGAGACCTTCCACAGCTCGCGCGCGAGCGTCTCGTCGCGCGCGACCCGCGACGCGGTCACGACGGTCGGCCTGCCGCGCATCTCCGCGAACCCTCGTGGTCCGCAGTAGCTGCCACCCGGCAGCCCCGGCATCGTCGCCGCCATCAACGACGGTTGAGCGCCGATCTCCGACGGCTGCGCCAGGAGCCGCGTGGCCCCGACGACGATCGCGCCGTCGGCCTTGACCCCGCCCATGTTGAGGCCGTTGTGCATGAGGTTGGTGGCGGCGTACCCCGGATGCGCAGCCATGGAGCGCACGGCAGTCCCTGCAGCGCGTGCACGCCTGTCCAGCTCGAACGCGAACAGCAGGTTGGCGAGCTTGGACTGCCCGTACGCGATCCATTTCCTGTAGTGGCCGTTCCCCGTACGCGGGTCGGTCAGCGGCACCGAGCGCACATAGCGGTGGGCCTGGGACGCCACGGTCACGACCCGCGCCGACTCCGCGGCAGCGAGCTGCGGGAAGAGCTGCCCGGTCAACGCGAAGTGCCCGAGGTGGTTGGTGCCGAACTGCAGCTCGAAGCCGTCCACGGTTCGGTGGTACGGCGTCGCCATCACGCCTGCGTTGTTGATCAGGATGTCCAGAGGTCCCAGGCCCTTGACCTCGTCGACCGCACGTCGCACGGAGCCCAGATCGGCAAGATCCATCACGAGCGGGATGAGCTCGGCGTTGGGAAGCACCCGCTTCACGTCGTCGACCGCACCCCGCAGCTTGGTCTCCGACCTCGCGGCCATCACCACCGAAGCGCCCTTGCGGGCCATCTCCAGGACGGTGTGCTCACCAAGACCGCTGGTCACCCCCGTGACCAGGGCCCGCTTCCCGGTCAGGTCCGGGATGTCGTCGAGCGTCCACTGGTGGGCGTTCTTCACGGGGTGACCGCCATCGCCTCGAGCACCTGTCGGGCAAGCGACTCGTCGCCCTCGACCTTCACGTCCACCGCCTCGGGCTTGCGCCGCCCGCCGGCGAGGACCACGAACGTCTCGACATCCATCCGGAGAGACGCCGACGGCTGCGAGGGGTCGGCAGTCAGAGGTACGGCGCGCCCGGACCCGTTCGTCTCCACGGCGAGGTGCACGGCGCTCACACCCGTCACATCGAGCACCACCGTCGTACCCGCCGGAGGCGCCACGCGCTTGCCGACCGTGTAAGGGAAGCTGCGCGTGAACGTCGCCACCGTGTGCGCGGCGCCCGGCGTGTTCATCCCACCGGGGCGGTCGATCGCGCGCCGGATGTCCTGCTCGTGCATCCACACGTCGAGGACACGGTTGCTGAGCAGGGTCTCCCAGTTCCAGCCGATCTTGCCCGGCGTGCGCGGGGGATCGGCCTTGCCGTCGGTCGGCGGGTCGGCGAGCAGCTGCTCGTACCGGACCTTGGCGCACTGCTCGAGCTCGTCGGTGATCTGGGCCCCGGTCATGTCCGCGCGGGCGACCAGCCCGAGCTCGGTGTACATCGCCGTAGGCGCGGTGTAGTGGTCGCGCTCGGGCAGCTCCACGCGCTTCTGCTTGACTCCTGAGAGCTCCGACTCGAGGTGCGCGAGGTGGCTGGCGACTCCCTTCACGTCCCAGCCGGGGAGGTCTGTGGGCTTGGCCCAGTCGGAGTCGTCAAGGCTTCTCAGCAGGGTCACGACGTCGTCCACGGCGCTCCGCCATGCCTCGACGTACCCGCTCAGGCGTTCCTGGTCCGAGATCATGCGCGGAAGCGTAGGACATCGGCCGTGCGAACTATTGTCTAGCCATGCTCATCGCAGAGGACCTCCTGCTGCTGCTGACCGACGACGACAGCGGGAAGCTCACCGGGACCGCCTCCGAGGTAGACGTGGCGCTCGGCGGCGCGATGCTCATCGAGCTCACCTTGATGGGCCGCGTGGACGTGGCCGGTCCCTCCGACAGCGTCCGCAAGGGCCGCCTCGTGGTCAGGGACCCGAGTCCGACCGACGACCTGTTGCTCGACGAGCTCCTGACCAAGCTGGACAAGAAGCAGGGCAAGAGACCGCGAGATGTCGTGGCCCCGCTCGGCAAGAAGCTCCGCCGCCGCCTCTACGAGCGGCTCGTGGACCGTGGCCTCCTTCGCGTGGAGAGCGGCAAGATCCTGGGCCTGTTCCCGACACGCAGGTGGCCTGCCGAGGACACCGCTCACGAGTACGCGCTACGTGCCGAGATTGCCACCGCACTGCAGAACGGGATGACAGGTAACGCCAAGGTGGCCTCGGTCATCGCCCTGCTCCGCGCGCTCAAGGTGGTTCACAAGGTGATAGACCCCGGCGTCGTCGGGCTCAGCAAGCGGGACCTGAAGGACAGCGCCAAGAGGATCGCCGAAGGGAACTGGGCCTCCGAAGCGGTGCGCCAGGCGATCAGCAGCATGAACGCAGCCGTGCTCGCGGCGACGAGCTCGGGCGCAGCGACGACGGGAAGCGGCTCGTGACCGAACCACGCTCCCACGGCCGCCGCACCTGAGCCCGAGCCCCGGTCACGGTCGGACGGTACGGCAGGGGTGGCGCCGCTCAGCGGCTGGTGGCCGGCTTACGCGCCTGGCCTTCGGCGGCCTTGCGCTGCCCGGGCACAGCCTGGGGCTTCCTCTTCGCACCCTCCTCGATCGTCTTGATGAACCGCGGCATGACCGCCTTGCTCACCCGGGGGAAGGCGAAGCCCACCAGCCGGTCGAGCGGCGGGAACTGCCAGAACGACCGCGGGTGGATCGTCATGGTCACCCTCGTCCCGGTGCCTTCCGGCTCGAAGTCGTACTCCCAACGGCCCGCGAGGGCAACGGAGGAGCGCTCCGTGATGTGCTTGTTGGGCACGACGTCGGTGAGCAGCTCAAGCCCCTCGTACCGGAGTCCGGCGACCTTGAAGCTCCAGGTGTAGAAGGTGCCGACGCCGTCCTTGGTCACCTTCACGTCGCCGAGCTCGTAACGCGCGGCGTCGCGCGTCAAGTTCGGGTCCTTGAAGTACTCGAACACCGTCTCGACCGGTGCGTCGATGTAGAAGCTCTGCCTGGCAACCATGGCGCTCATCTCCTGTGGTGGATCTCTGTCGCCGGGTCGCCGTTGACAGCGTCTGGGCAACGGCCGACTCGGCCTCCTTGACGCCACTTCCACGCTAGTGACTCGGGTCCCGCCGAAGCAGAGGCCAACGACCCCCGGCGCCGACACAGCCGGGGGAGCCCGAACAGGGCCGAGAGAGACTGGTCAGCATGAACCGTCGTCCCCGCGTCCGCGCCCCTGAGCTCCGTGGCCGCTCCTGGCTGAACACCGGAGGGAAGTCGTTCTCGATCTCCGACTTCCGGGGCCGCTTCACCTTGATCGACTTCTGGACCTTCTGCTGCATCAACTGTCTGCACGTCCTCGACGAGCTGCGGCCGCTGGAGGAGAAGTACGACGGTGAGCTCGTCGTCATAGGCGTGCACTCCCCGAAGTTCGTCCACGAGGCCGACCCGGAGGCTCTCGCGGCAGCCGTCGAGCGCTACGAGGTGGCTCACCCCGTGCTCGACGACCCGGACCTCGCGACCTGGGAGGCGTACACCGCCCGCGCCTGGCCGACTCTCGTGCTCGTCGATCCCGAGGGGTACGTCGTCGCGCAGTACGCCGGTGAGGGTCATGAGCACGCGATCGACGCGCTCATTGCCGAGCTCCGCACCGAGCACCTGGCGAGGGGCACGCTCCAGCCCGGCGACTCGCCCTATGTCCCACCCACACCCGAGCCGCGCGACCTCAAGTTCCCCGCCAAGGCGATTCGCCTTCCCGGCGAGGGCAGTGGATTCCTCGTTGCCGACGCCGGGCACCACCAGCTCGTCGAGCTCGCGGGCGACGCGGAGACAGTCGTTCGCCGCATCGGCACGGGGCAACGAGGACGCGCCGACGGAAACGCCGACGAGGCGAGCTTCAACGAGCCCAACGGCCTCGTCGCGCTCCCGCCCGAGGTGGCCGAGGCCGTCGGCTACGACGTCGTGGTCGCGGACACGGTCAACCACCTGCTGCGTGGGGTGGACCTCGCGACAGGCACCGTGAGGACCCTCGCGGGTGATGGGCGGCAGTGGATGCAGGGCGACGGCACCACCAGCCTGTCGAGCCCGTGGGACGTGGCCTGGTGGCAGGACCGCGTGTGGATGGCGATGGCCGGCATCCACCAGCTCTGGACGTTCGACCCGGTCACCGGCGAGGTCGAGGTCGCTGCCGGCACGAGCAACGAGGGCCTGCTCGACGGTCCGCTCGAGCAGGCGTGGTTCGCCCAGACCTCCGGCTTCGCCGTCGACGGCGACCGGTTGTGGATCGCGGACTCGGAGACCTCGTCGCTCCGCTACGTCGAGGATGGCCTGGTCCACACGGCGGTCGGCAAGGGGCTGTTCGACTTCGGCTTCCAGGACGGCTCGGCAGACGTCGCCCTCCTCCAACATCCGCTCGGTGTCACGGTCCTCCCGGACGGGTCGGTCGCTGTGTGCGACACGTACAACGGCGCCGTCCGCCGCTACGACCCTGACTCCGCGACCCTGACCACGACCGCGACCGACCTCGCCGAGCCCAGTGGCGCGATCCTCGACGGCGAGCACCTGCTCGTGGTCGAGTCGGCCGCGCACCGCCTCACCCGGGTCCCTCTCGGTCAGGCCGCCCGGGCCGACGGGTTCTCCCACACCACACAGCGGCCGGTCACCGAGGTCGCCGGCGGCGAGCTGGAGCTCGTCGTCTCCTTCGAGCCGCCGCCGGGACAGAAGGTCGACGACCGGTTCGGCCCCTCGACCCAGCTGCTCGTGTCCGCGACGCCGGCCGCGCTGCTCAAGGACGGCGAGGGCCGCACCACCGACCTCAGCCGGACCCTCGTCATCGACCCGGCCGTCGGCGACGGCGTTCTCCACGTCGCGGCCCGCGCCGCGTCCTGCGACGCGCATGGTGGGGAGGGCGCAGCCTGTCACATGCACCAGCAGGACTGGGGAGTCCCCGTGCAGGTCGGTCCGGGAGGTGTCCGACGTCTCGTCCTTCCGCTTTCGGGTCGAGCCGAGTCATGACGTAGACTCATGAGTAGCCAAGGCCGACGAGGCCTTTTTCTGTGCCCGGTGTGGGTGCGCGGAGCAGAGTGAAACTGCCGCGCAGGACCTAGTGATCGGGCGCCTTTGCGTCTCGCAAGGCTCGCCGGACCACGCCGTGGCATCCGGGCTAGGACGCGCCCGACCATTCCCTTGGAGCAACACCCTTTTGTCTGTCGACCATTCCACCCTGCCCACCCCTGTGCCCACCCCTGTGCCCAGCACCTCGTTCGAGTCCCTCGACCTCCCCGCCTCCCTCGTCGAGGCCCTTGCCCGTCAGGGCATCACCGCGCCCACGCCGGTGCAGGCGGCCGTCGTACCTGACGCCCTCGCCGGTCACGACGTCCTCGGCCGCGCGCAGACGGGCTCCGGCAAGACGCTGGCGTTCGGCCTGCCCGTTCTCGCGCGCCTCGCCGGCGAGCGCAGCCGGCCCAAGCACCCGCGTGCGCTGATCGTCGTGCCGACGCGCGAGCTCGCCACCCAGGTACGACGCTCGCTCGAACCGCTCGCCAACGCCATGCGGCTCAAGCTCGCCACCGTGTACGGCGGAACGCCCTACGACCGGCAGATCAAGCAGCTTCGCAACGGCGCCGACATCGTCGTCGCAACACCCGGACGCCTCAGCGACCTCATCGAGCGCGGCGCCTGCCGCACCGACGACATCGCCATCACCGTGCTCGACGAGGCCGACCACCTGTGCGACCTCGGCTTCTACCCCGCGGTCGACGCGCTGCTCGCCCAGACGCCCGAGGGCGGTCAGCGGCTGCTCCTTTCGGCCACCCTCGACGGCGACGTCGACCGGCTGGTCCGCAAGCACCTGCGCAGCCCGCAGCTCCACGAGCTCGACGCCAACCAGGGCTCGGTGACCACCATGGACCACCACGTGCTGGTCGTCGGCGGCTACCGCGACAAGGTCGCGGCGGCCACCCGGCTCGTCGAGGCCAACGCCCGCTCGATCGTCTTCACCCGGACCCGCGAAGGGGCCACCGAGCTCGCCGCCGCGATGACCGAGGCCGGCGTCGAGGCGGTCGACCTGCACGGGAACCTCTCCCAGCGGGTCCGCGAGCGCAACCTTCACAAGTTCTCCTCGGGCAAGGCCCGGGTCGTCGTCGCCACGGATGTCGCAGCCCGCGGCATCCATGTCGACGGCGTCGGGCTGGTCGTGCACTACGACACCCCGAACGACCCCAAGGCGTACCTGCACCGGTCGGGCCGCACCGCCCGCGCGGGCGAGTCCGGTGCGGTGGTCACCCTGACGACGCCGCGTCAGCTCGACGAGGTGCTCCGGCTCCAGTCGCGTGCCGGTGTGGAGTCGCGTCACCACGACATCCGCACGGCGCCCCAGCCGATGACCGCCGAGGCGCTCGCGACCTCGGGGGAGGTTGCCTCCGCGTCGACGCACCGCCGCAGCACGACCCCTCGTCGCACGACGGGCGGCTACCGCGGCCCGCGCCAGCGGCAGGGGGAGCGGCCGTCGTACCGCCGTGACCGC